>DFSK01000091.1:0-10579 GCA_002378605.1 Alphaproteobacteria bacterium UBA3439
CAATCTGACACGAAAACACCTGTCCGGCATTGCCTGACAATAAACGAATATTTCGAGATCATGGCAGAACTAAATTCCATCTATGCAACCGAGATTGCCAACAAGCCAAAATTTCCGGCACCCGCCGGTAATCTTGATTGCGAAATTGCGATTATTGGTGGCGGTTTTACCGGCATGACGGCCGCCTTGACCCTTGCCGAGAACGGGCATGATGTTGTTCTTGTTGAGGCTGATGTGATCGGCAGCGGTGGATCGGGGCGCAATGGCGGTCATGTCTGTCAAGGCTGGCCCAATGATTTTCACCATATCAGCCGCCAATTGCCTGCTGATGAGGCACAGCTGATATGGGATGCAGGCATCAGCGCGGTTGATCTGCTTCGCCAGCGAGTCCAACGCCATAAAATCGATTGTGACTTAAGGTTTGGCTATCTTCATGCCGCGCTTCATGACCGACAGATGCAGGAATTATTGGCCATGTGCGATGAATGGCAAGCCAAAGGCTATGATCATTTAACCGCCTTGGATAATCGCGACTCGCTTGCCGGTCATATTGGCACAAATGCCTATGTTGGCGCCTTGCATGACGCCAATAGCGGGCATATCCAACCACTAAAATATCTTTATGGATTGGCCCGCGCCGCCAGCGCCGCCGGTGCGCGCATCTATGAAAATGCTGGCGTAACCGCGCTTGATACGACGCCCAACACCAGCAATAAAGACGCCAGCAATAAAGGCGCCAGCACCAAAACATTATCGCTTGCCAATGGCCAAAAGATAACGACGAAATTCGTACTGTTATGCGGCAATGCTTATCTGCAAGATATCGGCACGGCTAAAATGACCAGCCGGTTAGCGCCGGTTACATCATCAATTCTGGCAACAACGCCTCTATCGGATAATCTGATTTCACATATCCTGCCGCATCGCGCCGCGGTTGCCGATTGTAATACAGCGCTGAATTACTATCGGATTGATGCCGATGGCCGGATGATATTTGGCGGACGTGCCAGCTATACAAATGTCAATCTTGGCAATGTTGAACGCGATTTGAAGCAACGTATGGTCGCTGTCTTTCCCGAACTTGCCGAAAGTGACACAGCTGCGGTCTGGTCAGGCCGTATCGGCATCACAGTGAACCGGATACCGCATTTCGGAACGGCCGGTGATGGGGTGTATTTCGTTCAAGGATTTTCCGGTCATGGCGTTGCGCTAACCGGTCTTGCCGGTACCATTCTTGCCAATCATATCATGGGGCGGTCACCCTTATTTACCATCTTGAGCAAGCTTCGCCATTTGCCATTTCCCGGTGGGTTTTTGCGAACCCCAGCACTGGCTCTTGGAATGAGCTGGTACAAGATGCGCGACTATATTCGTCTATAGACAAACCGGTGCGGGGCAGGTCAATTACCGGCTAGATACGACCAACCGGTTTTGTTGGCGCGCCCTTTTTCTTGGCGAGAACTGCCAGCCAATCATAAGCCATATTTGCCGCTGCAATGGCGGTGATTTCAGCATGATCATAAGCTGGCGCCACCTCAACAATATCCATGCCGATCAAATGAAGCGGCTCTAATCCGCGCACAAATTCGAGCCCCTGCCAGCTGGCAAGACCGCCTGCAACCGGCGTTCCGGTGCCAGGTGCAAAGGCCGGATCAAGACCATCAATATCAAAAGACAGATATACCGGCGCATCACCAGCTCGCGCACGCACAATCTCGACCGCTGCGTCAATGCCATTGCGATGCACCCAAGGGCTTGTCAGAATTTCAAAGCCATGATCACTGTCATTATAAGTGCGAAGCCCAACTTGGGTTGATTTACCAACATCAATAATGCCTTCGGCAACGGCTCTGGCAAACATTGTTCCATGATCAAACCCAACCCCATCATCAGGCCAAGTATCGCAATGCGCGTCAAACTGCACCAGCGCAATCGGGCCATAGGCTTTGGCATGGGCCTTTAGCAATGGATAGGCAATGGCATGATCACCACCAAGGCTGAGCATTTTCGCGCCGGTTGCGATGATTGCATCAGCATGATCAGTGATGCTGTCAAACACCGTATCAGGATGATGCGGATCAAGAAAGCAATCGCCGAAATCAATGACCGACAAATGATCAAACGGATTAAAGCCAAAGGGAAAATGCGATAATTCGGCAAGCTGTACCGATCCGGCGCGAATGGCGCGTGGCCCCAAACGGCAACCCGACCGATAGGTCACTGCACTATCATAGGGAATGCCGCTAACCACAACATCGACGCCGTCAAAATCGCGGCTATAGCGCCGCCGGGCAAAACTTAGCGCACCGCCATAGGTCATTTCGCGCAATGTTTCATCATTTTGTTTCATGCGGAATGCCGCATCACCAACAGCTTTTGTCATTGTTTCATCCCATATTCGGCGAAGCGCCACTTTTGATTGTCACATCTAACAACATACCAGCTTAAGGCGCCGCAGCTACCCCACGCCAGTATCTTTGCGCGTTACTGGTTCTGGTCACGACCCGATAACCGGCGGCGTATGGCCCAGCTTGCGCCAATCACTGCCACCGCAACAACAACAATCATTACCGTTGCAAGCGCATTGATTTCAGGTGTCACACCAAGGCGGACTTTGGAAAATATCACAATCGGCAGGGTAGAGCTTCCCGGGCCACTGACAAAGCTGGCAATCACCAGGTCATCGAAACTAAGCGTAAAGGCAAGCAACCATGCTGCCACAACCGCGGGTGCAATCACTGGCAATGTAATCGACAAAAAGATAAAGGGCTGGGTCGCACCGAGATCGGCCGCCGCTTCTTCAATCGCCATATCAAAATCACGAAGCCGCGCTTGAATCACCACTGCCGCAAAACACATCCCAAAGGTGGCATGCGCAATAATAATCGTATCGACACCGCGGCCAGAGGGCCATCCAAACAGACTTTCCATCGAAATAAACAACAACAACATCGACAAGCCCGTGACAATTTCCGGCATGACCAAAGGCGCGCTGGCAATCGCGCTAAGCGCAAGGCGTGATCTGAAATTGCCAAAGCGCACAAAGGCAACCGCGATACAGATGCCGAAAATCGTCGCGATTGTCGCGGCCCATAACGCGATTAGCAATGACGTGCCAAAGGCCGATAAAAGCTGGTCATTTTCGAGCAAGCCTGCATACCATTTCAACGAGGCGCCCGACCAGACCGAAACCAATTTGCCAGCATTGAAACTGAAAATAATCATGATAATGATTGGCAGATATAAAATGCCAAAACCCAGCGCGCCAAGCGACAGAACCAGCCCGTTCATCCGCCCCATCAGCCTGCCTCCGCCCGTTTCGGATTGGGCATCTCAGCCACCGTATCACGCCCGTCTTGATAGCGGGCATAGATAATCGGAACGGTCAAAATCGCCAAAAGCAGCATCGCAATTGCCGACGCCACCGGCCAATCACGATTGCGGAAAAATTCGGTCCATAACACTTTACCCATCATCAATTGATCCGGCCCGCCAAGAAGTGCCGGAATAACAAATTCGCCAACCGCCGGAATGAAAACAAGAAGGCTGCCAGCAATAATGCCAGGCAAGGTTAAAGGCAGAATGATGGTTCGAAAAATCTGCATGCCTGATCCGCCAAGGTCGGCCGCCGCATCAAGCAAATCGGCATCAAGGCGAACCATCACCGCATAAAGCGGCAAAATCATCAATGGCAAATAAGTCAGCACCATTCCCATATAAATCGAAAAATCAGTCTGCATCATCTGGATGGGGGCATCAATCAACCCAAGCCATAATCCAGCAGCATTGATAAATCCATTAGGATTCAGCAATCCAATCAAGGCGTAGATGCGCAGCAAGCTGGAAGTCCAGAACGGCAACATCACCAACACCAGCAAGATTGTCCGCCATTTTTCGTTGCTACGCGCAATCCACCATGACATCGGATAGGCAAATATCAAACAAACGAGAGTCGAAAAAAATGCCAGCTTTATACTGTTGAAGGCCGGGCCGAAATAATCGGACCAATATTGCAGCAAAAGCGCATAATTACCGGTGGTGAAATTGGTGAAAAACCCATCATCACCAATGCCCCATAATGGTTCATAAGGCGGAATTCCGCGGCGCGCCGACGTAAAGGACACTTGCAGGGTTTCAATAAGCGGCAGAAAAAAGAACACGGCAAGCCAAATCAATGGCAAGGCAATCACCAGCCGTCGACCGGTTACGGCTGGCAGATTAACAAGATATTTTGCCATGCCGCGAACCATCACTAATCCTTCAGAACAATGACATCTTGCGGGTCAAAATGCACATAACCTGTCTCGCCCCAGCTGAGCGGCGCATCAAGGCTGCGCCGTTGCTGCTGCTGCAATTTAAACATCTGGCCCGATGCAGTCTTGACCCGATAATTTGTGGCAAAGCCAAGATAGGCAAGGTCTTCTACCACAACTTCGATCTCGTTCACGCCGCCGTTTTTTGTCCGGCTTAGATAAATTTTTTCTGGCCTGATTGCCAGTTTGACCGCAGACCCAACCGGCAAATCATCGTCACTAGCCGCGCATATATTCAGATCACCGCCAATGGTGATGCTGGTCTTGTCGCAGCTGGCAACAATCGCGTCAACAAAGCTGATCGTACCAAGAAAATCGGCCACAAAGCTGCTTTTGGGACGTTCATACAAGCTGCGCGGCGCATCCACCTGAACCAATTGGCCAGCATCCATAATGCCAATGCGGCCTGCCAGCGTCATCGCTTCTTCTTGATCATGGGTGACAACGATAAAAGTGGTGCCAAGCTTTTCTTGAATATCCACCAGTTCAAACTGAGTGTCTTCGCGCAGCTTTTTATCCAATGCCGCAAGCGGTTCATCAAGCAATAACAGCTTTGGACGCCGCGCCAAAGCGCGCGCCAGCGCAACCCGCTGGCGCTGGCCACCTGACAGCTGATGGGGCTTTCGGCCGCCAAGCTTTTGCAGCCTTACCAGTTTCAACAACGATTCAACACGCTCGCCAAGTTCGGTGCCGCGCATACCAGCACGGCGAAGACCATAGCCAATATTATCGGCCACACTCATATGTGGGAAAAGTGCATAATTCTGAAACATGAAATTCACTGGCCGGTCGGCCGGGGCAACGCCTGCCATATCTTGGCCGTCAATTTCAATCGTTCCTTTGGTTGGCGATTCAAACCCCGCCAAAAGCCGCAACAAGGTGCTTTTGCCGCAACCAGAAGCGCCGAGCAAACAAAACAGCTCGCCTTTTTCGATATCCAACGACAGGTTATCAACCGCCACAACATCGGCAAAATGCTTGGAAATTGATTTTAATCTTATGAAAGGCGCCATTTATTTCCTACCCCAACCATTTGTTCAGTCGGCGGTGATCACGCCAACCCCCTGCCCCCCATTTGACGGGCGGCAGGGAATTTGCACAATTTTGGTCAGCTGGCGTTAATTGCCGCTGCTAAAGCGTGACCAAACACGGTTTACCGACCGGTCAAGCGCCGCATCATAGACCGGCGTGACAAACAGGTTTTTCTGGGTTTCCTTGCTTGGATAAATGCCCGGATGCGACAGGACTTCGGGATCAATTTTTGCCTTGGCAGCTTCGTTTCCACTTGCATACCAGACATAATTGACATTATTTGCCGCCACATCAGGCCGCATCATGTAATCAATAAAGCGATAGGCGTTATCGACATTTTTTGCATCGGCCGGAATGGCCATCACATCAAACCACATATTCGTGCCTTCAGACGGAATATAGTAATTAATGACGTGACCATTATTGGCCTCTTCGGCACGGGCAGCAGCCTGAAAAGCATCACCCGACCACATGATCGCAGCGCAAATATCACCATTGGCCATATCATTGATTGACTGGCTTGAATGGATATAACGCAAATGCGGCCTTACCTTGTTCAGCACCTCACCAGCCTGCTCAAATAATTCTGGATCCGTAGAATTACCCGGCTTGCCCAAATAGGAAATGACATTTGGCAGAATATCTGTTGGCGCATCAAGAATGGCAATACCACAATCGGCAAGCTTGGCCGCATTGGCCGGGTCAAGAATCAATGACCAGCTATCGGTTGGCGCATTATCACCTAAGCGTTCGGCAATTTTCTTTTCATTATAGGCGATGCCGGTTGTACCCCACATATAGACAAGGCCTGATTTATCATCCTGCATCTGTTTATTGGCAAGGGCTTGAACCTGTGCGCTCTGGTTCTTTGCATTTGGAATGCGGCTGAAATCCATTTCGGCATAGACGCCTGCCTGGCGACCACGCGCCAGAAAATCAGCGGTTGGCACAACAAGGTCATAGCCAGATGATCCAGCTGACATTTTGGCTTCAAGAATTTCGTTTGAATCATAAACATCATAAGTTACGTCAATGCCGGTTTCAGCTTTGAAATTGGCAATGGTGTCTTCGGCAATATAATCCGACCAATTGTAAATATTCAATTTTCCATCGGCATAAGCAGCACCACTAGACAGAACACCGGCAACTGCCAGCAATATGATATTTTTCATTTTCTCCTCCATTTTGGTGATTTGGGTAGATACCGGCTTATTTGCTCGGTTAAGCGCAAATCACGATTTAATTATTTATCTGTTCACTTTAAAAAACAGGCCATCCAATAACTGCCACTAGTATAGTATTTGTCCTCATGATCGTGAAATCAATCAGACCTGATCAAGGTAACTGTGATATTCAAATGGCGAAATGTCACCTGAAAATCGTTGCAATTCTTGTATTTTGCAAGCAATCAACATATCGCGCAATGTTTCAGGCAGCATCCGCGCAATGACGGCGCTGTTGGTAAAATGGTTAATCGCATCTTCCCAGCTTGACGGCAATCTCGGCAGATCAAGCGCATAGGAACTTGACGTGATCGGTGGCGGTGGTGGCTTTTGATCCTCCAGACCGGTCAAAATCGCCCCTAAAACGGCTGCCAGCACAAGATATGGGTTGGCATCAGCGCCCGAAACGCGATGCTCGATCCGGCGCTGGCTTGGCGGGCCAAGGGGCACACGAAGCGCCGCCGTACGGTTTTCATATCCCCAGCAAACGGCCATTGGTGCATGTGATTCGATGGCAAAACGACGATAGGAATTTTGATGCGGCGCAAAAACCAACATGGAATCAGCAAGGCCAGCAAGCGCACCGGCAAGCGCATGGCCAAGAACCGGACTGCCAGCATCACTGCCATCGTCAAAAACATTCTTGCCCTTGCCGTCTAATAGACTGATATGCAAATGCATGCCATTGCCCGGGCGATCGGCATAGGGCTTGGCCATAAAGCTGGCAGCAAGCCCATATTTGCGGGCGACCCCTTTTGCAATCTGTTTGAAAAAGGCCGCATCATCAGCCGCCTTCATCGCATCATGCGAATGCACGAGATTGATTTCAAACTGGCCAAGACCAGCCTCGCTTATCGTTGTATCAGCCTCGATCATCTGTAATTGACAGGCAGCATAGATTTCATTGATCAGAGCATCATGGTCATTGACCTCATCGATGGCCAGAGCACCATCTCGGATTGGCTTGGCACCCGTTAATGGTGACGCTGGTGCATCGGGCTGGCCATCGGCACCACCTTGCGGATCGGCAAGATAGAATTCCATTTCAAAACCAACGACCGGACGAAGATCAAGCGCGGCAAACCGGTCTAAGATCATGGCAAGCGCATTGCGGGCGTCACCGGCAAATGCTTTGCCGTCATTATCCATCAGGCTCAATGGCACCAGCGCGGTTGTTTGTTCGGTCCAGGGCATTGGCAAGGGGCCACGCCCAGTCCAGAAACAGCCACCATCTGAATCACCGGTTTCAAAAACCCATTTGCTGTTGGCAATATCACGCCCCCAAATATCAAGATTGGCCGATGATAGCGGCATACGAATCCCGCCATTGATCACTTTTTTTAACTGGTTGCGCGGCAGACGCTTGCCCCGCAAAACGCCATTCAAATCAAAAATCGCCGCGCGCAAATTGCCAATGTCTGGATTGCGCACAAGCCACGCTTCTGTATCAAAATCGCCCATCTTATCTCTTTTCGATATTTTCGCCATTTGACGCCGTAAAAAGACAAAATTCAAGGCAAATTGCATCGTCATCGCGGGCCAAATATGCACAATCCGAAGCGGGCAACTGCCAGCAATCCAAAAGCTTGGCAAACCTAGAATATTCTATGGTTTACACTATGCTTCATTACCGTTATAAACGCGGCGGTTTCGCGCCGCCCCCGCTTTAGCCGGGCATTGCGCACATCTTTATCAAGCAAGAGGATCCTTTCATGCTTACAAATGCAATTCTGCCGATCACCTTTGGTGCATTCGGTATGATCGCTGCCTTATTGATCTACGTCAATATTATCAAATCACCCGCGGGCGAAGGCAGAGTCAAAGAAATTGCCGATGAAATTCATCTCGGCGCAATGGTCTTTATGGCCAGCGAATACAAGCGTTTGGCAATTTTTTGCCTTATTTGTATCGTCGCTCTTTATGCCAGCCTCGGTGCTGACACGGCAATCTCCTTCACGCTCGGCGCGCTTTGTTCTGGCACAGCTGGTTACATTGGTATGTATTCAGCAACCAAGGCAAATGTCAGAACCGCCGTCGCCGCGAATACAAGAGGTGCAGCAGCTGCCCTGAACGTGGCTTTTTTTGGCGGTTCGATCATGGGCCTTACTGTCGCGTCGATGGGTCTTCTTGGCATTGGCACACTATATTTCTTCATGGGCGGCACTGCGCATGGCATCGAAGCCATTGAGGGTTTTGCAATGGGCGGTTCTTCAGTTGCCCTGTTTAGCCGTGTTGGTGGTGGTATCTTTACCAAAAGCGCCGATGTCGGCGCCGACCTTGTCGGTAAAGTTGAAGCCGGCATCCCTGAAGATGATCCACGTAACCCAGCGGTTATCGCCGACAATGTCGGTGACAACGTCGGTGACGTCGCCGGTATGGGTTCAGACATTTTTGAATCATATTGTGGTGCGATGATTGCGTCGATCGCTCTTGCCGCGTCAATGTCACTTGAAAACATTGCCCGCCTCGGTGGTGATCAGGCGGTTCTTCAATTCATGCCTTTGGCGCTTGCGTCACTTGGCCTGCTTTGTTCGCTTGCTGGCATTTTTGCCGTGAAGCTATTCTCAAACAAAAGCGCCGATGTTGCCTTGCGCTTTGGCACAATCGGTTCAGCCGTCATCTTTATTGGCGGTGCCTATTTCCTGGTTCAGGCTATGGGCGGAGCCAATGGCATTTGGGTTGCGGTTCTGGTTGGCGCGATTGGCGGTATTGTCGTTGGTCTTGTCACCGAATATTACACAGGTGGCGCTCCGGTTCGCAAAATTGCAAAAGATGGTGAAACCGGCCCAGCAACTGTGATGATTTCAGGTTTGGCCACAGGTATGCAGTCTGTTGCAATTCCGGTTCTGACCATTGCAGCCATCATCTATTGCGCCAATGAGGCCGCTGGCCTTTACGGTGTTGGTCTTGCTGCTGTTGGCATGTTGTCAACTGTTGGCATCACCATGGCGATTGATGCCTATGGCCCCGTTGCCGATAATGCTGGTGGTATCGCCGAAATGGCAAATATGGGTAAGGAAACCCGTGAAATCACCGATTCACTTGACGAAGTTGGCAACTCAACTGCGGCGATTGGTAAAGGCTTTGCCATTAGTGCTGCGGCGCTTGCCGCGCTGGCGCTGATCAGTGCCTATATTGCAAAGATCAGCAATGGTGATCCAACATTCGTTCTTGCGATCAATGACCCGATGGTTCTTTGTGGCATGTTCATTGGCGGCATCTTCCCGTTCCTTGTCAGTGCAATGACAATGACTGCGGTTGGTGATGCGGCTTTTGACATGATCGTCGAAGTCCGCCGTCAGTTCAAAGAAATCCCGGGCCTTCTTGAAGGCACAGCCAAGCCCGATACAGCACGTTGTGTTGACATTGCGACCCGCGCTGCGCTTCGCAAGATGATCCTTCCTGGATCAATGGCCGTGTTGGCACCTGTTGTCATCGGCTTTGGTCTTGGGCCTAAGGCACTTGGCGGCATGCTTGCTGGCGCATTGGTTTGCTGTGTGATGATGGCGCTAATGATGGCCAATGCTGGTGGTGCTTGGGACAATGCAAAGAAATATGTCGAAAAGGGCAACCTTGGCGGCAAAGGTTCTGACGTCCATAAAGCGGCCGTTGTTGGCGATACTGTTGGTGACCCGCTTAAAGACACTTCAGGCCCTGCAATGAACATCCTGATCAATGTGATGGCCATTGTTAGCCTTGTGATTGCACCGCTTCTGGTGTGATCGCGCTAGACAAGTCAATATCAAACCGGCTCTGGCAACAGGGCCGGTTTTTTCATGGGCGCAATAGACGCGCATTGCGGTGGCTGATCCGCCCTAGACGAAATGATCTTATTGGTATTGATCTTATTGGTATTGATCAGGCAAAACAGCGTGCCCGATGACGGCCTATTTGCTAGCCGCCTATTGACCGCAAGCCATCTGAATGGCCGACACCACGCCAAGGCCAGCTGCCACGGACATCACCGCGCCGCATTGCCATGGCACCACCGGCACATGATGACGCCCAACC
>DFSK01000091.1:10888-15577 GCA_002378605.1 Alphaproteobacteria bacterium UBA3439
GTGACGCCCAACCCTGTGACGCCATGATAACGTAAAGCAATGGTACCAATGGATACGCCGATGGATACGCGCCAGCAGACGAACACGCAGCCATGAAAAAACCGGCCCAAGGCCGGTTTTAATGTCAGTTATTGCCGCGATGGCACGCCTTAGCCTTTGCCGAAATTAGGCTTAATGCTGATGGCCATAATAGATGCTGACCGTATGTTTGGCTTCGGCAAAAAACAGCCAGCGTTCAACAAACACACCTGCCATATGAACCAATAGAGCCAGCCCAATGCCCATGGCCGAACCGCCATATAGGATCACCAAAAGACATGGCAGACCGCCACCAAGACCAAGCGCGATCAGCCGCAAGCGGCTGGCATGTTTACGGGCAATGACAAAGCCCATTTCATGCTGAAGGTAATTTTCTGATGTATGTGGCGGCATGATGCTTCGCACCTCGCCAAGCCCAGCAAGACCCGTCGCCGATGCCAATGTGCTGCCTGATCCATTTGCACCAGCAATCTGCCACCAAACAAGCTTGACCCCCCATGCCGAGGCCAGCGCCAGCAATACCGCCAGCTCAAAAGCATCACTTTGGCCTTGGCCCAAAATGGCCTGAAGCCACAACACCGCCAAAAGACCACCAGCCGCAGCAAACATTAAATAGCAGATTGGCGTCAGCGGGTGATGCCAACGCGCCACGGTTTTCAATGATGCATAGATCATCGAGGTGGCATAGACGGTTACCGCCATCAATAAAGCCGCAGCAATATTCGCCCATAATGGCGGCGTACCAATGGCAAAAAGATGCCATCCCCAACCCGCAAGCGCCAGCATCGCCAGAACCGCCAGCACGCCTTCGCGAGACAGCCAGCTGCTGCGCCATTGGCTAAGCGCGCGCCAGGCGCGTTCAGGATGCCCAAGATGCAATGTCGAGCTAAGCAGCCCGGCACCGATTAACAGCATCACCAGACTGCCAACCCCAAAAATTTGTTGCGGTTGAACAAGATCGATAAACCCAAGAACCACCCAGGCGGCTAGGCCAAAGCCAAGACCGGAAATCGACGTAAAGAAAATAATTGACCAGGCAGGACGCATCTTACTTACCCCAGCTTTTCCAAAGTTGAATCGACCCATTTCCAGAAACCGGACGGCGTTGCCTCATCGGCCATCGCCAACAGTGACATCGGGGTATCATTTGCCGCACGGCGCGGCCGTGGCGGCAGATATTTATTCACCGGCTTGGTGTTTTGTTCGGGCATCAAATCGACCCCGCCCCGCGCTGCGACAAGCAGGCTGACTTCCGAATTTGGGTCGCCAAGATCACCATAGTGACGCGCATTAGTCGGACAGGTGCGAACACAAGCTGGCACCTGATCCTCGCTTGGCAGATTTTCGTTATAAATCCGGTCAACACAAAGGGTGCATTTTTTCATCACCCCTTCAGCCGGATCCATTTCACGCGCGCCATAAGGGCATGACCAGGCGCAAAGGCCGCAACCAATGCACCAATCTTCATTCACCAGAACAATGCCGTCTTCACTGCGTTTGAACGAAGCACCTGTTGGGCAAACAGTCACGCAGGGCGCATCTTCACAATGAAGGCAAGATTTCGGAAAATGCACAACCTTGGCATCGGCACCCGTGCCAGCTTCAAAAGCATGAACGCGGTTTAGCCACGCCCCATTTGGCTGGGCGCCATAAGCATCAGAATCAGACAAGGGCGCGCCATAGCCCGATGTATTCCATTCCTTGCAATTCACCACACAAGCCTGACAACCAACACAGATATCTAGGTCGATGACAAGGCCAAGCTTAATGGCCGATGGTTCAGGTAAACTTGTCATATCACTGGCCTTTCTTTGATTTTTTGGTGGCTGATTTGGTCCATTCAAGACCATATCGAAGCATGGCTTCGGGCTTGGTTAGACCGGGCGGTGATGCAATCTGATCAAATTGCGGGGCAACCTCGGCAGGCTCATCGGCTGCGGCAGCCTCGATCTTGACGCGCAAATCAAACCATGCGGCCTGTCCGGTGATCGGATCAGAATTTGCCCAGCGCATGCCATCGCCCTTTGGCGGCAGCAATTCATGAATCAGATGATTCAACAAAAAGCCCTTTTTGACCTCGGGCGCATCAGCATCCAATTGCCACGCGCCTTTGCGTTTACCAATCGCATTCCATGTCCAGATCGTATGTTCATTGACGCCTTCCATGACGGCCACTGGAACACGAATTTTTCCATGATGCGAAGTCACCCAAATCCAGTCACCTTCGCCAACGCCAATCTTGGTGGCAAGCGTTTGCGACAGAAACATTGGATTGTGACCATGAATTTGCCGCAACCACGGATTTTGTGATCCCCATGAATGATACATTGCCATTGGCCGTTGGGTCAGCGCATGAATCGGGAATTCATTCTCATCAATAGCGCTGCCTTCAAATGGCGGGTACCAGCTTGGCAATGGGGTAAAACATTGTTTGACCCGCGCCCGCAAATGCTCGGGCGGCTGAACGTCACCATGTCCTTCGGCGGCAAGGCGGAATTTTTGCAACACTTCAGAATAGATCTGGAAATCATATGGCTGCGGGCTGTCGAAAAAGCCCATTTCAACGGCAAAATCCTGATAGGCCATATTTGCCATCTTGTAATATTTCGCCGCATCGGGAATTTCGGTATGCCAAAAGCCGCCATTCTCGATATAGGCGTCAAGCTGGGCCGGATTTGGTGATCCGCGCCCTTCAGCCTTGCCGTTTTCACCGCGGAAACCGGCCAATGGGCCAATGCCGGGCTTGCGCTCGTGATTGACGATATAATCGCCATAATCGGCATATTTTGCGCTGCCATCTTCATTCACCATACCGGGCAAACCAAGCCGCGCACCAATATCAAGAAGCACCGATTGGAAACCGCGTACATCACGGTCAGGCGGCAATACCGGCCAGCGAATGGCATCAGCCACGCCATCAGCCTCGCAGATCGGCCGATCAAGAAGCGAAATCGCATCATGACGTTCAAGATAAGTTGTGTCGGGAAGGATCAAATCAGCATAGGCAACCATTTCCGACTGATAAGCATCCGAATAGATAATTTTCGGAATCTTATATTCGCCGGTTTCATCATCTTTTGCGGTTAACATATCCATGACGCCGCGCGTATTCATTGATGAATTCCACGCCATATTGGCCATATACATGAACAACACATCCACCGGATAAGGATCACCAGCAACGGCGTTTGAAATCACCATATGCATTAGGCCATGCGCCGACATTGGCGCGTCCCAGCTATAGGCCTTGTCGATCCGCTGCGGCGCACCATCTTTGCCAATGATCAAATCTTCCGGCCCCAAAACATAGCCAAGCGGCGCACCCGCCATTGGTTTGCCGGGTGTAACCTGATCGGGCCTGCCTGCCGGCTTTGGGTGAACTTCGGCTGGTTTTGGATAAGGCGGCTTAAAGCGGAAACCGCCAGGCACTTCAACCGACCCCAGAATCAACTGCAATACATGAAGCGCACGGCAAGTCTGAAACCCGTTTGAATGAGCCGAGATACCGCGCATCGCATGCATCGAAACCGGACGGCCAATCATCGTTTCATGATGCTCGCCCTTCCAGTCAGTCCAAGGCTGGTTAATCACAATTTCCTTGGCAAAGGCGGCTTCGGCCAGATCGGCCGCAAGCTGGCGAATACGCGCTGCCGGAATGCCGACCTTGCCAGCAATCACATCAGGATCATACGCATCATCAAGGTAGGCTTCGGCCATCAACATGAATGACGGCACAGCAATCGCGCCATTATCCAGCTTGACCTCGCCCTTCAATTGGGCGGCAGCATCGCGGCTATTGCTGGCAACGGGCTTGCCGGTGTTGCGATCAAGAATCTGCGGCTTGCCATCATCATCACGAAGGAACAATCCATCATCCGCTGCCCCCGGATTGCGGATGACCAGCCATGGGGCATTCGTATAGCGGCGAAGATAATCAACATCGATATTGCCCGACAGCATCAATTCGCGAATTAATGACAGGATCAATAACCCGTCAGTTCCCGGCGTAACACCGTACCAATCATCTGAAATAGCGGCATAGCCAGTTTGCACCGGATTAACCGAAACCACCCGCTTGCCACGGTTTTTCAATTTGCCAAGACCCATCTTAATGGGGTTTGAATCATGATCCTCGGCAACGCCGAACAACACGAACATTTCTGTCAAATCCCAATCAGGCGAGCCGAATTCCCAAAAAGCGCCGCCGATTGTATAAATGCCGCCAGCCGCCATATTGACCGAACAAAAGCCACCATGCGCGGCAAAATTCGGCGTGCCAAATTGCTGCGCCCACCAACCGGTCAGGGCTTGCGATTGATCACGGCCCGTAAAAAAAGCCAGTTTTTTCGGGTCGGTTTCGCGGATCGGGGCAAGCCAGCCAGTCGCCGTTGTCAGCGCCTCTTCCCAGCTGATTTCTTCAAATTGGCCACTGCCACGCGGGCCAACCCGTTTGAGCGGGCTTCGCAATCTTGCTGGCGAGTAATGCTGCATAATGCCAGCCGACCCCTTGGCGCATAAAACGCCCTTATTCACAGGGTGGTCGCGGTTACCTTCAATATAACGGACTTTGCCATCACGAAGGTGAACATTGATGCCGCAGCGGCATGCGCACATATAGCATGTGGTTTTCTTGACCTCATCCGCGACTTT
>DFSK01000014.1:0-1944 GCA_002378605.1 Alphaproteobacteria bacterium UBA3439
CTTAACCCGCCTGGTGCGCGGGCCTGAATATAGCCATCGGCAAGCTCGACCACCGCGCCAAGCGCCTGCATTGCGCGAACATGAAGATCAACCGGGCGCGTGCCAATGGCGCAACCCCCGGGCAAGGATACGCGTGCCTCGCCATAACGCGCCAGCAATGGCCCAAGAACCAGAACCGATGCCCGCATTTTGCGAACCAGATCATAAGGCGCATCATATTGCTTGGCACCGCCGCGCATGGTGACCTTTTCGCCATCGCGCGTCACATCAACACCATGATGGCGAAGCAAGCCTTCCATCGAAATCGTATCGGCAAGTTCAGGCACATTTTCCAGAACCAATGGCGCATCGGTGATCAATCCGAGGCACAGCAGCGGCAAAGCGGCATTTTTGGCACCGCTGATGATAATATCGCCATGAAGCGGCCTGCCGCCGTCAATTTCCAAACCATCCATGCGCCTGCTAGCCTTTGCTTTCGGGTGTTAAATCAGGGTTTTGTGATTGGTTCATCTAACCATCACCCTTTGGTGAATTGTCCATTTTCGTATTTATGGTCATGTCGGTTTCGGCCGTTTCGATCGCGGGTGATTTACGGGCGCGTGCTTGGGCTTTACGGCGATGGAGATTATCGCGCAAAGCCTTGGCCAACCGGTCTGATTTTTCCCGCTTGGCCTGTTCTGCGGCTGTTCTACCGGTTTGCTGATCACCACCCAATATTACAATTCCTATCTTAATCTATTGTCTTCGACTATCTTATTGCCATCCGTCCTAAATTTAGGCAGGTGACATGGCCTAAGAACAAGCATTTTACCAAAACCACCGATGCAATGATCCACCCTGCCATCCTTCAAATTACCATGATGATATGGCGGATTTATGTCGATTGCCGCATGATCATGCCGATCATTATTACCCTTGTTTCAATTTATAGGCCGCTTTTAAGATGAAATCTAGCAAGGATAGGATCGTCACCATATCAAGGGAACAAGCAGGGCATCGCGCATGAAATTACCAGCTGCAAAACGGCTTTTGCTTCCGGCAATTCTGCTTGCCGGATTAACCCTGTTTTTTGCCAGCGGTGCCAGTGAAGTCATAAGCTGGGCCTTTCTTGGCAAGCATTACGCCGCCATCAAAACCTTTGCCGATGATCATATCTGGCTTGGCTATCTTGCCTTTTTTTGCAGCTATGTTCTGGCCGTTGCCTTTTCATTGCCGATTGCCAGCTTGCTTACCCTTGCTGGCGGTGCGGTTCTTGGCTGGCCTGCGGTTATTCTGGTGGTAACTGCGGCGACAACAGGAGCCGGATTGGTATTTCTGGCAGCGCGCAATTTATTTACCGATTTATTGCGCCAGCGCGCCGGTGCCTTTTTTACCAAGCTTGAGAACGGCTTTTCACAAAATGCCTTTTTCTATCTTCTGGCTTTGCGGTTGGTTCCAGCGGCGCCTTTTTGGGCTGTTAATATCGTGCCAGCCCTGACCCGCATGCCATTTCGCCAATTTATGGGCGCAACCTGTCTTGGCATCATTCCCGGAACCATGGTTTATATTTCGGTAGGGCGCGGATTTGATCATATTCTGGCCGCTGGCAAAACGCCCGATCTTGGTGTTTTAACAAGCCCAGAGATTTTACTGCCACTGGTGGGGCTTGGCGCTTTGTCACTATTGCCAATCTTGGTGCGCCGCTGGCAAGCGGCACATAGACCAGCGGCAAAAGGGATAAATGATGAAACAGATTGAAACTGACATTTGCATCATTGGTGGTGGTTCAGGCGGACTAAGCCTTGCCGCTGGCGCCGTGCAGATGGGCGCGCGTGTTGTTCTGTTTGAAGGCGGCCAAATGGGCGGTGATTGTCTGAATAGTGGCTGTGTTCCGTCAAAAGCCCTGTTAGCCGCGGCAAAAGCGGCATATCTTGCCAATGGCAATGCGGCAATGGGCATCACAAA
>DFSK01000014.1:2286-3651 GCA_002378605.1 Alphaproteobacteria bacterium UBA3439
CGATTTGAGGCGCTTGGCGTCACTGTGATTCCAGAAATGGCGCATTTTACCGGCCCGCGCGCAGTGGCATCAGCAACCTATCAACTTCGCGCGAAATATATCGTTATTGCCAGCGGATCACGGCCCATGCTGCCGCCCATTCCGGGGCTGGATCAAACCGATTTTTACAGCAATGAAACTATTTTTGCTGACCCGGAAAAGCCTGATCATCTATTGATCATTGGCGGTGGGCCAATCGGCGTTGAAATGGCACAAGCCCATGCGCGGCTTGGCTGTGACGTAACCTTGGTCGAGGCCTTTCGCATCATGGGACGCGATGATCCGGCCCTTGTCGACATCTTAAAGCAAAATCTTGTGAAAGCGGGCATAACCCTGATTGAAGGCGTTGGCGTTACCGGCCTGTCACAAAAGATCAAAGCAGGCCGCCGAACCATCACCGCCAGCCTCGCCAATGGCAAGCAACTGACCGCTAGTCATTTATTGATGGCGGTTGGCCGGAAACCGGCACTTGACGGGCTGCAGCTTGCCGCCGCAAAGATACGCCATGATGCGAAAGGTATTGTTACTGACCGGCGGTTACGAACAAGCAACCGGCATGTCTATGCCATTGGTGATGTTGCTGGACGGCAGCAATTTACCCATATTGCGGGCTATCATGCTGGCATTGTCATTCGCAATATCCTGTTCAAAATACCTGCCAAGCTGGATGATAGCGCGGTGCCATGGGTGACCTATTGCGATCCTGAACTGGCGCATGTCGGACTTGGCCTTCGTGATGCCGAAGCCCGTTTTGGCGCCGATCAGGTGATTTGTCTTGAAACCCCGCTTAGCGGTAATGACCGCGCGATTGCCGAACGCCGAAGCGAAGGCATGGTCAAAGTCATTGCCCATAAAAAGGGGCGTGTTCTTGGCGCGTCGATTTTGGCGCCCGCCGCTGGCGAGATGATTTTGGCGTGGAGCCATGCAATTGCAACAAAGGCCAAAATTGGCAGTATGGCCAGCCTTATCGCCCCCTACCCAACCTATGGTGATTCCAGCAAACGCGCCGCTGGCAGCTTTTTTACCGCAAAGCTGTTTTCACCGGCAACCCGCAGGCTTGTCCGATTTTTGCTGAAATTCTAAGCGCCTGTTTGGCCAGCGCCAAACGCCGGTGGATGGCCCTGATTTGCGCGGCTATTTCCACTTGTCATTTCGGGGCAAGACTGTTAGTACCTGTCACGAATTTGAGGCATAAGACGCCGCCTCAATCTTGGCCTGTATTTTGCACAGGCCTAGATATCGAAAAGATGCTGCCATAGCTCCAGCGGTAGAGCGCACCCTTGGTAAGGGTGAGGTCGCGTGTTCGAATCACGCTGGCAGCACCAT
>DFSK01000026.1 GCA_002378605.1 Alphaproteobacteria bacterium UBA3439
TCGGCAGCATCATCAGGAATTTCAACACCGAACTCTTCTTCGAATGCCATGACCAGCTCGACTGTATCAAGGCTATCCGCGCCAAGATCATCGATGAAGCTTGCGCCTTCAACAACCTTATCAGCGTCTACACCCAAATGTTCTACTACAATATTCTTAACACGATCTGCGATATCGCTCATTGTTGCCCCCTCTGAGAAGCTTAGATTTTGACCGGAAGACCGGCCGGAGAATTCAAAAGTTGGCGGCAAATAACATAGTTTTTTATCTTATACCAGCCCCGTTTGTCACTATAACGCGCTCAAACCGGATTTAAAGCATCGCCATGCCGCCATTCAAATGCATTGTCATCCCGGTAACATAGGCAGCCTCATCACTTGCGAGAAACACCACCGATGCGGCGATTTCCGCAGGCGTACCAAGCCGTCCAGCCGGAACACGCGTCAATAGATTTGCCTTTTGCCCTTCATCCAAAACATCCGTCATCGGTGTTTCGATAAAGCCCGGCGCGACAATATTTACAGTAATGCCGCGGCTCGCCACTTCGGCAGCCAATGATTTGCTAAAGCCAATCATGCCAGCCTTTGACGCTGCATAATTTGCCTGCCCCGGATTGCCAGTCACCCCGACAACCGATGAAATCGAGATAATCCGGCCTGAACGCGCCTTCATCATGCCCCGCATCGCGGCACGACATAAAATCATGCTTGCGGTCATATTGACCTCTAGAACATCATCCCAATCTTGATCTTTCATCCGCATTAATAATCCATCGCGGGTGATGCCTGCATTATTTACCAGAATCGCAATTGGCCCACCAGCAGCCGTGCTAGCCGCATCAATCAATCCTGCCACCGCGTCACGATCGGCAAGATTGGCGGTAACCACAAAGGCGCGTTCGCCAAGCTCGGCCTTCAAGGACTCAAGCTTTTCGGCGCGTGTGCCGTGAAGCACAACCGTTGCACCTTGCGCATGTAATGCCTTGGCAATTTCGGCACCGATGCCACCACTAGCGCCGGTAACAAGCGCAATTTTGTCCTGAAGATCAAACATGAAAACACCTTTTTGGAAATCACGGCTTGGCCGTGCTTAAAATTTCGTCTGTTGCTAGACTACATCTGGGCCAAGACGCTGTCCAGATCATCCGGCCCGTCAAGATTGACGACCGCATCCGACTCGATGCCGCGTTTGACCAGACCCGACAGAACTTTACCAGTACCAAGCTCGACAAATTTCGTTGCACCAGCTGCGCTCATCGCAATCAATGATTCGCGCCATCTAACCCGCGCGGTGACCTGTGTGACAAGATTTGCCCGCAAATGATCAGCCCGCGTCTCGGCGGCTGCCGACACATTGCAATAGACCGGAATAAGCGCATCCGATAAATTCGTATCTGCCAATACCTTTGCCATCACCTCGGCGGCAGGTGCCATCAAATCACAATGAAACGGCGCTGAAACAGGCAGTTTGATTGCCCGCCGCAATCCGGCTGCCTTGGCAATCTCAATCGCCGCATCAACCGCGCCAGCATCGCCGCTAATGACGATTTGCCCCGGGGCATTATCGTTGGCGATCTGGACAAGGCCAGATGATTTCGCATCAGCAAGAATGGCATTGATCTGATCTTCGTCACCGCCAAGAATTGCCGCCATCGCACCTTCGCCAACGGGAACCGCCGATTGCATCGAATCACCACGCTGGCGGAGCAAACGCGCCGCATCGCTTATTGACAAGCTGCCCGATGCAGCAAGAGCTGCATATTCGCCTAGCGAATGACCTGCTGCCATACCGCCGCGGCTGGTCAGCGGCGCGCCAAGCTCGGCCTCGATAACCCGCACCGCCGCCATTGATGTTGCAAATAACGCTGGCTGGGCATTTCGTGTCATGCGGATAGCATCATCTGGCCCATCCTGCATGATGGCGAACAGATTTTCGCCAAGCGCGTCATTGACCTCTTCAAAAACCTGTTTGGCCGCCGCATGTGACGCTGCCAAAGCGCCGCCCATGCCAACCGCCTGTGATCCCTGCCCGGGAAACAAAAATGCAATCGAACTATTCGTCATGTAATCCACCCACTCACTGACCAAAAGTCAGCATGAATATGAAGTTAAACCAACGCTGATGGCGCGCGACATATGACAGACCCTATGCCAGATGGCTTTGCAAAGGCAACTATTTGCCGTCATGCCTGATTGTCAAATGGCCAAGGCCGGTTATCCGGCAGGTATAACAGGGCTATTGATTCTGCCAAACGGGCTTGCACTTATGGGAAAAAAGTGTATGTTGCGGCTCGTACTTGGGGCTTTGGTGCCGCAGGTGCGAACACATCATTGACTTTATCCTTGCCGGGGAACCGGTTAGTTGGTGCCGCTGGTGGCAGCAACGATAAGCCAGAAGGAGTTATCATGCGCTTGTATGAAAGCGTGCTTATTGCACGTCAGGATATTACTGCAGCCCAGGTGGAAACCATGGCTGATGAATTTGCCGAGATCATTACATCTGCCGGCGGATCAATCAAAAAACGTGAATATTGGGGCCTTCG
>DFSK01000051.1:0-2053 GCA_002378605.1 Alphaproteobacteria bacterium UBA3439
CATATGGGTTTCAAAACCCGCGGTTATCCTTATTTTGATAATGAAACACGGCTTGTTGATACCGCCGCGATGATGGACTCATTTCAAGATTTGAAAGCTGGCGATTTGCTGCTTCTTCATGGCTGTTGTCATAACCCGACCGGCGCAAATATCGATATGGACACATGGAAAGCCATTACCAATCTGGTCATTGAAAAAGGCGCCATGCCCTTTATTGATATTGCCTATCAGGGATTTGGTGATGGGCTGGATCAAGATGCGGCGCCGCTTCGCTATATGGCATCACGCGTGCCAGAAATGTTTATTGCGGCATCCTGTTCAAAGAATTTTGGCTTATATCGTGACCGCGTTGGCATTGCTATGATGATTGCCAAAGACGCCAGCACTGCCGAATTAGTACAGGGCAATCTGGCGGTTTTGAATCGGTTGAACTATTCATTTGCGCCTGATCATGGCGCCGCAGTGGTTGGCATGATTCTGGCTGATGCTGAATTGCGTGCCGAATGGATGGCCGAGCTAGAGCAAATGCGCATGACGATGCTGACCATTCGCAAAGATTTGGCGGATGCGCTTCGCCAGCAGTGCAATTCGGATCATTTCGATTTTATTGCGCATCATCGTGGCATGTTCTCGCGCCTCGGGCTGAATGCCGAACAGGTGCTGTCACTTCGCGAAGATCACGGCATGTATCTTGTTGGTGATAGCCGTATCAATATTGCCGGTTTGGCTGGAAAACGTCACCTGCCATTCGCTATTGCAGTTGCGAAGGTCGCCACAGTTTCCTAAGCTTTGACGGCATGGTGGTGTTTTGACGCGCTGCCATTGCCGTCTTGTCGGTTTTTCTTAGGAATATTACCATGGCTTCTCATGTAAAAAATGGTGGCGGTCTGCTTATGGACTGTCTGATTGCGCTTGGTGGCACAAAGGGATTTGGCGTCCCTGGCGAGAGCTATCTTGCCGTGCTTGATGCGATGTATGATCGCAAGGATAAATTTGACCTTATGTTATGCCGCAATGAAGGCGGCGCTGCCTATATGGCCGAAGCATGGGGAAAATTAACCGGAACGCCCGGTCTTTGTTTTGTCACACGCGGGCCCGGCGCAACTAATGCCTCAATCGGTATTCATACCGCCATGCAGAATTCGACACCGATGATTGTGTTTGTTGGGCAGGTTGGCGTTGGCATGAAAGGCCGCGAAGCTTTCCAAGAAATTGAATATTCACATTATTTTGGCAAGGTTGCCAAAT
The DNA here is from genome assembly GCA_002378605.1 of Alphaproteobacteria bacterium UBA3439. GTDB lineage: Bacteria > Pseudomonadota > Alphaproteobacteria > Puniceispirillales > Puniceispirillaceae > UBA3439. Next base: position 1,249 of record DFSK01000051.1, read on the forward strand.
GGGTTGTTGAAATTGACGATGCGAACCGCATTCCTGAAATCATGTCGCGGGCATGGACAACGGCGCTAAGCGGAAGGCCGGGCCCTGTCGTGGTTGCGCTTCCTGAAGATATGCTAACCGCGCCAGTTAGCGCCAAGGCTTGTGCGCCCGTAAACATCCCTGCGCCAGACATTTCATCAGCACAGATTGACCAGCTTTCCGGCCTGTTAGACGCGGCGAGGCGCCCGCTTGTTCTATATGGTGGCTCTGGCTGGTCAATTGAGGCCGCACGCCAGCTGGAATCATTTGCCGGTGCAAATCATGTGCCGCTTGTGGCTGCATTCCGCTTTCACGATATCTGCGATAATTACCATCCGTCCTATGTTGGTGATGCTGGTGTTGGCGTTCTTGGCTATATCAAAACCCTGATCGATGAAGCCGATTTGATTTTGGCGATCAATGTACGTTTTGGCGAATGTACAACCGATGGTTACAGCATGTTTGATTGCCCCAACATGAAGGCAAAGCTGGTTCATTGCCATCCGTCTGATGATGAAATTGGCAAGATTTACGCGGCCGATCTGCCGCTTCAGGCAACGCCAAATGCAATGGCGGCAGCCCTGTCAAAAATCAGCCTGAAGGCCGATGATGACAGGCGTGACTGGGTTGCAGCCGCCAAGGCCGCCTATGATGCCAGCTATAGCGTTAAGCCACAGCCGGGAAGCCTTGATATGGGCGATGTGATGGCGCATATCCGCGATGTCATTCCCGATGATGCCATCATTACCAATGGCGCTGGTAATTTTGCCATCTGGCCAAATAAATT
>DFSK01000051.1:2298-2817 GCA_002378605.1 Alphaproteobacteria bacterium UBA3439
CTTTTGGCACCGCAAAGCGGGGCAATGGGTTATGGCGTGCCAGCGGCGATTGCGGCCAAGGCGCATGATCCAAAACGCTTTGTTCTGTGTTTTGCCGGTGATGGCGATTTCCAGATGAATGGCAATGAACTTGGATCGGCCATGCAGGCCGGTTTGCAGCCGGTGATATTGATTGTGAATAACGGTACCTATGGCACGATCCGAATGCATCAAGAACGCCATTATCCGGAACGGGTATCAGGAACCGAACTTGCGAATCCCGATTTTGTGACGCTTGCCAAGGCCTATGGCTTTTATGGTGAAACTGTTGAAAAAACGGCCGATTTTGCCGATGCCTTTGCGCGTGCCTTGGCGTCGGATACGGGGGCGGTTCTTGATCTTGTTATCTCGACCGAAGCCATTACCCCGCGGCAAACCATTGACGATCTTCGCAGCGCCGGACGCTAGGCGTTATCCGGCGGATGGGCCGATAGGCGATTTTGCCAGCTATTGATTGGGCTTGGCAAATGATTAGGCTTG
>DFSK01000097.1 GCA_002378605.1 Alphaproteobacteria bacterium UBA3439
ATGTTTGAAACCGAACCCGAAGATAGCAGCGGCAATCGACGCATCGCCATTCCGCGCGGCAAGGTTCTTGGTGGATCATCGGCAATCAATGCGATGCTATATGTTCGTGGCCAAGCTGCCGATTATGATGGCTGGGCGCAGCGCGGCAATCTTGGCTGGTCCTATGACGATGTTTTGCCCTATTTCCGCAAAGCCGAAAATTGTGAGCAGCTTACCAATGGTGACAAAGGCTTTGACAGGGCCCTTCGCGGCGTTGGTGGGCCATTGAATGTGGCCCCGGTTCGTTCGCGTTACGAAGCATTGGATATGGTGATTGATGCTGCTGAAACGCTGGGATATCCGCGCAACAGCGACTATAATGGCGCCAGTCAGGATGGTTTTGGCTATTATCAGGTTACGCAAAAAAACGGTCTCCGCTTTTCCGCCAAAAAAGCCTATCTGCAGCCAGCCAGAAACCGGCCCAATCTACGCATCATCACCCATGCGCATGTTACCAAAATCAGCCTTACCGGCAAACGCGCTGACGGGGTTCATTACAACCGCCATGGCAAGCCGCATCACCTAAAAGCTGGGCGCGAGGTGATTTTATCGGCCGGCGCCATTCAATCGCCGCAGATCCTTGAACTATCGGGCATTGGCGCGCCTGACCATCTTCGCCGTCACGCAATTGAGGTTCGGCATGAATTATCCGGCGTTGGCAGTCATCTGACCGATCATTATATCTCGCGCTTATCATGGCGGTTACGGCGCAATATTTCCTTGAATAATCGCGCCCATGGCCTTGGGCTTGCCGCCGAGATACTGCGTTACGGATTGACGCGGCGGGGCCTTCTTAGCCTTCCCGCTGGTGTGCTTAGCGGGTTTGTCCGCTCACGCGACGGGCTGGTTGGGCCAGATATTCAATATCACATTGCGCATGCCAGCTTTGCCAATCCTGCCAAACGCGTATTTGATAAATTCCCCGGCATGACCTTTGGCCCCTGCCAGCTTCGTCCCGAAAGCCGCGGTTCGGTTCATATCAAATCACCCGACCCGATGATGGCACCTGAAATCCAGCAAAATTATCTTAGCTGCGAAGAAGATTGCCGCGTTCATGTTGCGGGTATGAAAATCGCCCGTGAAATCATGCAAAGCGATTACATGGCAACGCTTGTCGAATCTGAAATGCGGCCGGGGAAAGATCTGGATAGCGATGATGCGCTTCTTGCCTATGCGCGTGAAACCGGCGTGACGCTTTACCATCCGGTATCGACCTGCCGTATGGGGCCAGATGCAAAATCAGGCGATGTTGTTAATAAACGGCTTTGTGTTTATGGCATTGATGGGCTGCGGGTGGTTGATGCGTCAATCATGCCGACATTAGTATCTGGCAATACCAACGCCCCAACCATCATGATTGCCGAAAAAGCTGCCGATATGATCATTGCTGACAAACGCTAGCTGGCTCAAGATTTTGACGGCGCAAGACAGGCTTTAAAGGCCGCAACATAGCTTTTTAAAAGATCGGCATAAAGCGGTGCGCCCGCTGGCAGCTGGCTGGCAAGCGGATCAAGCTGGCCGATGCGGATATCACTGCCTTCGGCAATCAAAGCCACAGCCTTTTGCCCCAAAAACGGTTCGCCAAAAATACAATCAATGTGATGTGATTCCAGATCATGCCGCAATTTTTTGATTCGCGCTGCCGTTGGCATCACATCAGGTTCGGTTGTAACGACACCATGCGCACGCAAGCCGAAACGCCGTTCAAAATAAATATGGGCGTCATGAAGCACCAGAAATTCAGATGTCACAAATGGCGCTAATTGGCGGGCAATATCGGTTTGCAACTGACCAAGAGTCTGGCGCATCACATCGGCATTGGCGGCATAGGTTTCGGCGTTGACCGGATCGGCCTTGCCAAGATGATCAGCAATCACGCCAAGCATGATTTGCGCATTGACGGGATCAAGCCAGACATGCGGATTAATGGCATGGCCATCATGCGGATCAATGGTATGGCCATCATGCGCGCCTTTGGTTTCATGATCATGATGGTCTGGCTGCAACCCGCCATCATCAAAATCAAAAAGAACAAGACCGGCGCTTTCAACCAGCGCCACTGATCGCGCATCGGGGGCAAGCGCACCAAGCGCCTTTGTCAAGGGTTGCTCCATTTCAGGGCCAATCCAAAACACAATATCGGCATCTTGCAAGGCGCGGGCTTGCGATGGTTTTAGGGTGAAATGATGCGCTGATGATGGTGCCTCGAGCAGCAAATGCGGCGTACCAAGCTTGCCCATCACCCCGGCAACCAGCGCATGAACAGGCTTGATCGACGCCACAATTGATAGTGGCTTTTGATCGGCCATCACCATTTTAACTGGCATGATCACTGCGGCACAAAATAGCCCGATTGCCGTTACGCCCTTGACCCATTTTCGTATAATCGCCATTTCGCCACTCTTTTCTTTTCATGAATTCAACAAGTCATCACCCAAAAAGACTAATGGATGACCAATCGTCGGCATGTGAAAGGCCAGTCTCTCATCAGCCCCACAACCGGTTTATCAGATCATTTTTCGGTAGGCTCCCCATCAAGGTGATATGTTATATTATTACATCTGTCAAATTGCCACTGTCAACGCTTTTATTTATGTTGATGATGGCGATCATGATCCGCCTCCTATTCGCCCGATAGCCATGATGTTCGCGGTTAGTGGGTCGTGAGCTTATGTTTGGCACCATCGCCGATGGCAAATTCTGGGCAAGGGCGATGATTTTGGTCGAATCTACTTGATTTCGCCATTCTGCCAGCCCCAGAATATTTCAGTGCCGTTGCGGCGGCAGTTCTGAAACCCTATCCAAGCCTAAAACAGCCTGTTCACCGGGACGATTTACCCCCCCCTTTTCCTTGAGGTTATAATGAGTCAAAAAGATACAAATTTTTTCAATATTGACGCGATGGAACAGGGCATTGCCCGCACCCTTGTTGACGGCATCACAACCCGCATTTTCCCGGGTGATCAGGCAATGTTATCAATTGTTCGCATTGCCCCAAATGCCATTGGCGCGATCCATAGCCATCCGCAAGAACAATGGGGCGTTATGCTTGAGGGAAGTGCGATCCGCATCCAAGATGGCGAAGAAATTCATGTTCAAAAAGGTGATTTCTGGTGTAGCCCTGGCGGCATTGAACATGGCGTTATCGGCGGGCCTGATGGCGCCGTTATCCTTGATGTTTTTAGCCCGCCCCGTCCTGAATATACCCGCCCCGGAAATGGTTTTGCCACGGAGTAGATCAATGCCTGTTCAAATTTTTTCCAA
>DFSK01000118.1:0-1508 GCA_002378605.1 Alphaproteobacteria bacterium UBA3439
ACGCTTGATTGGTGGTTGCTAATGCCCGAATTGGCCATATTTTGCGGCCAATATCCGCCTGATTTCACGCCAAGCGCCATGCCAGCGCGGTCAAAGCCCGATTTAAAGCCATAAAGCGCATCAGCATGACCAATCGCCTCGCGCACAACCGGAAAATTCACCGCATCGCCCGCCGCCATCGCCGCAAAAACCCCTTCAACCGCGATAAATGCATCAGCGTCATTCACAACATCACGGCACACATCTTCGCGAACGATGACCACGCCGTCGCTGGTTTTCATCATAATATCAACAACCCCTTATTACGGCGCTTTTGGCCCTTATTTCCAAGCCTAGAATGCCTTGCCGCGAGCGGTAATCGGCCAAAGGGCTTCGACCTTGCCATTGCGGACCCCAACATACCAATCATGGACATTGCAGGTAGGATCACAATGACCTGGCACCAGCTTTAACTTGTCGCCAACCTTCAGCACACCGTCAGGATCGGCAATCACCCCATGTTCATCTGAACATTTGACATATTCGACATCGTTTCGGCCAAAAATAACCGGCAGGCCGCTATCGACCGATTGGGCTTTTAGACCTGCGTCACAGATCGCTTTATCGGCTTTGGCATGGCTCATCACCGAGGTCAGAAGGAAAAGCGCATTTTGCCATTCCCCCTGATCAATCCGTTTGCCGTCGCGATCCAGAATACGGCCATAATCAGCATCCATAAAGGCATAGGATCCGCATTGCAATTCGTTATAAACGCCCGAGTCACCCTCAAAATAATATGATCCGGTGCCGCCACCGCCAACAATATCACAGGCCAGCCCAACAGATTTCAGCGCCGCAACAGCATCAGCCACCATCGCAATCGCAACCTCAATCTTGGCTTTGCGTTCTTGATAATCATCAAGATGCTGCATCGCGCCCTGATAGGCCTGCAATCCGGCAAATTTCAGCCCTTCAGCCGCATCAATTGCCGTTGCAATCGCAACAACATCTTCGGTCGATTGAACGCCGCAACGCCCTGCCCCACAGTCAATTTCAACAAGACATTCAATTTGGGTTCCATGCTTTACCGCGGCTGCCGATAAATCGGCGATATTAGCAAGATCATCAACACAACAAATTGCCCGCGCGCCCAGCTTTGGCAGACGTGCCAACCGGTCAATTTTGGCCGGATCACGCACCTGATTAGAGACAAGCACATCCTTGATACCGCCGCGCACAAACGCCTCAGCTTCGCTGACCTTCTGGCAACAAACGCCGCAACTGCCGCCAAGCTTTTCTTGAAGCAGCGCCACATCAACCGATTTATGCATCTTGCCATGAACGCGGTGACGCATGTTCTTGTCTTTGGCGAATTCGCCCATCTTGATGATATTGCGTTCCAACGCGTCAAGATCAAGGATAAGACAGGGCGTCTGGATATCGGCCTCATCCATGCCAACCATGGCGGGGATGTTGTAGCCGACTTCTAGTTCCTCGGGTATTACTTGCATATTCACTGTTTGTCTCCT
>DFSK01000118.1:1815-6406 GCA_002378605.1 Alphaproteobacteria bacterium UBA3439
TTGCCGCGAAATAGATCGGGATTCTTTAAAATAACCGCCAATGGCACGGCGCAGCTTGGCTCGATCACCATTTTCATACGCTGCCATGTCAGTTTCATCGCATCAATGATTTCCTGCTCACTGGCGGTCAGAATGTCGGTCACATGGTTTGACACGAAATGCCAGGTCAAATCCTTGAGCGGCACCTTCAGCCCATCTGCAACCGTTACCGGCGCATCATCAGCAATAATATGGCCGGCCTTGAAACTGCGATAGGCATCATCAGCCTGTTCAGGTTCGGCGGCGTAGATTTTCACTGACGGCGCAAGATGGCTTAAGGTCAGGCAAGTGCCCGAAATCATGCCGCCGCCGCCAATTGGCGCAACAACACAATCAAGATCCTTCACCTGATCAATCAATTCCAATGAACAGGTTGCCTGTCCTGCAATCACCCGTGGATCATTATAGGGATGCACGAAATCGGCGCCCGTCTTGGCAACCACCTCGGCAAACACCGCCTCGCGGCTTGATGTTGACGGCTCGCATTCGACAATTGTACCGCCATAGCCGATAACCGCATCTTTTTTGGCCTGTGGTGCGGTTTTCGGCATGACGACGGTACATGGAATGCCGCGCCGTCCTGCCGCATAGCTTAGCGACAGCGCGTGATTGCCCGATGAATGCGTTGCGACACCTTTCGCCGCCGTAGCGTCATCAAGGCCAAAAACAGCATTTGACGCCCCGCGCACCTTAAACGCACCTGCTTTTTGAAAATTCTCGCATTTGAAAAACAGCTTGGCGCCCGTTTGCGTATCAAGAAGTTGGCTTGTTACAATTGGTGTGCAGTGAATATGCGGCGAAATCCGCTCATGCGCTTTTTTGACATCGCTCAATTGAGGAATATTCAATTTGTTCTGGTCAGTCATTCCGGTCTCACGCTGCAAGATGTTTGGCAATTGCTATCTGATTGTTGCGGTAATGATCCTGCGCTGCGGCAAACCCTGTTCCAAGTTTTAATTTACAGCCAAGATCAACCAATGCCATTTCTATCGTGGCAAGTCCTGACAGCATCATTGGCACGGCAAGTGACCCAAGATGACCAATGCGGAATGTTTTCCCATTCAGCATGCCAAGGCCTAGCCCAAAAGACATGCCATAAGCCTGTGACGCATGCGCAACCAATTGATTGCCATCACAGCCGTCAGGACCATAAACGCAACTAATCGTATTTGATGCAAGATGCGGTTCATTTACCACTAATTTCAACCCCAATGCAGCAATGGCGCGGCGCAACCGGTCGGGTGTATTGGCCGGGCCGGCGATGAAAACCGGATTTTGGTCACACATCTGAATTTGCTCCTGCTTGTCAGATCAAATTTCGTAGCTGCACAATGTGCGATAAATTTACAGTTTGCAATTTTTTCGAAAATATTTTTCATTTTTACAATTTAAATTTTATAATACTGTTTTAAAACGATTTATATTTTATTAGATTTCATCATTAATCGCCGTATGGAAAGATTTTTCATTTCAGATTTCGGCAATTTTACTTTTTTCAAAGGGCAGATTATGGATAGTCAGCGCAAACAAAGAGGGCGACCAAGATCAAAATTCACCGATAATAGTGGGGCAACAATGCAGTCGCTTGATCGGGCATTAGGCGTTCTGACCAGCCTTTCGAGCTATGGCCAAACAGCCCTTACCGATTTGGCGCATGGGCTTGGGATTCCGGTAGCCACCACTCACCGGATCCTGACGACAATGCAGAAAAACGGGTTTGTTGCCTTTGATGAGGCTGACCAGACCTGGTCGATCGGAATCGAGGCCTATCGTACCGGAAGTGCCTTTTTGCGGCGCAATAACCTGTTTGATGTCAGCCGCCCGATATTGCGCCGATTAATGGAAAACACTGGCGAGACGGCCAATCTGGCCGTTCCCGACGGATTTGAAGTCATTTTCATCGGACAGGTTGAAACCAGCCAGCCCATTCGCGCCTTTTTCAATCCGGGCGTGCGCACATCAATGCATGCCTCGGGCGTTGGCAAAGCGATCTTAGCAACATGGGATGAACCGGTTTTAACGCGCATGGTGGCAACGCACGGGCTGGCAAGCTATACCAATGCCACAATCACAACAGCGGCGGCGCTTGACGGCGCTTTGGAAAAAATCCGCCGTACTGGCTGGTCATTTGATGCCGAGGAACGCTATGGAGGCATGTCTTGCATCGGCGCTGCCATTTATAATGCGCGAAGCGAGGCCATTGCCGGTATTTCGGTTTCTGGGCCATCGACAAGATTTTCCGATGATGCCGCACGGCTTTTCGGCCAAAGCGTTTTAGAGGCTGCCGACCAAATCACCGCGCAAATTGGCGGCGTCAAACCAAAACAGCAAGATGATATCTAGGGTTAACGCGGATTTGGCCCACCGGTTGCCCAATCAATAAACTGTACCGTATGGCGCACTGGCAAATCGGTTCGGTTTAACTGCGTGATACATCCAATATTGCCCGCAGCAACAAATTGCGCGCCGGTTTTATCAAGACTATCCAGTTTACGGGCTTTTAATTCATCGGCCATTTCGGGTTGCAGGATATTATAGACTCCTGCCGACCCACAGCAAAGATGACCGTTCAGCGGTTGCACCACGTCGAATCCGGCCTGACGCAGCAAACGCAACGGTAAATCATGGATCTTTTGCCCATGTTGAAGCGAGCAAGCCGAATGATAGGCAATTTTGCCGCGCCCCTCGGCAGGCGCTGGTTGCAAAATCGACTCGACATCAAGATTATCAAGCAATTCAGAAATATCGACGCATTGATCCGAAACCGCCTTGGCGATACCGGCAAGCTCGGCATCATCTTTCATCATATGGCCGTAATCCTTGACCATTGTTCCGCAGCCAGAAGCATTGACAACAATCGCATCAAGACCGCCAGATTTCATTTCGTCATGCCATGCCAGAACCGCCGCCCGAACCGTGTTATGCGCGCGATCAGTCTCGCCAATATGATGCGCCAACGCGCCGCAACAATGCGCCTCAGACCGCACAACGACCTCGACGCCAAGACGGTTGAGAACGCGGATCGTGCTGGCGTTGATCTCGGGATCAAGCGCACGCTGCGCACAACCTGCCAGCAACGCAACGCGCTTGACCGGTTTTTGGTCTGGCGAAAATACCGCATCATGACCGCCAACCGGATCAAATGGTTTCAACTCAGCCGGAATTTTGGTCAAAGCCGCACGCATGGCCGCAGGCATCGCCCAGCTAAATAGGCGGCCAATCCGCGCTAGCGCAATCATCACCCGAAACCGGCCAGCATAGGGAATGATCATGCCAAGCATGCGGCGCATCATCTTATCAGCAAGTGGCCGCGGCACCAGCTTATCCAGCTTTTCACGACCAATATCAAGAAGATGCGGGTAATCAACGCCCGATGGGCAGGTGGTTGTGCAAGACAGGCAGCCGAGGCACCGGTCGATATGATAGCTGGTGTTGGCTGATACGGTTTCAGGGCTTTCCAGCACTTCACGCAACATCCAAATGCGGCCACGCGGGCTGTCACGCTCATCGCCAGTAATCACAAAGGTCGGACAGGTGGCCGTGCAGAACCCGCAATGAACACAATTGCGCAGAATGGAATCAGCCTCGGCGATTTGCGGATCGGCAAGCTGGTCAGCGGTAAAATGAGTTTGCATAAACCTTGCCCCCTAGATGCCGTCGTGCATACGGCCAAAATTAAGAACCGATCGCGGGTCAAACGCCGCCTTTACCCGCTTGTGAAGCGCATAATGCGCTGATGACAATGGCTGCAATGGCGCGATGGCGGCTTTGCTATTGCCGCTATCGCGGATCAATTGCGCGTGCCCACTGCCATTTGCCGCCAATGCCGATCGCATTGCCGTGCCAAATTCGACCCCTGACGGCCCAGCAAGCCATAATAACCCACCAGCCCAATCAGCAAAAAACTGCATGTCAAACCGGTCTAAAAGCGTGGCAATGATAGCTGGTGCCGACGCCGGTGCGCATGATAATTTCCAAATATCGCCATCGGTATCCACCAGCAAATCAACATCGCGGATTTTCTGCCATAGCGTGGTGCTGGCATTGGTATCAATCATCACACCTTCTTTATGCGCTGCCAGCAAATGCGCGGCGCGGTCAGCAACTGAAACATCAATCCCCTCAAGCCGGATGATTGCCAGCATCGCGCCAGCAACATCAATACCCGCCTTTGCCGCAATGGCTTGGGGCAGAATGGCGGCGGCATTTGGTTCATGTGGGCTAGCAAAAATACCGGCAATTCTGGCGACTGCCGCGGTGATATCATCACAGGGAAATAGCAGGCTGATATTAGTTTCCGGTTTTGGCAGCGTTTTTAGCGTCACCTCGTCAAAAATGGCCAATGTGCCATAAGACCCGCAAATCAATTTTGACAGATCATAGCCAGTGACATTTTTCATCACCTTACCGCCCGATTTGAACCGCTCACCACGGCCAGATATAGCATCAAACCCAAGCAAATAATCACGCGCGGCACCCGCGGTCAGGCGGCGTGGCCCGCTGGCATTGGTTGCCAGAACACCGCCAATGGTTCCCGCCGACTGGCTGGCCA
>DFSK01000101.1:0-723 GCA_002378605.1 Alphaproteobacteria bacterium UBA3439
CAGCAAAAACTAGCTGTTTTGGCGCGATCCACATTCTGGAATCGGCTTTTTCCATTCTATGATATGGATTAGATCTTGGATATATTTCATAATGAACTGAATGTTTCGTCTCTTGATCCTTTCAGGTCTTTACTATCGTGTCACTAAGCGTCAAATCATAAGCGAAACCATATTAGGGCAAACCAATGGAATCCAAACCGATCATTGGCATCATAACGAATGAGACTGTCGGGTTTAACGGCAGGCAGCGATCACATTCGGCCGGAAAGCGTTATGTCGATGCGGTGATGAATTTTGCCGATGTTGTGCCAATCTTGATTCCGGCCTGCATCAGAAAAGGTGATCTTGGCGTCCTTCTTGATAGGCTTGATGGTGTTGTTCTGACTGGTGGCAGGGCGAATATAGAGCCACATCATTATGGCGGTCAGACATTCCCAGATGATGAAGTGATCGACCCGGATAGGGATAGATCTGTCCTTGATATCATTCCTGAATGCGTTCAACGCAATATGCCGATTTTTGGAATTTGCCGTGGCATTCAAGAAATCAATGTTGCTTATGGCGGCACAATTTTCTATCGGGTTCATCAACAAAGCGATAAAGAAGATCATCGCATGCCACAAAATGACGATGCCTCATTGGAAGAAATTTTTAAGCCAAGGCATCAGATTGCATTCACCGAAAATAGTCTTTTCAAAGAGTTTCTGGGGCAAGATACATATC
>DFSK01000101.1:1098-5897 GCA_002378605.1 Alphaproteobacteria bacterium UBA3439
ATTCACCCGATGGCCTTATTGAGGCAATCAGCATAGATGACTATAAATCCTTTGGTGTTGCGATCCAATGGCATGCTGAATTTCATCCAGAAAGAGATGAAAATCATCTGAACAAATTGCTGTTTCAAAAATTTGGCGAGTCTTGCCGGCATTTTCATTTGGCCAAATCATAGCCAGATAAAATGAACCAAAACAATTCGATTCATGATTGAACCTTGAACGCGATGTGCTAGGGTTTTGCATGTTTTTGGGAGAAAAATAATGAAATTCAAATTAATTGCAAAGCTTTTGCTGGCGACGATGGCGGTTCTGCCAGCAACGCAGGCGATGAGTGAAACGCGTGTAACCTATAAATCAGCAAAATCGACCTCATCCTATTATCAAATGGCAGTGCAGATTGCCGAAGGCATGAAGGCAGGTTCAAACGGTGATATCACTGTTACCGTTGAAGAGAGCCAAGGTTCGGTTCAAAATGTGATGGAGGTGATTGGTCGCAAGGGCAATTATGTGTTCACCACGCCGCCAGTTTTGATCAAGCTTGCACGCGGCGGCAAAGCGATGTTCAAGGATAAGGCAAATTCGCGCTTTGACGAAATCAGAGCCTTGTTTCCCATTCCGTCTTTGACCATGCATTTTGTCATGTCTGAAAAGTCAGGCGTGACCGACTTTAATGGCATGGAAGGCAAAACCATTTTGCTTGGTAAGGGGTCATTTGGCGCGAGAGAAGGGGCAAAATATCTCAAGCTATTTGGCCTTGAAGGAAAGGTTACGCTTGCCGAGGTTGAATTGTCGAATGCGGTTCCGGCGCTAAAGAATGGCCAGATTGACGGTTTTGTAACGGCGGGATCCTATCCGGCACCAAATGTGATCGAAGCGGCGGCATCGGCTGGTGCAAGAGTTCTGTCCTTGTCGGATGAGCAAATCAAATTGTCAAAGCGGACGCGCCTTGAAATCCCTGCTGGCACCTATGCTGGCCAATCATCAGCGATCACCACAACGTCACTTCCTGTCGTGGCCTTTGCCACAACCGATATGGATGATGCAACCGCCTATGCGCTGACCAAAACCTTTTGGGAAAGCAAGGCATCAATGAGTTCTGGCGCAAAATGGTGGAGTGGCGTCTCGCTTGATATGCTTGATAATATCTTGACCGAGATTCACCCGGGCGCAGCAAAATATTACCAAGAGGTTGGCGCCAAGCTGGCGTCGCATCACTGATCTTTTTGGTCACGTAAAGACATAATGATTGGGGCAAGCGTTGCGCATAACGGTTGCCCTTTTTTATCGGATATTAGACTGGAATCTTGTCAATAATGCCATTTTTGAAATCAACAAGATCTATCTGGATAGGGCTTGGCGCTTTATCTGTTGTCTTTCATCTATGGCTTATTTTTTCGGGGCTTGTTCCCAATCTTGTTTCACGCCCGCTTCATATGGCTTTGGTCATCCCGTGGGTATTTCTGTTTAAACCATCGGTCGGGTTGCGGCGTATTTGTGATTGGGGTTTTGCGCTTGTCGGGGTCGCGGCTTGTCTCTGGATTGTTGCAAACCATAATCTATTGCTTGATCAATATGGTTATCTTGCCAATCAATTTCAGACAGTGATTGCGGTTGTTTTGCTGGTGACGGTTCTGGAAATGGCGCGCCGATCAATCGGCTGGCCGCTTCCATTGCTGGCTTTTGCTGCATTGCTTTATGGGCTGTTTGGTGACTATGTTCCTGGCGAATTTGGGCATCCGGGAACGCCGCTTGCCAGTTTTCTTGGTACAATGACGATTGCCGAGGGCGGTATTTGGGGAACCTTGACCGGCGTTTCGGTTTCGATTGTTGCCATTTTTGTGATTTTCGGTGCGATGCTGAATGCGGGTGAGGCCGGTGCCGGTTTTATGAATGTGGCGGCATCAGCGGCGGGGCGGCTGCGCGGCGGCGCGGCAAAGGTTTCGGTTTTATCATCAGCCTTATTCGGATCAATCTCAGGGTCGGCATCGGCAAATGTGGCATCTACCGGCATTGTGACTTTGCCGACAATGGTGTCACTTGGATATCCAAAACGCATTGCCGCGGCGGTTGAGGCGGTGGCGTCATCAGGCGGGCAGATCATGCCGCCATTGATGGGTGCAGGCGCTTTTGTCATGGTTGAACTGACCGGTATCCCCTATGCAGATATCATTGTGGCTGCCGCTTTACCGGCGCTATTGTATTTTTTTGCCGTGTGGATCGGGGTTGATATCTATGCATTGCGGTTTGGGTTGCGCCCGCTTAACCGTGATGCGCGGCCGGCATTGCGAACGGTTCTGATTACCGCCAGTTTTTTCCTGATCCCCTTTAGCGTTCTTTTGATTGTTATGTATATCGGCTTTACGCCGCAATATGCGGCGGCAGTGGCGATTTTGGCGGCAACATTACTATTATTTATCAACGGATCAATGGCCGTCAGCCTTCGTTCGGGTATGACACGCATTTGTGATGCAGCCATTATGGCTGGTGGCCAGATCGCCATGATTGCGTCGATTATTCTATGCGCATCAATCATCATTGGCGTTCTCGGGATAACCGGCCTTGGAATCAAGGTTACCTCGCTGATTTTGTCTTTTTCGGGCGGCATGATCTGGCCAGCCTTGCTGCTGACCGCGCTTGCTTGTTTATTCCTCGGCATGGAGGTGCCAACAACAGCGGCCTATGTGATTTGCGTTTCAGTTGCCGGGCCAGCATTGATTGACCTTGGTATGGCACCGCTGACAGTGCATCTATTTGTTTTTTGGTATGCGCTTTTATCGACAATCACACCGCCGGTTTGCGGCGGGGTGTTTATTGCGGCGGGTATGGTTGGTGAAAATTGGTTACGGGTTGCGCTGACATCAATGTCGCTTGGCATCGGGCTTTATCTGATCCCGCTTGGTATGGTGGTTCATCCCGAGCTGTTGACGATTGGTGCGACGCCGGTTTTGTCGCTATTTGCCTTTTGCAAGATTGCGCTTGCGCTTGGCCTGACATCCTATGCCGTGATTAGCGCCGGCAAACCACTGCACCGCCTGATCAGCATCATTTTGGGCGTTGCCCTATTGCTGGCCAGTTAATAACCCCCCGATTGCAAAGGCCGGTCATGGCAATGGTGTTTATTTTGCCCAAAACTGGGTTGCATCTAGGCCTTGAATGAAAGATGGTGGGGTTTCAGCCACACCGGCATTTGATGCGGGAAAATGGCTTTTTAGGTGAAGGCATAACCAGATGATAGATCAAGACAAACAGGTCGACGCGATTGAAAGCCAATTGCGCCGTGACGCCGATGCGATCGCGTTGCATCATTTGCGCACGCTGATCCATCAGGACGGCCGTGATGCCCTATCTTTTCACTTTGAAGATTTGACTGTCGATTGTACGCGCCAGCCCTTGACACAAGATATTTTGCAACGGCTTTTGACGCTTGCCGAGGCAAAATCATTAGCCGGTTTTATCAGCGCAATGTTCGCTGGCAAATCTATCAATCTAAGCGAAGATAGGCCGGTTTTGCATTGCCGTCTTCGCACGCCAGATTATCGGCAAAGCGAGACCTATCAAAAGCTGACCAATTTTGCCAAGGATGTCCGCGCCAATCATAATATCAAATCAATCGTCAATCTTGGCATTGGCGGGTCTGACCTTGGGCCAGCAATGGTGACAAAAGGTCTTGCCGGATTCCATGATGGGCCAGCGGTGCATTATGTTGGCAATGTTGATCCGCATGCGCTTTATGACATTTTGGCGCAATGCGATCCGCGTTCGACGCTTTTCATCATCACCTCGAAAACATTCACCACAAGCGAAACGCTTGTCAATGCGGGTTTGGCAAAAGGCTGGTTACAGCAAAATGGGGTTGCGCCTGATATGGCGATGGTGGCGGTAACCGCCTATCAAAAGCGGGCTGTTGATTGGGGCATTGACCCGGTTCGTATTTTCGATTTTGACGAAGCTGTTGGCGGGCGATATTCGCTTTGGTCGGCGGTTGGCCTATCGGTGATGATTGCCATTGGCAGCACTGCATTTGACCAGCTTTTAGATGGTGCGCATGCGATGGACACGCATTTTGAAACAGCACCTTTTGCCAGTAATATCCCGGTGATTATGGGGCTTCTTCGCGTTTGGCACCGAAGCTATCTTGGCCACATGGCGTATGGGATAATGCCCTATGACCAACGTCTGGCCAGATTGCCAGCTTGGGCGCAGCAGCTGGAAATGGAAAGTAACGGAAAATCAGTGACGCGGCATGGCAAGCCGCTTGACCAGCCGGCTGGCCCGCTGATTTGGGGCGAGGCGGGCGTGAACGGCCAGCATAGTTTTTTCCAATGGCTTCACCAATCAATTGATATTGTTCCCATTGACATTCTGATTGCAC
This sequence comes from Alphaproteobacteria bacterium UBA3439, assembly GCA_002378605.1. GTDB lineage: Bacteria > Pseudomonadota > Alphaproteobacteria > Puniceispirillales > Puniceispirillaceae > UBA3439. Next base: position 5,471 of record DFSK01000101.1, read on the forward strand.
GCAAACCGGTCAATCTGTCAGATGATGCCGCTTGGCAGGCAAGCCACAGAACGCTGGCCATCAATGCGGTGGCGCAGGCCGAAGCATTGGCTGTCGGCGTCGAACATGCCGACGCGCCGCACCGCCATTTTCCGGGAAATCGGCCATCATTGCTGGTCAGCTGGCAAGCGACAACGCCTTATGCGCTTGGCAGGCTATTGGCGCTTTATGAGCATATCACCATCGTTTCGGGCTTTGTCTGGGATGTGAACAGCTTTGATCAATGGGGCGTCGAGCTTGGCAAAAAAATGGCACATGATCTTGCCAGCAAAAGCGATCTTGACGGTTTTAGTCCGGCTGCCAAGGCGTTTTTGCACCGCTTGAACGACTAGCCTGCGTGCCATGGCTTTTTGCCAGATCGGGCATTTGCCAGATTGGGTGTTTGCCA
>DFSK01000101.1:6264-6508 GCA_002378605.1 Alphaproteobacteria bacterium UBA3439
ATGCCACTATCGGGCTGCACATTTTCAAGCCGCGATTTCAGCTTTTCGATTTCGAGCATTAATTGCGCAACCTCTTTTTGCTGCGCATAGACCTCATGACTCATCTGCGATAATTCATGCTGCAGGATCGCCATTTTTTCTTCAAGATAATTTATCTTTTGTTCCATGAGTGCCTTTTAGCATTCGCTGGCTGGTTCGGCAAAGGCCGAAATGATGTGACCGGTAAAATGTGACTGGTAAAATG
>DFSK01000101.1:6802-16684 GCA_002378605.1 Alphaproteobacteria bacterium UBA3439
TGGTAAAATGTGAGTGGCACTATCGCACTGAAGTGATTTGATCTGTTGGCTAATCTTACTAAACTCATTGCTGGCGTATCGAATTGCACGGCCATGGCAAACCCTATGGCATTGAGGAATAGCATTTGACAAAAAAAGCCCTGAAAATCTGTCTTGCCTGTTTTGCCGGCTTTTTGATCATGCTCTTTGTCTTTGGCCCGCGTGAGCCGGTTCGCCTCAGCACCGGCCATGACAAGTTTATGATTGGTGATGATATTGACGCCTATCTTGCCATGCGCGAAGGGCAATTTGATGACATTATTGATGATGTTGAAAAACAAGTAATCTGGGCTGGCGAGGCCAACGTAAAAACGCCGCTATCGATCATCTATCTTCATGGTTTTACCGCCAGCTCAAAAGAAATCCGGCCTGTGCCGGATCGGGTAGCGGCGGCTTTGGGTGCCAATCTCTATTTTACCCGTTTTACCGGTCATGGCCGCCAGCCCGCGGCGATGGCAGAAGCCACTGTCGGGCGCTGGATGGATGATGTTGGCGAAGCCATCAAAATTGGCAACCAGATTGGCGAGACGGTCATTATCATGGCCACATCAACTGGCGCTACTTTGGCAGCTGCGGCCGCGCTTGATGAGGCGGCAATGGAAAATATTGGTGGGATCATTTTCATTTCACCCAATTTTGCCATTAACAGCCGCGCTGCCAGTTTGCTGACCTGGCCATTTGCGCGGCAATGGGTACCGCTGGTGATTGGCGCAGAACAACAAGGCATCGCGCGGAATGATCTTCATGCCCGCTATTGGACGATGAACTATCCAACGACGGCATTAATGCCGATGGCCGCCATTGTTGCCGCGGTTGATCAGGAATCTTTTGACGATGTCGATATACCGGCATTGTTTTATTATAGCCGCCAAGATCAGGTTGTTGCGCCTGACAAAACAGCCGAATTTGCCCGATCATGGGGTGGGGCGTCGACAACCCTTATTGCCAGCCTGACTGCCGATGATGATAAATTTTCACATATTATCGCTGGTGATATTGTGTCGCCAAACCAAACAGCAAGCGCGGCTGATCATATTCTTGCTTGGATCAAAAGGCTGCAGAGCCGCTAACGGAATGCATTGCAGATTGCGCTTTTATGTGACGGATCATGCTTTGACCAAGCGGGTGATTAGGCGGGTGATTAGGCAGGTGGCATGGCCGCATCAAAGGCGATGGTCAATTTGTCAATGATCTCACCAATATGTGAATCTTCGAGAATAAAAGGCGGGGCAAGAAGCAGATGATCACCATTTTTGCCATCAATCGTGCCGCCCATCGGGTAGCATAATAATCCAGCTTCAAATGCGGCAGCCTTGATTTTGCGATGCAGGCCAAGCGCTGGATCAAAGGGCGTTTTCTGGGCTCGATCGGCGACAAATTCCATGCCGATAAACAGCCCCCTCCCGCGAATATCACCGATAAAGGGATGCTGGCCAAAGGCCGATTGCAACGCCTGCATAAGTTTGTCCCCCATCATGGTGGCGCGGCTTGGCAGGTCAGAATCGATGATTTTGCTCAGAACGGCATGGGCGGCAGCGCAGGCAACAGGATGGGCAAGATAGGTATGGCCATGCTGGAAAAAGCCGCTTCCTTCGGCAATCGCCGCATAGATTTCTTTGCTGCATAACATGGCGCCAACGGGTTGATATCCGGCGCCGAGCCCTTTGGCGATGGCGATAATGTCAGGGCGAACCTGATCATGGTCACAAGCAAATAAAGATCCGGTACGGCCCATGCCGCACATCACCTCATCAAGAATCAGCAGCACGCCATAGCGATCACAAATTTCGCGAATACGGGTGAAATATCCCCATTCGGCGGCGACCGCGCCAAGCGTTGCGCCAACCACCGGCTCGGCCAGAAAGGCCATCACCTTATCAGCGCCAAGCCGCAGGATTTCCGTCTCCAGTGCATTGGCCATGCGCTGCCCATAGGCATGATCACTCTCGCCGTCGGCTTTTCCGCGATAGCGATAGCAAGGCTCGATATGGCTGGCAGTGAATAAAAGAGGGGCAAATTGTTCGCGCCGCCATGCATTGCCACCAGCGGCAAGCGCGCCAAGGGTGTTGCCGTGATAGCTTTGTTTGCGGGCGATGATATGGCTTCTTTGCGGTGAACCGGTTTCAACAAAATATTGCCGCGCCAGCTTTAACGAAGCTTCAATGGCTTCTGACCCACCCGACACAAAATAGACACGGTCAATGCCAGATGGCGCATTGGCAATCAAAAGATCGGCTAAGGCTTCGGCAGGCATTGATGTGAAAAAGCTGGTATGGGCAAAAGATAATTTATCAATCTGGTCTTTCATCGCAGTTGCGATATCAGCGTCACCATGACCAAGACAGGAAACCGCCGCCCCGCCTGAACCGTCAAAATATTGTTTCCCCGTGGCGTCGGTGATATGGCATCCAGCCCCGGCAATGGCGATGGGTGGAGTGATCTTGCTATGGCGCGGAAAATTATGTGTCATCTGGATGGAGCACCAATCATGGCTGTATGAGGCCATCTTCACGAATATGCCAGTACGGCATTTTTAATCGTTACTGGTGAACCGGCCAAGATCAATAAAAAATCATCAATGGCGTCAAAAATTCATATGTAACTGCCATTGCATGATGAATAATTGCAAAATTAGCAGAAGATAGAATACATCATTTTTGACTTATTTATCGTGCCGTGATTGTCTGGCGCTTGATTTTATGGCTCAACATGGTGAGCATAGGCGATGGCCTATTAAAATAGGCCTTCGAGCAATCTGGCGCTAGAATCATCGGCGCCGCAAATAATGGTCTTGTTGATAATTGGTCTGGTCAATCATTGACACCACAAATAAAGGGCAGAGATATGCTACAACCTGATGACAGTGCACAAAGCCAAGATATTGCCTATAGATCATTGGTTGGGTCACCAGTCATTGATTTTGCGGCACGATCAACAAAGGGCGAGGTGCGTTTGTCGGCATTTTCTGGGCGTTGGATTTTGCTCTTTTGTCATCCGGCAGATTTTACCCCGGTTTGTACGTCTGAATTTGTCGCATTGGCGCAAGAACAGGATAAATTTGCCGAAATGGATGTCCAGCTTTTGGGACTGTCGGTTGACAGTGTTTATAGCCATATGGGCTGGATTGAATGGATCGAGACGAAATTCAACCTATCTGTCAATTTTCCGGTGATCGAAGATGTATCGATGGATATTGCGCGCGCCTATGGCATGATTGACGCCTATAGCGATACAACATCAACGGTTCGCGCCTGCTTGTTCATTGATCCGGCGCAAAAAGTGCAGGCGTTGATCCATTATCCAATGCATATTGGCCGGTCGGTAGACGAATTGCTTCGTGTCCAGCGCGCCCTAATCGACACTTATCAGACGAAAAAAGTTGCACCGGCCAATTGGTGCCCGGGAGATGATTTCATGCAATCGGCAGCAGATTCGGTGTCGGGTGGCACCAAGGGCTGGCTTCAGCGGGTGATGCGCCCGATCGATAAATCATAATCTGGTTCGCAGCTTGCATATATAGAAAATAAACTATATAATTAGAAAATCGCAGCATGATCAAAAGGGTCAGTGCTTGCCATCCATATTGAAATATGATCGGCAATTGCCGTGGCAAGCCCATATTTCGACAAGCAAAATGAGTGATTAATGAGCGCGCACGAAAAAAGTAAATCTAGTTTTGATCTTTTGATGAATCGCGCCGCGGACGTCTTTCAGGCTTTATCGCATCCATTACGCCTGTCTATTTGTGTTGAGCTTAGCACGGCCGAGCAATCGGTAAGCCAGCTATGCGATTCGCTTCGCCAGCCACAACATAGCATCTCGCAGCATCTGGCGTTGCTGCGCAAGCAAAATGTTGTCAATGCGCGCAAGCAATCGCGGCAGGTTTTTTACCAGATCAGTGACCCGCAGGTGCAAAAAGTGCTAAATTGCATCAAAAGCGAAATCATGGCAGTTGAACCAAATGGTACCGCGGCACCATCACCGGCGGCAAGTGACCTGCCACAGACTGTCGTGGCTGGGGAAGCCGGCCGCTTTTCGACAGTTTTCAGACCGTCATTGGATCAGTGGCAGCGGCATGATAAGGGCTAGATTGACAGGCGGTGTTTGGCGCCTTCGCGCCTTACGGCTTTGCCTGACCCGCTGTGTCACGCTGTTTTCGTCTTTATTTTTGCTGCTGGCGATATCTTTCGGCAGCGGCGTCGGGCCGGTAAAAGCGGCAAATAGCCATGGCCAGCTTGTCATGATTACCTCTAACCATTGCCCGTGGTGTGAAGCTTTTGAAGATGAAGTTGGGGCGGGCTATGACCGCACCGAAGACGCGAAGATTTACCCGCTTCGCCGGCATGATTTTTACAAGGCGATGCCTGATGATTTGGCGCATTTGACACCAGCAACGATGACGCCAACCTTTATTATCATGCGTGATGGGTCGGAAATTGGCCGGATCATTGGCTATCCGGGGGCCGAGTTATTTTGGTGGCGTCTTTCCGAATTTACCGCGCAATGATAACGCCTTAACCAGCCGAAAATATTCAAAAATATGTAATCTTCGGACGTGATTTGATTGCGGTTCCACCACCTGGGCCTTTTATCAACTAACGCTATTTTAGAAAAAAAGTAAGTTGGGAAGCCTGAACCGGTTTTACAAATGTTTTTTTTTATGTTCAGATAATTCATAAATAAAAAATCGCATATGTTAAATGTGAAGAGTGTCCAAAAAGGCGGGGAAAAGATGAAAACTATTTTTTATTCCATTGTGGGTCTTGTAGCGCTTGGCGTTTCGACTGCCCATTCGGCCTCAGTAATTGTCCGCGATGCTGGGCTTGTTCCATATGAGGTTATGGATGACAGCTCAATTCCAAAATCTTTAACCGGTGTGGCTGGTGATGCCGCCAATGGTCGCAAGATTGCGATCAGCCGGAAAAAGGGAAATTGCCTCGCATGTCATGTGATGCCAATTCCTGAGCAACAGTTTCATGGCGAAACAGCCCCGACATTATATGGTGTTGGCAATCGTCTTAACGAGGGTGAGCTTCGTTTGCAGCTGGTAAATTCCAAAATCACCAATGATGGCACAATGATGCCGTCATTCTATCGCACCTTTGGGTTTGAGCGTCCGTTGAAAAAATTTGCTGGGAAATCAATTTTGACTGCCCAGGAAGTCGAAGACGTTGTCGCCTATCTCAAAACATTGAAAACTGATCAATAGTCCGGAGTATTGACCAAAATGAAACAGACAACACAATTCTCAACAATTTCGCGCAGGCACGCGCTTGCCATGCTTGGTGCCGCCGGTGCGGTTGTCCTTGCTGGCGTCCCTGCCTATGCGGATGGTGCAGCTGTCGCTGCTAAAATCAAAGGCTTGACCGGCGGTAAATCGGTTGGTGAAGGCGCGATCGAACTTGATCTGCCGGAAATTGCCGAAAACGGAAATGCGGTCAAGGTTGCATTCTCGATCGACAGCCCAATGACAGCCGACAATTATGTCAAAGCTGTTCATGTCATGGCCGATGGCAACCCAACACCCGAAGTCGCTTCGTTCAACTTCACGCCAGCAATGGGCGCCTGCAGCGCATCGACACGGATGCGTTTGGCAAAAACCCAGAACATCATTGTTCTTGCTGAAATGAACGATGGCAGCTTCAAGCAAGCCCAAGCCACTGTCAAAGTCACCATTGGTGGCTGTGGCGGTTGATCAGATAGCGAACGGAGAACAAATCAATGGCAAAAATTAAACCTCGCGTAAAAGTTCCAAAGAAAGCCGCTGCTGGTGAAATTGTTGAAATCAAGGCTTTGATTTCGCATCCCATGCATACTGGCCGTGCTAAGGACAAAAAGGGAAATAAAATCCCGCGCAAGATCATCAATAAATTCGTTGCAAGTTTTGACGGCCAAGATGTATTTACGGCCAATTTTGAGCCTGCTGTGTCTGCAAACCCCTATATCGCCTTTCCATTTAAGGCCAACAAGTCCGGGGCATTTACCTTTACATGGGTCGAAGATGGCGGCGCAGAATTTACTGCCAGTAAAAAGATGACCGTAGCCTAATCTTCGGATTTGGGTCGCGGGTTAATAGGGAGGATTTTATAATGCGACTAGCAGTAACGATAACAATGGCGCTCAGCTTGGTAGCTGGAGCCGCATTTGCGAAAACCCCATATCATGACGGCACCGCCGAAGTGATCAAGCCAACCGATAAGAATCACCCGCTTGGTGAAATTGTGTCTGGTTATGATTTCCGCAAGGCGATGATCCGTGATGTGCAGGATGATGATTTTGCAAATCCGGCGATGCTTGTTGCCGATCATGGCGAAGAGCTGTGGGATACGGTTGATGGTAGCGCTGGCAAATCACTGTCGCAGGTTTTTGAAGGTTGCGCCGAAGTGCCGCTTGATGTGGTGGGGTCGGTTTACCCGCGCTATCACAATGCTGCCGGTAAAGTGATTTCACTTGAACAGGTGATTAACATGTGTCGCGAAACCGCAATGGGCGCAAAGCCTTACAAGTGGGAATCACGCGATATGCTTGGCATCACCGCCTATATCCGGATGCAGTCACGCGGATCGCGGGTGAATGTGGCGGTTGACGGGCAGGCATCTGCAGCATTTGAGCGTGGTAAAGAGCTTTACTATACCCGTGTTGGCCAGCTCGATATGTCATGCGCACATTGTCACGAAGATAATTACGGTAATTATATCCGTGCCGATATGCTGTCACAGGGCAATATCAATGGCTTTCCGCTTTATCGCCTAAAATGGAATGGTGTTGGCTCAACCCATCGCCGGTTCAGAGGCTGCATGAAAAATATCCGTGCAACCCCGCTTCCATATGGTCATGAAGATTATGTCGCGCTTGAGCTTTATGTCGCTTGGCGGGGCAATGGCCTAAAGGTGGAGACACCAGCCTACCGGAACTAAATTTGGTAGTGTCTTTGAAAGGGCGTTGAATATTTTACCCCATACTGCCTTGCAGTATGGGGTATTTTGTTTGAAATAATCGAAAAAACCTATATGATGAAGCGCATATAGAGTATTTACTATATATGATTAGACATATTTTGCGTATCAAGATGAGGGCGTTTCAGTGACAGTTAGTTTCGGAGCAGCATTACTGGCGGGTTTGCTTAGCTTTCTGTCGCCATGTGTTTTGCCCCTTGTGCCAGGCTATATCGGCTTTCTGGGCGGGCTTGGCAATCGGCCGCGTGACGCTACTGATCAGGCAAAAACAATGGCCGCGCGCCTTCAGCTGGTTATGGCCTCGATCCTCTTTGTTGCTGGGTTTTTGACCGTTTTTGTTGCGCTTGGCGCATCCTCCAGCATGGCTGGCAGCTTTATCGCGCGGAATCTTGGTCTATTCCAAATGATTGGCGGTGGTCTTATTGCCGTTCTTGGATTGCATTTCCTTGGGCTATTTAGCATTGGATTGCTAAATCGTGATGTTAGATTCATGCCATCGCCAAAACGGTTTGGCACGGTTGGCGCTTATGTTGTTGGCTTGGCCTTTGGTTTTGGCTGGACGCCCTGCGTTGGGCCGGTTCTGGCAACGATCTTGATGCTATCGGCGGGATCTGGCGGTGAAAGTGACGGCGCTGGACTGTTATTCGCCTATGGTCTTGGTCTCGGGCTTCCGTTCATTTTGGTGGCGGTTTTTGCCGATTTATTCATGGCAAAATTCCGGTTTTTCTCGGCGCAAATGCGTTATGTCAAATGGCTTCTTGGCGGTTTCTTGGTCTTGACCGGCCTTGCCATGATGACCGGCATGCTTGCCGATATTGGCTATTGGATGTTGCGGACAATTCCGCTGTTTCAGGAGATTGGATAATGACAAATTTTCGCGTTTTTAGGCGCTTTATTGCCAAGGCTATGTTTATCCAGAATATAAAAAAGATCGTGGCATTTGCGGCCCTAATGGCCGTCTCTATGACGATGGGTTTGTCGGCTGCGCGTGCCGGTAACAGTGAGCCAACGCTTGCCGAAGATGGCATGTATCATTTCGATTGGTATCATCAATCCTTTCTGGAACTGGAAGATGACATCAATGAGGCGCTTGCTGCGGGCAAGGTGCTGATGGTCAAGATTGATCAAAAGGGATGTATCTATTGCGAAAAAGTGGCCAAGGAAATTCTGACCGAACCGGCAATCAACAGCTATGTCCGAGAAAATTTCATGGTTGTTCAGCTTGATCTTTACGGCAATCGCGATGTTACCGATCTTGATGGCACCGTCATGGCGGAAAGCGATATGGCACGCCGGTGGGGGGTGCTATTTACCCCGACCATCTATTTCATTTCCGAGCCCGTAAAAGGCGATCAATTGCCGCAATCAGCCTCGGCCGTAATGCCAGGCGCTTTTGGCAAGCTAACTTTTTTGGGCATGCTGCAATGGGTCAAAACCGGAGCCTATAAAGACGAGCCACGGTTTCAGAAATATTTCGGCAGCCAGACAAGCGCACTTAGAAACCAAATTCAGGCCGCCCGTTCCAACTAGAAAAGGCCGGTCAAAACCCCGCTCGGGGAAAATTGTTCAAGACGAATGTTATTAGTGTAAGAGGATTTCAAGATGGAAAAGAAAACGGAACAGCTTTCCCTTTCACGTCGGCAATTGCTTGGCGGTGCTGCGGCTTCGGTTGGCGGTATGGCGGCGGCACCTCTGGCCGCGGCGGCTGAGTCAAATCCGGCAAATTTGCCGCCAAATGTGCCTGAATGGACGCCCTATCTTGGCGCCGGTGTTGACGTCAATCCTTATGGCATGCCGTCTGAACATGAATCGCATGTGATCCGTCGCAATGTCGAATGGCTGACCGCCAGCACCGAATCATCAATCAATTTTACGCCATTGCAGGATCTTGACGGGATTGTTACGCCAAACGGTTTGTGTTTTGAGCGTCATCATGGCGGTGTTCCCGAGGTGGTGCCTGCCGATTATCGCCTGATGATCAACGGTCTTGTTGATCGTGAATTGATTTTCACGATTGATGATCTGAAGCGCTTTCCGCAGGTCAACCGGTTCCATTTTCTGGAATGTGCGGCTAATGGCGGCATGGAGTGGCGCGGTGCGCAGTTGAATGGATGCCAATATACGTTTGGCATGGTGCATAATGTCCAATATAGCGGTGTTCGTTTATCTGATATTTGCCGTGAAGTTGGGGTAAAGCCAACAGCCAAATGGGTTCTTGCCGAAGGTGGTGATTCGGCTGGTATGAACCGGTCAGTTCCAATCGAAAAAATTATGGATGATTGTATGATCGCCTATTCCATGAATGGCGAGGCCTTGCGGCCTGAACAGGGCTATCCGGCGCGTTTGGTTGTTCCAGGCTGGGAAGGCAATATGTGGGTGAAATGGATTCGCCGGCTGGAATTTGGTGACGCCCCTTATATGGCACGTGAAGAAACCTCAAAATATACCGACCTTATGGAAAGCGGCAAAGCGCGCATGTTTACATGGGTGATGGATGCCAAATCGGTGGTTACCTCGCCTTGTCCAGAAAAGCCAATGATGGCAAAGGGCCAAAATCTGCTAAAGGGTCTGGCTTGGTCTGGTCGCGGCAAAATCACCCGTGTTGATGTGTCACTTGATGGTGGGGTGAATTGGAAAACGGCCGAATTGCATGGCCCGGTTTTAAGCAAAAGTCTGACCCGTTTTACAATGCCGTTTGAATGGAATGGCGAAGAAATGAAAGTGCAGTCACGCGCAATGGATGAAACCGGCTATGTCCAGCCGACCATTCAGGCGTTGCAAAAAGAACGCGGCGTCAATTCGATCTATCACAATAATTCAATTGCCACCTGGTTGGTAAAGTCAAACGGGGAGGTCGAAAATGTACGGCTTGGTTAAGATGCGGCAT
>DFSK01000151.1:0-2646 GCA_002378605.1 Alphaproteobacteria bacterium UBA3439
AATTTGGAATGGCCTGCCATGATCTCTTATTGCTTTATCTGCTTTAATGTCTGGTTTGCTTATCTGTTTTCGGCTCAAGCCAGCGGCACGATCCGATCCGCACCGGTATAACAGATCAAAGCTTGGGGAACCAGCCTTGCCACTCATTTTTCGTCACGGCCGTTATGGCTGGCAAAGATGACGCATCGGCTAGCTCGAAGACAAAACCCCGCCACGGCGAAGCGGATAGATGGCGGTAGCAAGGCCGGTTTCACCTGTTTCGACAATCACACCGCTCAGCGTTACCGGCCCAAGCGCGACCGAAAGACGGCTATTGCCACGCCCAAGGAAACGGTCAGTCGCCGCGCCTTTGTCCATGCCAATCACACTATCATAATCGCCGCACATACCGGCATCGCTCTGATAGGCCGTGCCACCTGCCAAAACACGGTGATCGGCCGTTGGCACATGCGTGTGTGTTCCCACCACAAGCGAGGCCCTGCCATCAGCATAATGGCCAAGCGCCATTTTTTCCGACGTTGCCTCGCCATGAACATCGATCAAGATGAAGTCGGCATCACGGCCAAGCTTGTTGCGCACCAGCGCATCATTTAATGCCGGAAAGACCGGATCATTTACTGCCATGAATAAATTGGTCATCAAATTCACCGCAACAAGCCGCTTTCCAGCAGCATTCGTCACCTGAACAATGCCTTTTCCCGGGGTGCCTTCAGCCATGTTCAACGGCCGCAGCAAACGCGGTTCAGACGCGATATAATCAATAATCTCTTTTTTGTCCCAGACATGATTGCCCGTTGTCAGAACATCGGCACCAGCGGCAAAAAGCGCATCACAGATCTTTGGCGTGATGCCAAAACCGCCAGCCGCATTTTCACAATTCACCACGATGAAATCGAGCGCCAACTCTTCACGCAGAACCGGCATTTGCTCGATCACTTCATTGCGCGCCGTCCGGCCAACAATATCTCCCAAAAACAAAACGCGCATTATGCTGTATCCTTGTTGATATGCCGCCAATCGGCGGCATTGCTTGGCATGTCTCGATCACTTGGGCGTTTTACCGCCAGTGGCAATCAAATCAATTTTGCGGATGCACCGGCGCGAACAAACCGGTCGGGCTAAGAACCGCATCAAGCGGCATGTCATAGGGGCCAACCGGTATTTTGTCCAGCTTTTGACCATCATAGGCAATGCCAATTACCGATAGATGATGCCCTGCGCCCCTGAGAACAGCAAGAGTGCGATCATAGAACCCGCCACCATAACCAAGCCGCCAGCCAGCCGAATCAAACGCCAACATCGGTGCCAGAATCACATCAGGACGACAAAGTGCATGATCTGCAGGCGGCTGTTTGGTGCCATAAGGCCCGTCATCAAGCCGATCACCAACCGCCCAGCGATGAAAGCGCAACGGCTGGCCTTCGGCAGGCGTTACGGGCAAGGCCGACGCACAGCCCAAATCGGCAAGGCGCGCCAATAGATCAAGCGGCGATAATTCACTGCGAATGGGGAAATAGGCGGCGTAAATACCGCGGCCAAAGCGATCAATCAAACACTCGGCATGTGTGGCCAGTAAAGTGGCAGCATGCGTTTCACGCGCGGCAAGAAGGGTGCGGTTTTGCGCCGCCAGCTTGCGGCAAGCCACTTTTGCTGCAGCCGGATCAAGATTGGCTTTGGACAAGCCAGACGTCCTTTGTGACATTCAAGCCTCATGGCCAATAGCAAGAAAGCGGCGGCGACCACCTTAACCGTCGTTGTATCATCCTCTGTGACCTGCTTTGCAGGTGGGTGCCACATAACCAAACCACGGCCTGGCCAGAGGCAGCTCCCGAGAGAAAATTTATGGCCCCAGGGATTGAAAAACTAAACGCGAAAACGCAGTCGTCGCCTACGGCATCATTTAGGGTTTTGTCACATCAAATGCAAGCTTTGATGTGAGCTTGGCAATCTTTATCGCCGCATCTTCCAAAAGCGCGGCAGCCCGATCTTCGGCCGCATTCCCATCATCGGCAGATGCGCCTGCAGACGGGGCGGTTGGCGTCGCTGCGTTCGATGAACCATTTGCCGCTGCCGCCGTGCCTGCGCGATCTGCCAGAATCAGTGCCACCATCGCCAGCAACCGCGCTTCACCAATCTGACCAACCGAACCGACAAGCGACTGCATGATCGATTCAACTTCAGCCCCCAAATTGGCAACATGTTCTTCTTCACCCGCACCACAGCCGATCTGATAGGGATGGCCGTTCAACCGAATGGTGACAACTGACTGGCTCATTGGCTGTCTCCTGTGTTGCCAGCATTGGCCGCGCTTGTTTGCGCCGCGTCAATATCGGCAATGACCTGCATGGCTTCGCCAAGCTTGGCCTCAATTCCACTGACCTCGTCGATCAGCGCCGCAAAATCAGCCGTTGATGGGGGCGCCGCAACGGCATTTGATGCAGAAGCCTCGATCACCGATTCAACTGCCGATTCCAATGCGACAAGGGCGTCGCTTAGCTGTTTTTCGGCATTTTGCAATCGCGTCATTACCTGCCAAATCTCTCTTGCCAACCGTGCCGATTGCTATCCTATGGCATGCATTACAGCCGAAACAGACAAAACAATAGGACGGTTTTTTCTCTAGAACATAATATGTTATGAACCAAA
>DFSK01000151.1:2982-4206 GCA_002378605.1 Alphaproteobacteria bacterium UBA3439
GCCAAGGCAATCTTGGCGTTGATGCATTGACGAACGCGCCCAACAAGGGCAAATTGCGGCTCATCAATTACTTGTCGATTGTGCCCAAAAAAACAGCATGATCTTGCCTGACATTCAAACCAGCGATCTTTGGAGGCTACAATGCCGAATTCGTCTCAACGTCAAACTATGGCAAATGCGATTCGGGCTCTTGCAATGGACGCTGTTCAAGCCGCCAATTCGGGCCATCCGGGCATGCCAATGGGCATGGCCGATGCCGCAACCGCGCTATTTTGTGACCATCTGAAATTTGATGCGGCCAGCCCTAACTGGCCTGATCGTGACCGTTTTGTTCTATCTGCCGGACATGGCTCGATGCTGATTTATGCGCTTTTGCATCTTACCGGTTACGAAGATATGACCATCGACCAGATTCGCAATTTCCGCCAGCTTGGCGCACGCACCGCCGGACATCCCGAATTTGGTCATGCCAAAGGCATTGAAACCACGACTGGCCCGCTTGGTCAGGGCATTGCCAATGCTGTTGGCATGGCGATGGCCGAACGTCATATGGCCGCACGCTATGGCGATGATCTGGTCAATCATCACACTTATGTCATTGCCGGTGATGGCTGTCTTATGGAGGGCGTTAGTCATGAAGCCGCCTCGATGGCAGGCCATATGAAGCTTGGTCGGTTGATCGTGCTGTTTGATGATAACAGCATTTCAATTGACGGCAGCACTGACTTGTCGACATCGGATGATACTGGCGGCCGCTTCGAGGCCTATGGCTGGCAGGTTCTCAGCTGTGACGGGCATGATATGGACGCCGTTTCCGCCGCCATTAGCGCCGCCCAGGCAGATGACCGGCCAAGCCTGATCTGCTGCAAAACCGTGATCGGCCTTGGGTCGCCAAATAAACAAGGCACGTCAGGTGTTCATGGCGCGCCGCTTGGCGATGCTGAAATTGCGCTGGCCCGCGAAACGCTTGGTTGGCCGCATCCGGCTTTTGAAATCCCCGCCGATATTCTGGCCGAATGGCGCGCTGTTGGCGCTCGCGGCGCGGCGGCGCATCAATCATGGCAAGATCGGCATGCGACTAGCCAGAACAAGACTGCCTTTGATGCCGCCATTGCCAATGATTTTGACAAGGCTGTTGCCAATGCGGTTCTTGCTTGGAAAAACCAGTTGGCAAGCGCGCCACAAAAACTGGCAACGCGCGTTGCCAGCCAGAAAGCCATCGAA
>DFSK01000151.1:4446-5457 GCA_002378605.1 Alphaproteobacteria bacterium UBA3439
CTATTTTGCCAGTCTGCCCGACCCTATTTGGCGGATCGGCCGATCTAACCGGATCAAACAATACACGCGTTGCCGATCACACAATTTTCGATCATGGCAATTATGGCGGCACCTATATTCATTACGGTGTTCGCGAGCATGGTATGGCCGCAGCAATGAACGGCATTGCCCTTCATGGTGGGGCCATCCCTTATGGCGGCACCTTTATGGTCTTTACCGATTATTGCCGTCCATCCATTCGTTTGTCAGCATTGATGGAACAGCGCGTTATCTATGTCATGACGCATGATTCGATTGGTCTTGGCGAAGATGGCCCGACGCATCAGCCCGTTGAACATCTTGCCGCGCTTCGTGTCATGCCAAATTTATTCGTGTTCCGCCCCGGTGACGCTGTGGAAACCGCCGAGGCATGGCAAACCGCGCTTGAGGCCAAAGCCACGCCATCGATTCTGGCATTGAGCCGGCAAGGGCTGGCACAATTCCGGCATGGCGACATGGCCGAAAACAAAACCGCAAAAGGCGCTTATGTTGCCGTTGATTGTGACGGCGCACGCCAGATCACTTTGCTGGCATCAGGATCCGAAGTTGGCATTGCCATTGAGGCGCAAAAACAGCTTGCTGATAGCGGCATCAATGCTGCTGTTGTTTCGGTGCCTTGTCTTGATCTTTTTGCCATGCAGGATGCTACCTACCGCCAGCAGGTGCTTGGCAAGACGCCGCGCATTGCTGTTGAGGCTGGGCTGCGTCAAAGCTGGGATTGGCTGCTTGGCGAGACCGACAGCTTTATCGGCATGACCGGATTTGGTGCCTCGGCACCGATTGATGATCTGTATAATCATTTCGGCATTACCGCTGACGCCATTGTCGTAGCGGCAAAACGCCAAATTGGGTAAGCAGATCTTTTTAGACATATAATTTCTGGATGATATCTGGCCAAACCATCATCGGTCAGCAGAACAAACCAAGGAGACTGTCTCGTGACATTAAAATTGGCGATCAGCGGATTTGGCC
>DFSK01000151.1:5608-7059 GCA_002378605.1 Alphaproteobacteria bacterium UBA3439
CATATGAGCCGCGAACGCGATCCAGCCAATATTCCGCATGCGGCACATGGCGTTGATATTGTTCTGGAATGTTCGGGAAAATTCAATAATCGCGAAGCATCGGCAGCGCATCTTGCCGCGGGTGCGAAAAAAGTGCTTGTTTCCGCACCATGCAAAAACGCCGATCAAACCATTGTTTTTGGCGTCAATGACAGCCTGTTAACGGCTGATGCCGATGTGGTGTCAAACGCGTCATGTACGACCAATTGTCTTGCCCCTGTTGCCAAGGTTCTGGCTGATAATGTTGGCATTGAAGCTGGCTATATGACAACAATCCACGCCTATACTGGCGATCAGCCAACGCTTGATTCAAGCCATAAGGATTTGCGCCGCGCCCGCGCCGCCGCCATGTCAATGATCCCAACCTCAACCGGCGCCACAAAAGCGGTTGGCGAGGTTCTGCCGCAATTGCAAGGCAAGATGTCAGGATCGGCCATTCGTGTCCCAACAGCCAATGTTTCGGTTGTCGATCTGGTGGTCACAACAAGCCGCGACACATCAATTGAAGAAATCAATCAGCTTCTTATCGCGGCCGCAAATGGACCAATGAAGGGTGTTCTTGGCGTCAATGAGCGCCCGCTCGTCTCGATTGATTTTAACCATGACCCGCATTCTTCAGTTGCCGACCTGACCCAAACAAGCGTATTGAACAAGCGTTTGGTTCGGGTATTGGCATGGTATGACAATGAATGGGGCTTTTCCTGCCGAATGCTGGATAATGCCGCCGCCATTGGCAAATTTTTGTAAATACGGATAGGCCTTCGCTGCAAACCGCAGCGATTCGAACAAGGATTTAGCGATGAAACTCAACGGAAATGCCGTCAAACCCGGCAATGTGATCGAACATAATGGTCGTCTTTGGACAGCGGTAAAAGTGGCGCATGTCAAACCTGGAAAAGGCGGCGCCTTTGCCCAGATCGAATTGCGCGATATCCGCGATGGCACCAAATTGAATGAACGCTTCCGGTCATCAGAAACGGTTGAGCGGGTAATTCTTGACGAAGCCGCCTGCACCTTTCTTTACGACGAGGGTGACCATCTGGTGTTCATGCATTCAGAAACCTTTGAGCAAATCAGCATTGTCAAAGACATGGTTGGCGAGCGCGCCGCCTATTTGCAAGATGGCATGATCGTAACGATGTCCAGCCATGAAGGCGATCCAATTTCTGTTGAACTTCCCGACACGGTTGTGATGGAAGTTGTCGAGGCCGATGCTGTTGTCAAAGGCCAAACAGCCTCATCATCATATAAGCCCGCTATTTTAGAAAATGGCGAGCGCGTTATGGTACCACCGCATATCGAATCTGGTACACGCATTGTTGTGCGGCCGGAAGATGCAAGCTATGTAGAGCGTGCAAAGAATTAATTTTTAGAGTTACAGGACTTTTTATGGCAACCCGCTCCGCCCTCAT
>DFSK01000081.1 GCA_002378605.1 Alphaproteobacteria bacterium UBA3439
TATCTTGGCAATGCTGGCCATCTTGATGGTGGGTTGAAAGCCCGTGCGCTTTGCTTGCCGGATGTCTTTATTGACCATGACAGCCAGCAAGGCCAATTGGCTTTTGCCGGTCTGGATTGTGACGGGATTTACGCGGCGGCACGCAAAGTGATCCCTAAATCATCAGCAAAATCTGCCGCACCAAAAGCCAAGGAAACCTCGGGCGGCAGGTCATAGATCTGCCGGGTTACACGGTTATAGGTCGTATCAATCATGAGGGGTTTGCGGGTTTGGCCAAATCACGGAAATCAAAGCAGGATAACGGCCCGACCACTGGCGCAGCTGATCAAAAACTGCGTGCCGATGCATTGTTATTGGCGCGTGGGCTTGCCCGTTCGCGTGATCGGGCGCGCGATCTGATTGCCGAAGGTGCGGTTCTGGTGGCTGGTGAGATCGTGCATAAAGCCTCGAAAACACTGGCAATTGATTGTGACATTACGGTGACCTCGTCGGGCAATCCGTGGGTTAGCCGCGCTGGTATGAAATTGGCTGGTGGTTTGGCCGAATTTCCGATGATTGACGTGGCGGGCCGTTATGCGATTGATATCGGTGCCAGCACGGGTGGTTTTACCGAAGTGTTGTTGGCACATGATGCCGCGCATGTTGTTGCCATCGATGTTGGCAATGGGCAATTGGCAGACCATCTGGCGTCTGATCCGCGGGTAACCGTGATGGATGGCACAAATGCGCGTTATTTAAAGCTGGATATGCTTGCCGAGGCGCCGCAGCTTGTGGTTTGCGATGCGTCTTTTATTTCGTTGAAAAAGGTGCTTGTGACAGCGTTGGAAATCGCCGCCCCCGGTGCCGATCTTTTGGCCTTGATCAAACCGCAATTCGAAGTTGGTAAAGGGCTTGTCGGCAAAGGCGGCATTGTCCGTGATCACCATCTGCATGAAATGGTGATTGCCGATATTGAAAGCTGGCTGATCACTGAAATGGGCTGGCAGCATCTTGGTACCGCCGCATCGCCTATTGATGGGCCAGACGGAAACCGCGAATTTCTGCTTGCTGGTAAAAAGCCTGACAAGGCGCGCTAGGCGATGTTTTTATGATAGATCAAAACCGCATTGGGCCTTGTGCCGCATCAATAGATCGGCCAGCACCAATGACATCATCGCTTCGGCGACTGGTACACCGCGAATACCAACACAAGGGTCATGCCGTCCTTTGGTGACAACATCGACATTTTGATTGTTACGGTCGATTGATTGGCGCGGGGTCAAAATTGATGATGTTGGCTTGATCGCAACGCGAACAACAATTTGCTGGCCGGTTGAAATACCGCCAAGAACACCACCGGCCTGATTACTGAGGAAGGTTGGCGTCTCAAGGCTGTTGCCAGCCCGCATTTCGTCACTGGCAAGGCTGCCATCAATGCCGGAAAGCGCAAAGCCGCCGCCAATTTCAACGCCTTTGGCAGCGTTGATACTCATCATGGCTGCGGCCAATTCACCGTCAAGCTTGCCATAGACCGGCTGGCCAAGGCCGACCGGAATACCATCGGCAATGATTTCAAGAATGGCCCCTGCCGATGATCCGGCTTTGCGAACCCCGTCAAGATAGCTTTCCCATTCTTTTGCCATGGCTGCATCTGGACAGAAAAACGGATTATTATGGCGCTCGTCCCAATCCATTTTTGTGCGGTCAATGGCATGTGGCCCGATTTGTACAACCGCACCGCGAACCTGATAATCCTTGCCAAGACTTGCTTTTAAAAACATATCGGCAATCGCACCAGCAGCAACACGAACAGCGGTTTCGCGTGCCGATGACCGGCCACCACCGCGATAATCACGATGGCCATATTTCATCTGATAGGTGTAATCGGCATGGCCCGGGCGGAATTGATTGGCAATCTCGCCATAATCTTTTGACCGTTGATCCTTATTGCGGATCAAAAGGCCAATAGGTGTACCGGTGGTTTTGCCTTCAAAAATTCCAGACAGGATTTCCACCTGATCATCTTCTTGCCGCTGGGTGACAAATTTGCTTGTTCCCGGGCGGCGGCGATCAAGATAGGGCTGGATTAAAGCTTCGCTAAGCGGCAGATTTGGGGGAACGCCATCAACAACGCAGCCAATCGCCGACCCATGGCTTTCGCCAAAGCTCGTTACGTTGAATAGGGTGCCAAAACTATTATCTGCCATGCTAGACAACTGAGATATCGGGTGCGTCAACGGCTTTCATGCCAACAACATGATAGCCGCAATCGACATGATGCGTTTCGCCAGTCACGCCTGATGCCAGATCAGACAAAAGATACATGCCAGCCCCGCCAACATCGGCAAGCGTTACATTACGCTTGAGCGGCGAGTTATATTGGTTCCATTTCAGAATATACCGGAAATCGCCAATGCCAGATGCGGCTAGGGTTTTCATTGGGCCAGCTGACAGGCCGTTTACGCGGATATTGCGCCCGCCAAGATCAACAGCAAGATAACGGATTGATGCTTCGAGTGCGGCTTTCGCAACCCCCATCACATTATAATGCGGCATGACGCGCTCGGCACCATAATAGGTCAAGGTCAGCATCGAGCCGCCATCATTCATCATTGCGGCGGCGCGACGCGCAACGGCGGTAAAGGAATAGACCGAAATATCCATCGTCCGCGCGAAATTATCGCGGCTTGTATCGACATAGCCGCCTTTCAATTCTTCTTTGTCGGAATAGGCAATGGCGTGAAGGACAAAATCCAAGCTGCCCCATTTTTCTTTCAGCGTATCAAAAGTGGCATCCATGCTGGCCTCATCGGTGACATCGCATGGCATGACCAGATGGCTGCCAACCGAAGCTGCAAGCGGCTCAACGCGCTTTTGCAAAGCCTCACCTTGAAAGGTAAAAGCAAGCTCGGCGCCCTGCTCAGCAAGTTTGGCAGCGATGCCCCAAGCGATTGACCGGTCATTGGCAACGCCCATGATAAGGCCTTTTTTGCCCGCCATGACGCCAGATGATGATGCTGTATTTGACATGAATGACTGCCCTTTTTCATCGAAAGATAGTTTTACAAGATGCTGTAACGCTCTGATGGCTGGAGTTTACTCCAACACGGGCCAAACATACAAGTGATGCCGTGAAAATCACGGGTCATCACTAATATGGTCTAGGTTGGGAAGGGGCGCTTATTGATTTTAACGAAGCGAATAGCTGATCTGGCGAACCACCTCAACGCGTGAACCAACCGCCAAGGGGCTTTTGCTTTCAAGCTTGATGATTTTGCCGTCAAGTTCGATATGGTTTCGGTAACCGGTAATTTCGCTGATATTTTCTTCCAGCATCACGGTTGTTACGGTGCAGGATTCCTGCTGTTTATAGCCAATAATACGGCTGTTTTTCTGATTTTTCGCATGTTCGCGGCCAAGAATGGCACCAGCAACAGTTCCGGCGGCGCCAGCGCCGTTATTGTCGGATAATTTATTGCCGACAGCCGATCCGATAAGGCCGCCAATAATCATTGATCCAAGTTCGGATTTGCCTTCGCTCTGGGCGTAAATTGGCACATCTTCGGTGCGGCAATTGCGCTGATCTGTTGGCGTTTTGCGGATATAGGTTGATGTTAGGGTGATGGTGTCTACCACTGTGCCGACAACCGTTTCAATACGCGTTTCTGCGACGGCGCTGCCAGTCATAAGTGACCCTGCCATGATTACGGCCGTGACTGGGGCAAGAAGACGGCAAAGCGGCGTATTCATTGTCATTTTGGTCATGTTACACCTCTGGGTTTTGATTTGTCCCATTTGTCATTTGCGGCGTGATCCAACTAATCAGCAAAATGGGAACAGCAAATAAACTATATCATTAACGGCTAGTATATCATTCAATTCTAGCATTTTTATTATTTGCAGAGAATATGGCAATTCTATGGTTCTCGTATGATTTTTTGAATATTTCTGATCGCGGTTGAAACTGGTAGATTGGTGATAAAACAGGGCCAGAGAAAAATTTGTATCATGGCCGCGTTGCGCCAAGTCATACAAGTCCCTACATTGAAATCGGGCCCGTGTGGGCATGCCCGATTGCTGGGCCATATCAATGGAGACAAATTCCTATGGAAATCACTGCCGGAACCGATCCTTTTGCCCTTTTTCAAAACTGGTTTGATGAGGCGGTGAAAACCGAAATCAATGACCCTGACGCGATTGCATTGGCATCGGTTGATGCTGGCGGTATGCCGTCGGTGCGGATGGTGTTGTTACGGCGCTGGTCGCCTGACGGGTTTTTGTTTTTTACCAATTATGAAAGCCGGAAGTCGGATGAATTGCTGACCACTGGCAAAGCTGCCTTTTGCATGCATTGGAAAAGCCAGCGTCGGCAGGTGCGGGTTGTCGGCGATATCACCAAGGCGACAGCCGCGCAGTCAGATGAATATTTCCACAGCCGCGGACGCGGAAGCCAGATCGGTGCTTGGGCATCGGCACAATCACGCCCGCTTGCCAGCCGTGCCGCGCTCGAAGCCGAAGTTAAAGCCGTTGAAACGCAGTTCCCCGCTGGCGTTGAGCGCCCGCCCCATTGGGGTGGATTCTGTTTGAAGCCGCAGGAAATTGAGTTTTGGCATGATGGCGAACACCGGCTGCATGATCGTTTTCGGTTCTTGCTACAGGGTGATGGTGGCTGGGATATTCAGCGGCTGAATCCATAGATCACCGATTATAATTCGGGTTTTGGACTGGCTGTAGGATTGCGGTTTTGTCCGTTTGCGGCATACACCGCCCGATTTTGTCAAAATACAGTCGTTTGCTAGACGCTTTTTACCAGATTTTCTTCGTACTATGGCCCCGTTATGCGGCATGGTCATGATTGGTTATGTCGCGGGTTAGCTTCATTTTTGCGGGAGACTTGGCATGAAGTCGCATGCGCGTGTTGTTGTAATTGGCGGTGGCGTCGTTGGTGTTAGCACTTTGTATCATCTGGCAAAAAAGGGCTGGAGCGATGTGGTTCTTGTCGAGCGCAAGGAACTAACCTCTGGTTCGACTTGGCATGCGGCGGGTCTGTTGCCATTGTTCAACATGTCCTATTCGGTTGGACAAATTCACAAATATTCGGTTAAATTTTATCAAGAATTACAAAAAGAAACCGGCATGGATGTCGGGTTCCGCAATGTGTCCAATATCCGGCTTGCCAGCAATCAAGAGCGGATGGATGAATTTCGGCAATATGCTGGTGTTGCCAGCACCATCGGCGTACAGGTTGATTTTCTGACACCTGAGCAGGTTCTTGATTATTGGCCAATGGCGAATATCGAGGGGCTTGTTGGGGCCATTCGTCACCCACAGGATGGTTATATCCAGCCAGCCGATTTAACCCAGGCTCTGGCCCGTGGTGCGCGTGATCGTGGCGCAGAAATCTATCGCAACACGGCGGTAACGGCGATTACCCGCAGTGATGATGGTCTTTGGATTGTCGCTACTGATAAGGGCGATATCACCTGTGAACATGTGGTCAGCGCAACAGGCAATTTTGCGCGGAAAACTGGCGAGATGGTTGGGCTGAATATTCCGGTCATTCCGGTTGAACATCAATATATCGTCACCGAAGCACATCCCGATATTCAGGCGCGCCATCGTGACGGCCAACCAGAAATGGGCGTTCTGCGTGATTCCGAAGGGCAATGGTATATGCGCGAAGAGGCCGGAGGTTTGATCCTTGGCCCCTATGAAAAGGGCGCGCCGGTCTGTTATCTGGACGGGCCGAGTGACGATTCCGAATATGAATTATTTCAAGAAGATTTAGAACGGCTTGAGCCGCATATCGAATCGGCAATGAACCGTGTTCCTGCCTTTGGCGAATCAGGGGTAAAGCGCGTTTATAATGGTGCCATCGCCTATACGCCTGATGGCAATCCGATTGTCGGGCCTGCGTGGGATCTGCCAAATTTCTGGCTGAATGAAGGCCATAGTTTCGGCATTACCGCTGCTGGCGGTGCCGGATGGCAGCTTGCTGAATGGATTGTTGAAGGCGAGCCAACGATTGATATGTTGGGGGTTGATCCACGGCGCTATGGCAGCTATGCGACGAAATCCTATCTGAAGGTCAAGAATGAAGAAGCCTATGCCAATGTCTTTGTCACACATTTCCCCGATGAAGAACGCACCGAAGGGCGGCCACTTCGCACCGCGCCTTGTTATGACCGGTTAAAGGCGCTTGGTGCGGTTTTTGGACAGAAATTTGGCTGGGAGCGAGCCAATTGGTTTGCCCCTGAGGGCGTGCCGCAAGAGGATCACTGGTCATTCCGCCGGTCAAATTACTTTACACATATTGGCAATGAAGTTCGTAACGTTACCGAAAATGCTGGATTGCTTGATATGTCGGCTTTTGCCAAAGCGCGAATATCTGGGCCTGGTGCCGAGGCGTTTCTGGATCACCTCGTTGCCAATAAATTGCCGAAGAAAGTGGGGCGGGTGGCATTGTGCCATGCCCTGACCGAACGCGGCGGCGTGCATTCCGAATTCACGATCCAGCGGGAAAGTGCAACGAGTTTTTATCTTGTTTC
Organism: Alphaproteobacteria bacterium UBA3439; assembly: GCA_002378605.1. GTDB lineage: Bacteria > Pseudomonadota > Alphaproteobacteria > Puniceispirillales > Puniceispirillaceae > UBA3439. The sequence goes on from DFSK01000081.1 coordinate 6,528, forward strand.
GGCAGGGGCGGGGCAACGCCTTGACCATGATTGGATCAAAAAACATATGCCAGATGATGGCCGGGTGCGGTTGGATAATCTGACCAATTCAATCGGTGTGCTGGTTTTGGCTGGCCCCAAGGCACGCGATATTCTTGCCAAAATCACTCGCGCCGACCTGTCGAATGCAGCCTTCCCATGGCTTTCGGGACAGATGATTGATGTGAATTTGGCCCCGGCAATGGCCATTCGGGTAAATTTTGTTGGCGAGCTTGGCTGGGAATTGCATCACCCGATCGAATATCAGAACCATATTTTTGACGCGTTGATGGCAGCGGGTGCCGAATTTGGTCTAAAGCCATTTGGCATTCGGGCCATGGATGCGATGCGGCTGGAAAAATCATATCGTCTGGTTGGCACCGAGCTATCAATCGAATATGCGGCATTGGAAAGTGGCTTGCATCGTTTTGTGCATCTAAATAAGGGCGATTTCAAAGGCCAGCGCCAATTGGCCGAATGGCAAGAACGCGGTTTTGCCAATGCCATGGTAACGCTTGAGGTGCATGATACAACCGACGCTGATGCAATTGGCGGCAATCCGATAATGACCGAAGATGGAACGGTGATTGGCCGCGCCACAAGCGGTGGCTACGGGTTCCGGCTCGGCAAGTCGCTGGCATTGGCAATGGTTCGCCCAGATTTGGCGGCACCTGGAACCAAATTGATGATTGATGTTCTGGATCAGCGTTTGCCGGTGACCGTTCTCGAGGATTCGCCATTTGATCCTGACAATGCCCGCCTTCGCGCCTAGTCGCTATTTATGAGGATTTGTTAAATGACTGACACAAATACACCAGATCGCCGGAATCGCCGTGGCGGCGGGCGCGATGCGCGCCGTAGCGCACGATCATCAGGCAATCAGCAAGCCGCCGCGCCGTATATCGTTCGCAAGATAGCCCCTGTTGATATTCTAAGCGATGAAGGGGCGGAAATTATTGAAGATAATGCCGAAACCATCCTTGAGGAAATTGGCATTGATTTTCGTGATGACCCTGAAGCCTTGACCATTTTGCGTGATGTTGGTTGTGATGTTCAAGGCGAGCGTGTGCATTTCCCGCGTGGTCTTGCACGCCAGCTTTGTTCGACCGCGCCATCAGGCTATACCCAGCATGCCCGCAATCCCGAACGCTCGGTTGAAATTGGCGGAATGAATACGGTTTTTGCGCCGGTCTATGGCCCGCCTTTTGTGCGTGATCTTGATAACGAGCGTCGCTATGCGACGATGGAAGATTTCCGCAATCTGGTAAAGCTGGCCTATATGCATCCGGGCCTGCATCATTCAGGTGGCACGATCTGCGAGCCGGTCGATTTACCAGTGACCAAACGCCATCTCGAAATGATCTATGCGCATCAGCGTTTTTCCGACAAGCCTTATATGGGTTCGGTTACCGCGCCAAGCCGCGCCCAAGATACGATTGATATGTCGAAAATCCTGTTTGGCGATGATTTTGTTGCCAATAACACCGTGCTGACAAGCCTGATCAATGCCAATTCGCCAATGACATGGGATGACACCATGCTTGGGGCATTGAAAGTTTATGCACGCAATAATCAAGCGACAATCATTTCACCCTTTATCCTTGCCGGTGCGATGTCGCCAGTTTCGGTTGCCGGCACTTTGGCGCAAACGCTTGCCGAAGCGATGAGCGGCATGGCCTTTGCACAGGCGGTAAATCCGGGGGCACCAGTTATTTTCGGCAGTTTTGCAAGCTCGATGTCGATGCAGACAGGCGCGCCGACCTTTGGCACGCCAGAACCGGCAAAGGTGCTTTATGGCTGTGCCAAGCTGGCGCGTCGTTTAGGCGTGCCGTTTCGGTCAGGCGGATCTTTGACCGGTTCCAAAACGGCTGATGCGCAGGCCGCTTATGAATCGACTCATACGCTTTTGCCAACAATCATGGGTGGCACTAATTTTGTGCTGCATTCGGCTGGCTGGATGGAAGGCGGTTTGGTTGCGGATTATGCAAAATTCCTGCTTGATGCCGATCAATTGACAATGATGCCGAAACTGGTCAATGGCATTGATTTGTCGGAAAATGGGCAGGCAATGGACGCGCTTCGCGAAACCGGCCCCGGCCAGCATTTTCTGGGATCGGCCCATACGCAGGCCAATTTCGAAGATGCGTTTTGGCGGTCACAAATGGCTGATAACACGACATTCGAGCAATGGTCATCTGAAGGCAGTATTGAAAGCAGCGCCCGTGCCCGTAAACGCGCTGGCGAGATGCTGGCTGCCTATGAAGCCCCGGCAATTGATCCTGCCATTGACGACGCCTTGCGTGCCTTTATCAACAAACGCATGGAAGAATTGCCCGATACTGATTATTAACATCGTCGGGTGAATGATTTGATTGGCAATTTCATGCGGCTAGGATTTGTGGTCACCTATGTGACCGTCATCTAGGCTTTGTATTGATAGCCATATTCCAAAGCGGCATCGGCAAGCCAGCGTTGAACATAGGGTGCAAAGCTGGTGCGGCAAATCAGAATAAAGGCATCATCTGCTACCGCCATTAATGTCACCGCAGATAGCGCCAGCAGGCTTTGCGCCGATTGGCCAGCGGTGAATTGGTCTGGATGAAGATCAAGCCCGCAGCCCTTGGCCAGAACAGCACGAACCGAAGGTCCGCGAAGCGAAAGCGCACAAAGGCTGTCACTGACATCGGTGATGGCGAAATGTGATGATGTGATCATGCTATTGAGACTGTCTTGCAGCTCTTGTTCTTTGCCCGCCTCACATAATAAAAGATATTCATCGGGCGCAAGCCATATCACATGGCGTTCGCCTGCCGATTGAAACCGGTTGGCCTTTGGCGGAAATGTGCAGCCGGTGATCGCCTTTACCGCTTTGGCAAGGCCGTTTTGGCCGCGAAGATTCAGTTTGCCAAGATGCGCCATCTCGCCAAAAACAAGACCAATCGTGCCACCATCAGGGTTGGCGCTTGTGCTGCTGGCAATGCCAGCAAGGGCTGTCTGGCCGGAAAAATCTGGTCTGCTGCTTGATGAATTAGCCATCGATACGCGCTCCCTTTGGATCAAAAAATGCCGTATCGACGATTTCGGCTTTCAAAACCGAACCATCAAGCATTGGAAAGAAAACCGTTTGCCCCTTTAGCGCATGACCGCCTTTTAACATGGCCATCGCAATCGAGCGTCCACAATTTGGTGAAAAATAGGACGAGGTTACTTGTCCTAGCATTTTCATCGGCAAAGGCTGGTTCGGATCAAGAACCGCATGTGCGCCTTCAGGAATCACTGTTGCTGGGTCGCTGCAAAGCAGCCCAACAAGCTGTTTGCGATCATCATATTCCATGGCGTGACGTGCAAGTGCCCGCTTGCCAATGAAATCGGGTTTGGTTTTTGACACAATCCAATCCATGCCAAGATCATGCGGCGTCACCGATCCATCGGTTTCTTGTCCGACAATGATAAAGCCTTTTTCGGCACGAAGAACATGCATTGCCTCGGTGCCATAAGGGGTGATGCCATACGCTTTGCCGGCGGCCATCAGGCGGGTCCATAATGCCAATCCATGACGTGCAGCGACATTGATTTCGTATGACAGCTCACCGGTAAATGAAATGCGGAAAATGCGCGCTGCTAGCCCGCCAATATGGCCTTCCTTCATCGACATGAACGGAAATTCAGCTGGCGACAGGTCAAAATCGATACCGGCATCTTGTAAAATCTTGCCAGCATTCGGCCCTGATAATGTGGCAACCGCCCATTGTTCAGTCACCGAAGTTAGATAAACTTCAAGATCAGGCCATTCGGTTTGCAGCCATTCTTCCATCCAGTCCAAAACGCCAGCAGCACCGCCGGTGGTCGTGGTCATGTGGAAATGGTTTTCGCCAATGCGGGTGGTCACGCCATCATCCATGACCATGCCATCATCTTTTAGCATCAGGCCATAACGGCATTTGCCAATGCCAAGCTTGCTCCATGCATTTGTATAGAGGCGGTTCAGAAATTCAGCCGCATCACGCCCGCGAATATCAATTTTGCCAAGCGTTGACGCATCAAGCAAGCCAGCTGTTGTCCGCGCCGCCTTAACTTCACGATTGACCGCTTGTTGCATGGTTTCGCCATCTTGCGGAAAATACCAAGCGCGCATCCATTGCCCGACATGTTCAAAGGTTGCGCCATGCGCACGGTGCCAATCATCCATGCGGGTTAGGCGAACTGGATCAAAAAGATCGCCGATATCGCGGCCAGCAATGGCGCCAATATTTGACGGCGTATAGGGCATCCGGAAAGTGGTTGTGCCCACGGCCGGAATTTCATTGCCAAGCGCATCGGCAAGAATGGCCAAGGCGTTGATATTGGATGTCTTGCCCTGATCGGTTCCCATGCCTGTGGTGGTATAGCGTTTGAGATGCTCAACCGACTGATATCCCTCACGCGCAGCAAGCGACACATCACTTGCGGTGACGTCATTCTGAAAATCGACAAAGGCCTTGGGGCCGCGCCCAGACGCATGGCCGTTTGGAATTTTCCATGCGGCAAGCGGGCGCCAGCTTTGTTTGTGGATTTGCACATCAGGTGTATCAAGCGTGGTTGCTTTATGGCCAGTTGCTGCTGCGGCTTTGGTGCCAGCGCGAACCGCTTCTTTCAAACCGGCGACAAGATCAAAACTGCCATTGCACGCGCCAATGTTAAAGCTTGGCTCATGTGTCGCTGATGGGCGGAAACATAATTTGGCATCATCCCACTGTAATTTGCCGCGGGCTTGTGAATGAAGATGAACCGCGGGTGACAAACCGCCCGACATGGCAATCAGGTCACAATCACGGTGATCAATATCGCCAGTGATCGCCGTAACACTGTCATCGACTGGCGCAATTTCAACACGCGCAACGCGGTGAGTGCCATAGGCGGCAATGATGGCATGGCCATGCAGAATTTCGATGCCGGCGTTGCGGACAGCGCGCATGAGCGGCCCGGTTGCCGTTGCCCGAAGGTCGGTAACCACGACATACGCGCCAGCATGATGCAGATCAAGCGCGGTGCGATAGGCGTCATCATTATTGCAAACAACGATGGCGCGTTGTCCCGGACAAACGCCATAGCGGTTGATATAGGTGCGAACCGCACCGGCAAGCATAACACCGGGCAGATCATTGCCTGCAAAAACCAATGGCCGTTCATGAGCGCCCTGCGCAATGATCACTTGCTGTGCGCGTATTTTCCACAGCCGTTGGCGCGGCAAATGCGCTGGTCGTGATGGCAGATGGTCGGTTACGCGTTCATTCAAGGTCAGGTAATTATGATCCAGATAGCCAAAAACCGTGGTTCGGGGAAGCAGGGTTACATTTGGCATGGCGGCTAATTCGGTCACAATATCGCTTACCCAGCTTAACGCCGGAACATCGGCAATCTTGATATCAGCTTCGCCAAGCAGCCAGCCGCCAAATTCATTCTGCTCGTCGGCCAGAATAACACGGGCGCCGCTTTTTGCCGCTTGCAGGGCCGCCATCAGGCCGGTTGCGCCGCCACCAGCAACAAGAATATCGCAATGCGCATGGGTTTTTTCATAGCGGTCAGGATCATTGTGATCATCAGCAACCTTGCCAAGACCGGCGGCGTGCCGAATGACATGTTCGTAGCGCATCCACATTGATGCTGGCCACATGAAAGTCTTGTAATAAAAACCTGCTGGGAAAAACCGGTCGAGAACCGAATTAATGGCGCCAATGTCGAATTTCAAAGACGGGGTGCGGTTCTGACTTTCCGCATAAAGGCCTTCAAAAATTTCAATTTGCGTGGCGCGTAAATTTGGTTCGGCATAAGCGCCTTTGCCAAGCCGGATTAGCGCATTTGGTTCTTCGGAACCGGCCGCCATAATACCGCGAGGTCGATGATATTTGAACGAGCGACCAACAAGATGAACATTATTGGCAAGCAATGCCGATGCCAGTGTGTCACCAGCAAAGCCGCGATAGCTGCGGCCATCAAAGGTGAAATTGATTGGCGCGTTTTGATCGATCCTTGCGACCGCGCGCTGGCGCTGTGTTTGTGGGCTGCCGGATGCTGCAGAACGCGATACCATTATTTTGATCCTCCGGCCTTGCTGCGTGATGGCGTGGCGGCTTTTTCGGCGGCTGTGTCGCGCCGCCAGCTTGTTTTATAAGTGGTTTTTGCGGCGGTTTTTGCTGGCAGGCTTCCCATCGGGTAAATTTCGACAATTTCATTGCTCACCGTGTCGCGCGCCACATTAAACCAACGCCGGCATCCGGCGCTATGCCGCCACCGTTCAAGAAACAGGCCTTTGGGATTGTCGCGCATGAATAGGTAATCGGCAAAATCGGCATCCGAAATTTTATTGTCGGCAAGTGGGCGCGCAATATGGGCCTCGCCACCACAGGCAAATTCAACTTCGTCACGAGGGCCACAAAATGGGCAAGTAATGATCAACATAGTACTCTCCTTGAACCCTTCTTAATGCGCCACGCCAGCGGCGCCATGTTCATCAATCAGCAGGCCGGTACGGAACCGATCCAAACTATAGGGCGCGGCAATCTTATTTGGCCGGTCATTGGCGATAAGATCGGCAAATACATGCCCTGATCCGGGCGTTGCTTTAAAGCCGCCAGTACCCCAACCGCAATCAAAATACAGGCCTTCAATATCGGTTTTGGAAATGATTGGCGATGCATCAGGACAGGTATCGACAATGCCACCCCAATGGCGAAGCATCCGTAAGCGCGATAATACCGGAAACAGCTCAACCGCGGCGGCAAGCATATGTTCTGGTACTGGAAACGAACCACGTTGCGCGTAGGAATTATATTTATCAACACCAGCGCCAAGAACCATCTCGCCCTTGTCAGACTGGCTGATATACATATGAACGGCATTCGACATGATCACTGTATCAAGAATCGGTTTAATCGGTTCCGACACCAACGCTTGCAATGGGCGGCTGGCGATTGGCAAGCGGATACCGGCCATTGCCGCAACAACGCTTGAATGACCTGCCACAACGCACCCGACTTTTTTGGTTTTGATAAAACCGCGGCTGGTTTCAACACCAATGATTTTACGGCCTTGTCGGCGCAGTCCGGTGACTTCACATTTCTGGATGATGTCGACACCTAAATCATCGGCTGCGCGCGCATAGCCCCACGCGACTGCATCATGGCGCGCTGTGCCGCCGCGCCGCTGCAAAAAACCACCCATAACCGGATAGCGGATTGACTGGTCGATATTGATTGTTGGCACGAATTTTTTAATTTCCGCCGGGCCAAGAATTTCTGAATCAATGCCGTTTAATCGGATGGCATGAACGCGCCGTGACATCTCGCGTAATTCATGCTCGCTATGCGCGATGGTCAGCACCCCGCGCTGGCTAAACATGACGTTGAAATTCAAATCCTGCGACATGCCTTCCCACAGCTTCATCGAATGTTCGTAAATGGCGGCAGATTCGTCCCAAAGATAATTTGACCGGATGATTGTTGTGTTACGGCCGGTATTGCCGCCACCAATCCAGCCTTTTTCAATCACCGCAATATTAGTAAGGCCATGAACCGCAGCAAGATAATAGGCCGTGGCAAGCCCATGCCCGCCGCCGCCAATAATGACAGCGTCATATTCGGCCTTTGGTTCAGGGTCGCGCCAGGCACGTTGCCAGTCTTGATGATAATTCATCGCCTTTTTGGCAAGCGCAAATGCCGAATAACGCTGGGCACCGCCCGGCAATCCGCGTTGACCGCGATCTGGATGATTTTGTGCCATCTAACCCACCCCTTAAACTCTTTAAAAGCCATCACAGTGATAGCGTAACTGCTGCAATTAGTTTTGCTGTGACATGCTGCGCATTTGCCGAAAAATCCCTAGCCTATCAACGACATTGGGTATGTTCTAATCGACATGATAACACCGGTTTTAGGCTGTTAATGCGCTGAATGTCAATTGAGGCAATATGCCGCCAACCGCGGCTGTCATCTGCGTGGTATTAGCCATGCGCATTACTTGACCTTAGGGGCTGAATTGCGGCACTGTTAGCGACATGATTTCCGGTTTTAAAAAAATGTTAAAATCAGAATATCGTGGCATAGATATGACTTTTGCACAAATATGACAGGTTAGGACAATCATCATGGCGGTGATAAATTCGATTGCAGATCGTGAACAGGATATGAAGGCATGGCGGCATCTGCTGCATCAGCACCCTGAAACAAGCTATGAAGAAGTTTGGACATCTGATTTCATTGCCGCAAAATTACAGTCATTTGGCATCGAGATTCATCGTGGCATGGGCAAAACTGGCGTTGTCGGGGTTTTGCGCGGCACTGGCAATAGCACATCGGCAATCGGGTTGCGGGCCGATATGGACGCGCTGCCAATGCAGGAAATGAACGAATTTGCCCATGCGTCGAAAACACCCGGGCGGATGCATGCTTGTGGGCATGACGGGCATAGCACGATGCTTCTTGGCGCGGCGCAATATCTTGCTGAAACGCGTAATTTTGACGGCACTGTCTATTTCATCTTTCAGCCAGCCGAAGAAGGCGGTAAGGGCGGCGAAGCGATGATCAAGGATGGGCTGTTTGATCAGTTTGACATGAAAACAGTTTGGGGCATGCATAATTGGCCCGGCATGGATGTTGGTAAAATCGGCGTTCATAGCGGTGCCTGTATGGCGGCGGCAGATATGTTTGAAATACGCATCACCGGATCTGGGGGGCATGCGGCGATTCCTGATCTGACCATTGATCCGATTCCGTGTGGGGCGGCGATTGTGCAATCATTGCAATCAATCGTTTCACGTCGTGTTGCGGCGCTCGAGCCGGCGGTCGTTTCGGTTACGATTTTCGAGTCGGGAAGTGCCTTGAATGTGATTCCAGGTTCGGCGCGGCTTGGTGGTACGGCGCGGTCATTTTCGCCTGATGTTCGCAAATTGCTTGAAAACTCGATTCATGAAATTGCCATGGCAACAGCCAAAGCCTATGATTGCACGATTGAAATTGATTGGCAGCCAGGCTATCCGCCAACGGTCAATCATGCTGAAGAATCGGCGCGTGCTGTCGCCGTTGCTGCTAATGTCCTTGGAACAGAAAATATCATCACCGACCTGCCGCCATCAATGGGGGCTGAAGATTTTTCCTATATGCTTGCCGAAAAGCCCGGATCTTATATCTGGCTAGGGGCAGGGCCTGCCAAGGATGGGGCGATGCTGCATAATGATCGTTATGATTTCAACGATGATGTTCTTGCCACCGGTGCCAGCTATTGGGCGCGGCTGGCTGAAAGCGAATTGCCAAAGTAACCCTTTAATCCATTTTTTGTCAGCGGGCTTTGCCAGCTGATCTGCCTGATATTCTATCTCTTTTGAAAGATGGAAAATCTTGACTTTGGCATGGCGCTAAACTAGAACAAAACATGAACAAAAAGCAGATATATATGATAGGAACCAGGCAAAATGCAAAGGATGAACCAGCCTATATCAATCGTAAAACCATCTGATTTTAGGGTGCCTAATAATCAGATTATAAACGAAAAAAAGACATATGACCTTGCCCGTCTTCGGCAGGAAATTGCAGTGGCTGATGGCTATAATAAGCGTCTTCATATACCGCTTGGCGTCGATTCGCTGGATCAGGCATTGGCTGGTGGTCTGGCGCTTGGGCGGGTACATCTTTTAACGGGTGCGATGCAGGCGCATGGGGCGGTAAGCGGTTTTGCTATGGCGCTTCTTGATTTGCTGCACCATCACGCGCGCTTAAAAGCCAAGCTAGCCACAAACCGGCAAACAGCAATCACAAATGATGCTGGTCTGATTGTCTGGTGTCCGGCAAGCCAGCGAAATGGTGCTGGTATGTTATATGGGCATGGGCTTGCCGCGGCTGGACTGGATCCGGCGCGATTGCTGATTGTTGATACACCAAACCCCTCACGACGTTTGGCCGCGCTTGATGATATTTTGCGAACCGAAGGGCTGGCTGCGGTTGTGATGGAATATGATGGGGTGCAGAAATCAGCCGATTACTGGATGCGGCTGGCACGACGTGCGCAGCTTGCTGCCGAAGATAGTGGTACAACGGCGTTTCTACTTGGCGCGCCAATTGGGGTTTCTGGATTCGAAACAGCATGGCATATCAAACCCGCAGTCGATCTTGACAGATGGTCACATTCTGCCTTGGTTCAGCGCAGCGTCTGGGATTTGACATTGCAGCGTGCGCGTGGCGGCAGGCCGCATAAATGCAAGGTCGGCTGGCAGGCAGGTCTTGGTCAATTGCAAGCCTATCACCATAGCATCATGGCCAATGGCAAACCGGTACAGGCCGAATTACCCATCGGTGAGTTGTCAGCCAGTAAATGGCCAGCGCATGCCCTTGCCCGATAGGCATGTGATCATGCCTGTTTCTTATCGTCATATTATCTATATCCATTTTCCCTATCTGGCGGCATCGCGGATTCAAAGAGAATCTGGGCAAAGCGCATCTGGACAAAGAGCATCTGGGGCTGATTTGCCGCTTGTTATAATCCGGAAAATGAACGGCGCTGATATTATTGTGGCGGGCTGTGCCAGAGCGGCGGCGCATGGCCTTGCTGCCGGTATGCGGCTTGCCGATGCGCGCGCCTTATGCCCGCAACTCAGAACCGAGGCATGTGACCCGCTAGCCGACCATGCCGATCTTCATCATCTGGCATTATGGGCGCGTCGTTATAGCCCGCTTACCGCGGTTGATGATCAGCATTGCGGAATCTGGATTGATATTGCCGGTGCCGAACATCTGTTTGGTGGGGTTCGTTCACTATTAGCCGATTGCGCCAAACGCCTTCATCGAAGTCATTTTCGGGCGGTGCTGGCGGTGGCGCCAAATTGCGGGGCGGCGTGGGCCTTGGCACATTATGGAAAGCCGTCAGAGCGGTTAATGACCGCGCCAAAACCAACAGATGGTCAGCCGGAAACGATAAAATATATTTTCAGCCGTGCCCGCTTGCGACGCCATCTGGCAGCATTGCCGCTTGCCGCATTGCGAATCGATACGGCAATTGCCGATCATATGCGGCGGGCAGGCTTGCGGGTGATTGGCGATATTATTGGACTGGCGCGTGCGCCATTGGCCGCCCGCTTTGGTCAGGATGTGCTTCTTCGGCTCGATCAGGCGCTTGGCGATCAGGATGAAAGCTTTACACCTGTCAGCCCACCGAAACCGCTTTATATATGCCGTCAATTTGCCGAACCCATTGGTGCCGCTGATGATATCAAGGCGATGATTCAGCAATTGGCAAGTGAAACGGCCATTTTGCTTCAACAGGCTGGATTGGCAACGCGCCGTTTGCGGCTTGGCTGGCAATTGGTTGACGGGCTGGTCTTTGCGCATGATGTGCATCTTTCACGACCAAGCCGTGATGTGACTTTATTTCACCGGTTGCTGGCCAATGCCAGCGACAAGATCAATCCTGAATTTGGCCTTGAAATGGGCTGGATGGAATCTCTTGATTGCAGCCCGCTTGCACCGCGTGATACGGCTTTGCCGCATATGATATTGCAGCGCCATAATGGCGTTGTAGGTGAATCCTATGCCAGCCTTGTTGACCGGTTGGTGGCGCGACTTGGTTATGGTGCCGTTGTTAGATTGGCGCCGCAAGCTTGCTGGCAACCTGAAGCGGCACAATCACTTGAACTGCCTGACCCAAGCCAGATTTTTACCAAAACTGATGAAAAACCTGGTTGGCTTGGTGATCCGGCATCGGGTACTGCGCCACCACGTCCCATCCGCCTTTTGGCTTATCCGCACCCTGTCGATGTTGTTGCGCTTCTTCCCGATCATCCACCAGCGCAATTTATCTGGCAGCGGCGAATTCATAAAATTATTCATGCTACAGGGCCAGAACGGATTGCCCCTGCATGGTGGCAGGCACCTGCTGGCAGCCGCACCCGCGATTATTTTCGGTTACGCGATGATCAAGGGGCGGGGTTCTGGCTATATCGTGAAGGTTTGCCAGAACGTCACGAAACCCCATCTTGGTTTTTGCATGGGTTTTTTGCCTGATGACCATATTGCGCAAACAAGGCCAAGCCGCATCACATGCGTTGCTTGGCTGTTATAGTAATTTCACTTTTTTAAAAGGTGCATCACATCCTGATGAAATGGTGGCAAGGGCGGCCGAGCTTGGTTGGGCGGCGGTTGGCATTGCCGATGTGAATTCGCTGGCCGGTATTGTGCGGGCGCATGTGGCGGCGCGTGATCACCAGATCAGGCTTGTTGTTGGTGCCAGATTACGCCCTGTCGATGGCCCTGATATTATAGTGCATCCTTGCGACCGTGCTGGTTATGAAGGTCTATCAATGCTGCTAAGCGAGGCAAATATGCGGGGCAGCAAAGCCGCGCCAATTCTTTATCTTGCCGATCTTGCCCGCCTGCCAGCAAGCACCGCATTGCTGGTAATGCCACCGCGTCATCCAGATGCACATTATCAAGCGCATTTGCAGACCATTCGTCAAATTGCCGAGGGGCAATTATTTGCAGGCATTTGCCTGTATCGTGATGGGGCTGATGAGGCGCGATGCCAGATGTTAATGGCTGCTGCTGCGGCACTAGGGCTGCGGGTGGCCGCGGCGGCAGATGCGCTTTATCACATTCCCGACCGCCGCCCGCTTGCCGATGTTCTGGCTTGTATCCGTGAAAAGCAACAGCTTGATGATGCTGGCTATCTTATATCGCGCAATGCCGAACGTCATTTGATCGATTGTGCCGAGGCTGAACGGCGTTGGCGGCATGCGCCAGATGCGCTTGATGGGGCAAGGACGCTTGCAGATCTATGCCATTTTTCAATGGATGATTTGTCTTATGAATATCCTGACGAGCTAAAGCCGGGTGGACGAACTGCCATGCAGGAACTGGCCTTCCAGACATGGCGCGGCGCTGAAAAACGCTATCCTGATGCGATCCCCGATAAGGTAAGCGCCTATCTGAAACATGAATTGATCTTGATTGAGCGGTTGAATATTGCGCCTTATTTTCTGACCGTATTTGATATTGTTCGCTTTGCGCGGGGCCGCGGCATTTTATGTCAGGGGCGCGGTTCGGCGGCGAATTCGGCGGTTTGCTATTGTTTGGGCATTACCGCGGTTGATCCGGAACGATCGCAGCCTCTATTTGAAAGGTTTGTCAGCGAAGCGCGTGGTGAGCCGCCAGATATTGATGTCGATTTTGAACATGAACGCCGCGAAGAAGTGATCCAGCATATCTATGCAAAATATGGCCGGAACCGTGCTGGCCTTACTGCCAGTGTGATTACCTATCGTCGCCGCAGCGCATTTCGCGAAGTGGCAAAGGTGTTTGGCCTTAGCCGCGATGTTCAGGCGGCCTTGGCTGGCGAGGTATGGGGGCGTGAAAAAACCGGCCTTGATGCAGCGGCGCTGGCTGCGGCGGGGCTTGACGCAAATGATCGCCGGCTACGATTGGTTTTACAATTAGTGGCCGATATCAGCCGGTTTCCACGGCATTTGTCACAGCATGTTGGCGGTTTTGTGATCACCCGCGGGCGGCTTGATCATCTATGCCCGATCAGCCCTGCGGCGATGGCTGGCCGTAC
>DFSK01000027.1:0-895 GCA_002378605.1 Alphaproteobacteria bacterium UBA3439
ATTGCCCAACGCCATCTTGTTGCTGATGGTGAGACCACTGCCGATCTGGCGTATCATGCCGCCGCAAAAGCGCTTGCCAATGCGAATCTAACTGGCGCCGATATTGACCTTATCATTATTGCCACAACAACGCCGGATAACACTTTTCCCTCAACCGCCACAAAATTACAGCATATGATCGAAGCCAAAGGCGCGATTGCCTTTGATATTCAGGCGGTTTGCGCTGGATTTGTCTATGCGCTTGATATTGCTGATGCCATGCTGCAATCGGGGCGTGGGCGTCGGGCGCTCGTCGTTGGCGCGGAAAGCTTTTCAAAATTGCTAGATTGGGAAGACCGGACAACTTGTGTTTTGTTTGGTGATGGCGCTGGCGCTGTGGTGCTAGAGCTTGCCGATGATGCTGGTGATTGGGGGATTCGCTCGTCGGTGCTTCATTCCGATGGTGCTTATCGTGATATCCTCTATGTCGATGGCGGGCCATCAAGCAATTCTTCGGTTGGTCATGTGCGTATGGAAGGCAAAGAAGTCTTTCGCCATGCGGTTGAAAAACTAGCATCGGTTATGGACGAAGCCCTTAGCGCCGCCAATATGGAAGCGCGCGATATTGACTGGCTGGTTCCGCATCAGGCAAATGTTCGCATTATTGATGCCATGCAGAAAAAAATGGATTTGCCATCTGATCGAGTTGTGCGGACGGTTGAACAGCATGCCAATACGTCGGCAGCGTCAATTCCGCTGGCGCTGAGCGCTGCGGTTGATGATGGCCGAATCAAGAATGGTGATGTTGTGGCGATGGAAGCCATTGGTGGTGGGCTTGTTTGGGGCGCGGCATTGGTAAAATTCGGTCGCCCTTCGTGATTTTCGTCAATTGATGCTGGCTGAATGCCGCAAATAT
>DFSK01000027.1:1181-9232 GCA_002378605.1 Alphaproteobacteria bacterium UBA3439
AATTTTTTTTGGCTTTTCGTCTTAATCGATCAATTGTACGAACTTTCTGAATTGACCGGTCGTCCAAAAGTGGGTAGCGTTTTCACATCATGGGAACACTTACACGCGCAGATTTAACCGAATCCGTCTACCGGAACATAGGGTTATCACGAAATGAATCCTCCGATCTTGTCGAAGCGGTTCTTGAGGAGATTTGCGCCTGTCTTGAGGCTGGTGAAGAAGTAAAGCTATCCTCTTTTGGCACTTTTTCAGTTCAATCGAAAAGCGAACGCGTTGGCCGTAACCCGAAGACAGGGATTGAAGCGGTAATCACATCACGTCGCGTTTTATCGTTCCGTCCGTCGCATATCCTCAAGGATCGTGTAGACGGTTCGAAATGAACGATAAGGCCAGCGACGCTTTCAAAACAATTTCTGAGGTCTCTGCACTGCTTGACGTGCCGCAGCATGTTTTGCGCTTTTGGGAAAGCAAGTTTTCCAGCCTTCGCCCGCTAAAGCGAAGCGGTGGGCGGCGCTATTACCGGCCTGACGATGTTGCCGTGTTGCGCCGTATCAGACAGCTTTTATATGTTGATGGCTTTACCATCAAGGGCGCGCAAAAATTGGTGCGAAGCAAAGCATCAGCCACCCAGCTAAATGCCCTAGCCCCGACAAGCGGTGCATCAAGCAAAGATCTTGCCGCGGCAATGACGATGCTTGTTGATGTGAAAACACGCCTTGCAGCGCTAAAACAGCAGCTTGACCACTAAGCCGCATCATTTTTGCTGAAAAGCCGATTGCCTAGATATCTTGGCGCGGCTATAACCAGCATTGGCCGGAGCGTAGCGCAGCCTGGTAGCGCACTATACTGGGGGTGTAGGGGTCGTGGGTTCGAATCCCGCCGCTCCGACCATTTTTCGTTTAAATGATTGTTGATCGACAGACCAGCGGGCAATATGACTTGGATGCTGGTTAAAGGCTATTGGGGCATGAAATGACACAAAATATGCGTGATATTGTTGTCCGTAAAATGCATAAGGCTGATCTACCCCGCATTTTACAGCTATTGGCTGATGACGAATTGGGGCAATTGCGCGAAACGCTGCAAACCATGCCGCATGATGATTATATCTGCGCCTTTAACGCCATTGACGCTGATCCCAATCAATATATGGCAGTGTTTGAAATGAACGATGACATCATCGGTTGTTTGCAAATTTCATTCATTCCGGGGCTGTCTCGGCGCGGTGCCTTGCGTGGCCAGATCGAATCTGTACGGGTTGCTGCCAATGATCGTGGCAAAGGATATGGAACGCATATGATGGCATGGGCAATTGAAAAATGTCGTGAACAGGGATGTGCATTGGTTCAATTGACTAGCGACAAGACCCGCAAAGACGCGCAACGTTTTTATCAAGAACTTGGTTTTGTGCAATCACATGAAGGGTTTAAGCTTCAGTTTTAAGACCATATTTCTTTTGTTCTATTCTTAAAAATGGCGTGTTGGGCAATTTCGAATTGACCCTTTTCCTGTCATGGTTAGTCTTGGATAGCTAATCAGATAGGGGGTGATTGAAAAATGGCTGACGCAATTAAAATTAATGGTGGTTGCTATTGCGGCGACATCACGATTGCAGGCGAAGTATCATCAGATAAGATCATGGCTTGCCATTGCACCGATTGCCAAAAATTCAGTGGCGCACCATTTCGCGCCGTCGCGGTCATCGCGGCGGATGCTGTCAAAATTTCCGGCACTGTAACCGAATTTTTGAAAATTGCCGAAAGTGGTAATGAACGGGTGCAGGGCTTTTGCGGCAAATGCGGCAGTCACCTTTATGCAACTGATCCTACCAAAACGCTTTTCATGATTCGCACTGGTTGCCTTGAACAGCATCATGAGCTTGTTCCTGCCAAACATATCTTTGGCAAATCTGCGGTTGAGTGGGTTAGCGAGATTGCTGATGCTTCATGGGTTGCCGAAGGGCCTGCAAGCGCGGCCATGGCACCCTTCAAAAAGGCCTAAGCCTCCTTTTGCAGCCATGCTTGTTGGTGGCTAATTTGCGGCGCGATGATCCAAAATAGCCTTGATAAAATCACTGGCGGTGGTGGCTTTTTGAGCGCAATTATTGATATTTGAGATCCGGCTATCGATTGTGCTTGCCGGAAAGCCAACTGCGGCCATGGCCTGTCTTAATTCAATTGTCACATTTTGAATTTGGGTTTGGCTATCGGTGGTTTCGTCACGCATGCGTAAAATGGCGATACAATCTGCAATGCTTTCATTCATCATGTGGTCGGGGCTGTTTCTTGGCGGATGCGGCCGGTCAATATCGCCAGTTTGATGATGCGCACATTCGTGACGATCAATAAATTGCTGCAATGATTGCGGTGATTTTGCATAGGCAAACCGGTAAATAACCGGCATGCCCTTATCATCGCGTCTTGCCATGCCAGCGGCTGATTTGGCTTTTGGTGACATCTGGTTTTCGAACCGAACGGGCTCGCCTTTATTATTCTGGCAAACTGGCGGGCTGGCAATCGCATAGCTTGGCGTGGTTTCCTGTGCCGCGGCAGTGCATGTGGCAAAGGCGATCAGCAGCATGGTTTCAAAACCGCAAAATGTCAAAAAGGTAAGAATATGTTTCATGCCTGTTCCTATGAAGCGGCGAAACTGGATCTGAATTGCGCTGCCCATTTGCCATTTTTAAAAGTGATAACCCAAAGCGAGTCAAAATCGGCTATCAATTGATCATTGATATCAAACCGGTTTATGCGCACCGCTAAATGAACCTTATCGGCACTTTCACGTTGAATATCAATTTCTTGCCATGCGGTTCTTGCCCAATTGTCACCGGCTCTTGCCCTGAAATCTGACAAATAAGTCTCGGCAGACGGCCAGCAATCTAGCTTTGTGCCGACCAACCTGAAATGTGGAAAATGAAGCGTATCGGCAAGGTCGTTTTCCCGCAAGCCATTCAGCGCGTGAAGATGGCGTTCCATAACCGCGAGGGCTGATTCAGCGGCTGATTTAAAATCATTGTCAGTCATGGCAGCCTCGGTAAAAATCATATTGCAATCTGGCAGCGTGTTACGGCGTCGAGGGTGCCATAAAACAGCGCTGCCGCAAAGGCTGCCCCAGTTTTTACGATTGGTTTTTCGCTCACCTGTTTGGGACAGCTTTGTCTTAATCGCGGTTGCGGCAATCAATGCCGTTAAATTCGCCAAGATCATCAAGCGTCTCGACATAGTGAAACCCTGCGTCTGCCAAGGCTGGACGCATGTTATAGATATCGATCCCAAGCTCGCCTGCAGCCAGTTTGACACGTTTGGCGTCTTCATTGGCAATCCGAGCATCGGCGGCTTGATGAACGGCAGGCGCGTCTTTTCGGGAAACGACACAAATACCATCATCATCGGCAATGATCACATCACCCGGAAAAATGATTTGTCCGGCGCAGATAATTGGCACATTGACCGCACCCGGGGTGTTTTTAACCGTGCCTTTTGATGAAATGGCGCGTGACCAGACCGGAAATCCCATCTGCTGTAAATCGGCTACATCGCGGGTGCCACCATCGATCACCAGCCCAACAACGCCACGGGCGCGGGCTGATGTTGCCAAAAGATCACCAAAGAAGCCGTCGCCATTGTCGGTGGTGCAGGCCACAACAAGCATGTCGCCCGGTTGGCAAAGCTCGATCGCGACATGCAGCATCCAATTGTCGCCCGGTTGCGCTAAAATGGTGATTGCCGTGCCGCTGACGCGCGCGCCAGCATAAATCGGGCGCATATAGGGTTTCAACAGGCCAATGCGGCCTTGGGCCTCATGTACGGTTGAAACGCCAGCGCGGCCCAGGGCTTGTATGGTATCAGAATCGGCGCGCTTGATTGTGCGAACGGCAACAGTTTTCATCATATTATCCTTATCAAATAGTCTTCTGATTTGAGGGGCTTGTATTTAGGTTTCGATCACCAGTCATCTTGGTGATGGTGATAAATGTCTTGCGATGTCGTGACAAGAGGATCAGCATGGATTGATCGTTTTCACCCTGCCATTCAGGTGTTTCAGGGGTTCTTTTTGATGCGGGATTCTTATCATGCTTGACCGGCTCGTTCTGCGCAATGTTTGGGTGTCATCATGGGTTTTGTCACTGTCTCTTTTCGGTGATGCGTTGCTCTATGTGATTCTACCGGTTCATGCCGATGCTTTTGGCGTTAGCATGCTGATGGTCGGGTTTTTGCTGGCGGTAAACCGGATAATCCGCACCTTTGCCTATGGGTTGATCGTTGAATTGGCCGAACGGATTGGGGTGAAAAACCTGTGTCTTATCGCGGCGGTGACGGCAACATTGTCAACCGCGGGCTATGGCTGGTTTGACGGTGCGGTGCTGTTGACCTTGTCGCGCATGGTATGGGGTTTGTCCTTTGCCGCGCTTTTGCTGGTCACTTTGACCTATGCGGCGGTGAATCCAGCCAAAACAGGCACCCGCATAGGGCTTAGCCGGTCAGTTGAACAGGTTGGCCCGCTTTTGGCGATGACGGTGGGGGCATGGCTTGCCACTATTGTTGGGCCAAGAGATATATTTTTATATCTTTCGCTGGCAACGGCAGTGTCGGTCATGCTGGCTTTCGGCCTTGATGCGTCGGCGCAACCTGCCAGAATTAAAAAGCCGCTTGCCCGTGACCGTATCTTTCCGCGGCCAGATAGTCTGGATATGTTGATTTTCTGGATGGGGGCAGGGATTGACGGCGTCTTTACCGTCTCGATATCGCTTATGTGGGCGCAATATCTATCAACTGAAATGGCCATTTTATTTGGTGGCAGTATCCTTGCTGCACGCCGTCTGAGCGAAATGCTGGTGGCACCATGTTCGGGCATGATTGCCGATAAATTTGGCATCCGCCTGCCGCTGACGCTTATGATTGCTTTGGCCATTGCCGGTTTTGTGATGATTGGCGCGGGGCTTTTGATGCAAGGATCGGTCGCGCTGGTATTGGCGCGTGGTGCCTTGGGAACCTTGTTTCCGGCCGCAGTGGCGCGGATCTATCCAGATAATAAGGTCAAGGCATTGGCGCGCAACCAGACATGGCGTGATGTTGGTGCGGCGGCTGGCCCGCTGGCAACAGGTGCCGGTCTGGCGTTTATTGCGCCTGAGATGATGCATATATTTGTATCTGTGGCCTTTGTTATCGCCTTTTGTGTCTTTGTGATGTCACCTGGCTGGCGGGCGGTTACACGCACTATATGACGCTGTGATGCGCTGGGGTGGCCGCGCAATTTTGCGATTGGCATCATGCAAATGCGCTTGCTGCCTTGGCCGATATCCGGCAAAACAGAAACGCTGTTGATCGCGGTCATCAGCTACCGCAAATAATACCAACCATAAGGGATTCGGGACAGATCATGGCAATGCCGTCTTCATCTTTTATGCGTGATTTGCGGCTGACGATCACCATTTTATTTTGTGGTACCTTAAGCGGCATCAATATTGCCAAATTGGCACCTTCCATTAATGAACTATCGATCAGTTTTGGTCTAAGCCTATCGCAAATCGGGCTGCTGGCATCGGTGTTCACCATTATCATGGTTGCGGCGGGGGTGTTGATTGGCGGTATTGTGCGCGGCGCAGGTACCAAACGCATTTTGATGGCAGCCTTGATCGTTGCCTGTATTGGCAATGCAATCAGCCTTATGGGCAATTCGGTGGCAAGCCTGTTTATTGGACGCGCCATCGAGGGGGTTAGTCTGATTGCCCTGACTTTGACCGCGCCAAGCTTGCTAACCCAACATACCGATCCGGCGCATCGTGGCTGGGTGATGGGAACATGGGGCGGGTTTATGCCGCTTGGCAACGGGCTGGCCATTATTGCAGCGCCTTATCTTATCGAACAAGGTGGCTGGCATCTGGTCTGGCAGGTTGGGTTTGGGTTTTCGCTATTTGTTTGTGGTCTTGGCTGGTTGTTTATTCCCGATGATAACGCACCGATGAAACGGCAATTTGATCTTGCCGCGCTCAAGCTGGCGGTTGCGTTGCCATTGCTAGCCATTATCGGGCTTAGCTTTGCCCTTCATTCGCTTGTTTATCAGACGCTTATTCAATTCATGCCATTGATAGCGCAATCGCTTGGCGGGTTCAGTCTTGTCGAAGGGGCGATGATCACGGGGCTGTTTTGTGCGGTCAATTTTGCCGGTAATCTGATTGCCGGACAGGCAATACAACGCGGCAAAAAGCCAGCACATATCGTTAGGCTGGTTTTTTCCATTGTGCCGATTTTGCTGGTTTTGCTGGTTCTGTTTAGCCACGCATCATTTTTGCTGTTTTTGTTTTTGCTTCTGATTGGATTGGTTTCAGGCGGGTCGGCGCCGATTTTTTTCTATCTTGTCAGCCGCGCAAATGATGATCCGCAAAATTTGCCTGTCTTTGTCGCTTGGGTATTTCAAATTCAGGGGCTTGGCATGCTGATAGGCCCAGCTTTGATCAGCTGGGTTGTTGAAACGACCCATAGCTGGAATATAGGCATTCTGTGCCTGATACCTGCCTGTTTGGCCGTTATTGCCTTGTCGTGGCGGCTTGTTCTGCCAAATGCCAAGACCGGACATCACGCAGCCTAATCGGGCATTTGCAGTTATTTGCCACCCCAAACCGAAATAGGCACAAAGACTTCACCACGCGCCAGCAGCCGTGTCGTTCGCAGCAGGCCTGCGCGTTCGATCTGTAAACGGCCATCACGGTTCTCAAGGCAAAGCTGAACGTCAAATTTGCCGGATGGATGCTCGATTGTCATATCTTTCATCATGCCATCGGGAAGGGTGGCAAGGTCATGAATGGCGCTATCTTCAAAAAGGGCGGCGCTGGCCACCGAAACCGCGCCAAGAACGCCAATAGCTTTATGGCAATGTTTTGGGATAAAGGTTCGCGTATTGACCGCACCACCGGCAAGCGGTTTTGAAATGAGACTCATTTTTGGCACAGCCTTGCCCGACACATCGCCAAGCCCCATCGCCAGACCGGCCTGAAGGCGGATTGATTCAAGGCGCGATTTCAAAATTTCATCGTTATTCAGCTGGTCAGGCGTTTCATCGCCATTCAGACCAAAATCTTCGCCACGCAAACACACAACAGGCATTCCATTATCAATGCAGGTCACCCGCACATCATCAAATTCGTCACAATATTTACCGGTTGGAAACAGGCTGCCGCAGGCCGATCCTTCCAAATCTTGATAATGGCACATAACCGGGGCTGATGCGCCAAACACCCCGTCAATGCGCGCATCACCATGATAGATGGGTAAGCCATTTTCCAGCGGAAATTGCAGCAGGCAGCGATTACCGCTATTGGTCATATAGACGCGGATGCTGGCCTGATCACCGTTCGGTTTTATCAGGCCGGTTTCAATCGCAAAAGCACCGATGCCAGATAGAATATTGCCGCAATTTGGCGTGTCATCCAGCCGGTCTTCGCCGACAATCGCCTGCACAAAGCTGTAATCAATATCGCTGTCATCGCGTTGCGACGGTGCAACAATCGCGATTTTTGAACTCAGCGGGTCACCGCCGCCAAGACCATCTATCTGACGTGGGTCGCCATAGGCGCCCATGACCCATTTCAGCAGATTGTCACGGGTTGTTTTATCTTGTGGCAGGTCGGCAAGGTGGAAGTAAATTCCCTTTGAACTGCCGCCACGCATCTGGATGAATGGAATGGCTGTTTGGTTTGACATGATAGCCCCGCAACAAAAACTTTACCTTTACCCTATACATGATTTTGGCGATGGGTGGCTGAAAATGCTAGGCCTATTCGCTGGCGCGTGACTATAGTGATTGACGCGATAACCATCGGGTGTAACTGATTGCCTCATCGCGCATTTAAGCGCCATATTCTGGTGTTTTGACCAAGCCAATATTTTATGAGGTATGTAGATGGCCCGATTGCCAGCGCTTGACCAAGCCAAGATGAATAACAGACAAAAAGAGATTTATGACGATATCGTATCTGGCCCACGCGGCAAGGTGCGCGGGCCATTGGCGGTTTGGCTGTATCGTGCTGAATTGGCGGATAAGGCACAGCA
>DFSK01000064.1 GCA_002378605.1 Alphaproteobacteria bacterium UBA3439
TTCCTAAGCAAAAACGATACCAACCCAATAATGCGGCAAGATTTTTACAGGGAAAATAAAAATATTAGCATCTGATCATATTAATCGGCTGACTTGGCGCAAGATATGCTTAAATCCTGATATAGTGGCTTTGTAGCAGCAACGGTCAACGAATGGAGATTATTATGCGGCAGAGGCTAGTATTTGCGTTTTTCCAAGTGATTGTCTTGTGCCGTAGTCTTGCTGCAATCTTGGTTTTACTGACTGGCATGGGGTCGGCGATGGCGCAAAC
Source organism: Alphaproteobacteria bacterium UBA3439 (assembly GCA_002378605.1). Lineage (GTDB taxonomy): Bacteria > Pseudomonadota > Alphaproteobacteria > Puniceispirillales > Puniceispirillaceae > UBA3439. Next base: position 272 of record DFSK01000064.1, read on the forward strand.
CCAAGCAATCGACACCACCAATCCGGCAAATGAGGTGATCGTCAAATCGGGTCATTTCATGGTTCGCGACCATTTGGTGATTGATCTTCAACATGGTGTCGAATGGATGCGTTGTTCGGTTGGTCAGATCTGGAATGGCACTGATTGCGAGGGTGTGGCAATGCAATTGACGCAAGAAGATGTGGCAAAGGCGATCGTCATTGCGAATGAGCAATTGGGGCCGGGCTGGCGTTTGCCAAGCCGTGCCGAACTTGAGGGTCTGGTTTGTAAAGCCTGCGCGCCAGTGAAGATCGAGCTTGATAGTTTTCCAAATACGCTTGGCGAGCCTTATTGGACTGGCGAGGTCAACGGCTTTGCCCCACGGCATATCTGGACAGTCAATTTTATGACTGGCCATACTTATGGACGGTTTTTCCCGACACAGCAAGTTTTGGTTCGGTTGGTTCGAGACCGCTAGATAATTTTACTAAAAAGCTTCCAGCTGACCAGCTTGATCAGAAACCCGCATAGCCCAAGCGCGATAATGACTGTTGCAAACCAGGCGGGGGTGAGAAAATTAATCACTTCAAGTCGTTTGCCGCCGACAATTGCCAAGATCACCAGCATGAATGTGAACATGATGAATGACCGGATAATCCGGCATCGTTGGCATGGGCCTGATTTCGCATCGGTTCGTGTTTGAAGCATGAGACCCTAAAATGATGTTTGTTTATGGGTAAACCATTTAAAGCATAGGACAGATTTTTTTTGTGATCAATTGTGTTATTCGCTGTTTTTACCTGTCTGAATTCTGACATGGGGCAAAAGCAAAAATATTGCCAAAATGATAAGCCACTGAAATGAATATGATTATTTGTCGTTTTCTTGACGAAACCTCTCGTCAAATAGATATTTTGCAAATTGCATGCCGGAACCTCAAAGTTTTTTCAGGAGGACGGGATTATGCAACTTTCTCAGTCAGTAAAACTAAAACAAAAACAGTCATTGGTGATGACGCCGCAATTGCAGCAAGCCATCAAATTACTGCAATTGTCCAATTTGGAACTTAGCCAACATCTGCAAGAGCAGGTTGATGAAAACCCGTTTTTGGAACTTGGTGAGACTGAAGATTCCGGCCAGCCAATAGCCGATAGCAGCGCCGATACCGCCGCATCAGCCGACGCACCTGACCTTACTGATTTGAAGGAAAGTGCGGCGCTGGCCGAAGACCCGACCGAACATAGTGATTTTGAGAACCGTTTTGATCAGTCAATTGTCGATACGCCGCGTAATAGCACAGCCAATGCGCCGTTTGAGGGTGACTATGATGCGATCAGCAATGTGTCGTCAAAAGAAGGCTTCTATCCCGGCCTGTTTCGCCAGCTGAATTTGGCAATGGATGACCCAAAGCAACGTCTGATTGCCGGACATTTTGTCAATGCGCTCGAGCCAAGCGGCTGGATTGGTATGCCGGTACAAGATGTTGCCGATGCTAGCGGTTGCAGCCTTGATGAAGCCGAAGATGTATTGGCTGTTTTACAGACTTTTGAGCCAACCGGCTTGTTTGCACGTAATCTTGAAGATTGTTTACGCCTGCAATTGATCGAGCGTGGCGCCATGACCGATGCATTTTCCATTTTGCTGGAAAATCTTGATCTTCTTGGCCGCGGTGAGGTGAAACGTCTTGCGCGCCTTATCAAAAGCACCCCTGACGATGTTATGGAAATGCTGGCGATTATTCGCACATTGAATCCAAAACCAGGTGAGTTTCTGGGGATCGATCATCTTGAAATGCCAAGCCCTGATGTGATTGTAAAACGGCGTTCAGATGGCTGGGCAGTTGAATTGAACCGGTCAACGCTGCCGGCGATGGTAATCAATGAAGATTATGCCGCGATGGTAACTGCCAAAAAAATGGATGATGAGGCGCAAAACTATTCGGCAAATGCTTTGAATAATGCGCGCTGGCTAAAGCGGGCGGTTGAACAGCGCAATTCGACAACTTTGAAAATCAGTGCCGAAATTATCCGCCAGCAAACCGATTTTCTGGAAAAGGGGCTGGATTTTTTAAAGCCTTTATCGCTTCGCGATGTGGCGCAGGCGGTTGGGATGCATGAAAGCACAGTTAGCCGTGTAACAACTGGCCTATTGATCTCAACACCGCGTGGCGGCATGCCGTTGAAATCTTTCTTTAGTGTCAATATTGCATCGCGTGCGCCATCAGGTGATGCCTCGGCTGCCGCTGTTCGTAATATGGTTAAGAGATTGATTAGTCAGGAAACCCCCGGCAAGCCGCTTAGTGATGAGGCAATTTGTAAAATGATCGCTGATGAGGGAATTGATCTTGCCCGCAGGACCGTCGCTAAATATCGTGAAATGATGAATATCCCATCATCGTCACAACGCCGCATGCAGGCACGTCTTGCCAATATTCGCTAGCTCGTTTCTGGCTTGGTTCTTTTACTCCCTGTGCTTGATCGTCATCCGGTTTTCGGTTGGCGATCTTGTCACATGTGGTACGGGTCACAGGCCGGAAATCTGCTGATGCCAAGATGGGGAATGGCTTTGATTATTTGCTGGCCTGTGCCGCCACCAAAGATCGCGTGATCAGATATTCTTCACTGGTCAGTGGCTGGTCGCTGATAAAATTGCCAAGCGGGATGATATGCTGGCTT
>DFSK01000125.1 GCA_002378605.1 Alphaproteobacteria bacterium UBA3439
CGAAGCTGCCCCGGCCGAAGCTGCGCCAGCCGACGACGCGCCTGCTAGCGCCTAAATCACAATCCTGCCAGCAGGGCATGCGCCCTGTTGGCCGGGTTTGAAACTTACGACATGGCGGTCAAACGCCATCAATTTTGTCTTTGATATAAGGAACGATGAGATGAGTGTGACTGCTGCTCTGGTAAAAGAACTGCGCGAGAAATCTGGCGCGGGCATGATGGATTGTAAAAAAGCCCTTGGTGAGACTGGTGGCGATATGGATGCGGCGATTGATTGGCTGCGAACAAAGGGTCTTGCCGCTGCTGCCAAGAAGTCAGGCCGTGTTGCGGCTGAAGGCCTTGTCGGTATTTCGGTTGCTGGCACGAAAGGTGCTGTTGTTGAATTAAACGCTGAAACTGATTTTGTTGCACGCAACAGTGAATTTCAGGGCTTTGTATCAGCCCTCGCTGAACTGGCGTTGAACGCGGCTGATATTGATGGCCTGAAAACACTCGATTTTCCAGGAACTGGCCGCAATGTCGCTGACGAATTGACCCAGAAGATTGCGACCATTGGCGAGAATATGTCTTTGCGCCGTATGCAGGTTCTTGAAGTCAGCAATGGTGCGGTTGTGCCTTACATGCATAATGCAACTGCTGATGGCCTTGGCCGTATTGGTGTTCTCGTCGCGTTGGAATCAGCCGCCGATGAGGCGGCTCTGACTGCGCTTGGTAAACAGATTGCGATGCATATTGCGGCGACATCACCTGCCAGCCTGTCAGTTGAAGATCTCGATGCCGATTCTGTCGCCCGCGAACGCGACGTCTTGATCGAGCAGGCCAAAGCATCTGGCAAGCCACAAGAAATCGCCGAAAAGATGGTCGAAGGCCGGATGAAGAAATATTATCAAGAAGTTGTGCTTCTTGAGCAGACATCCGTGATTGATGGCGAAACACGCATTGCCGACGTGATTGCAAAAGCTGGAAAAGATGCAGGCGCTGATATTGCGCTAAAGGCATTTGTCCGGTTTAATCTTGGTGAAGGTGTCGAGCGTGAGGAATCTGATTTTGCTGCCGAGGTTGCTGCGCAGCTATCATAAATCGGCTTCGGATATCAACCTACCAAAGGGAGTAATCTGCCAGTGACAAAACCGTCCAAGCCCGTATCACCTCATGTCTATAAGCGGGTGATGCTAAAAATTTCCGGTGAATCGCTTATGGGAAAGCTTCCCTATGGCATTGATCCCGAAATGGTCGGAACCGTCGCACAGCAGGTCAAAGACGTTGTCGCCACAGGTGTCGAGGTATGTCTCGTCATTGGTGGCGGCAATATTTTCCGCGGCATGTCTGGGGCCGCTGCCGGTATGGAACGTGCCACCGGCGATTATATGGGCATGCTGGCAACAGTGATGAATGCGCTTGCCATGCAAAATGCGCTTGAACAGATTGATGTGCCGGTTCGGGTCCAATCGGCCTTAACGATTAGTGCCGTATGCGAGCCGTATATCCGGCGCCGCGCCACCCGCCATCTTGAAAAGGGACGGGTGGTTATTTTTGCCGCCGGAACCGGCAATCCGTTTTTCACAACTGACACCGCAGCAGCATTGCGCGCATCTGAGATGAATTGCCAGGCCTTGTTGAAAGGCACAAGGGTTGATGGTGTTTATTCCGATGATCCAGAAAAGAATAAAGATGCCAAACGCTATGATCGGGTTAGCTATATGCAGGTGCTAACCGATGATTTGCGCGTCATGGACGCATCAGCGATTGCCTTGTCACGCGAAAATAATATTCCCATTCTAGTATTTTCCATTGAAACGCCCGGTGAATTTGAGCGTGTTGTCAAACATGAAGGACGATTCACCATCGTTTCCTAACCCAAATAATTGATTAACTAGGGCATGCCCACCTGATTGAGATAGAGGAAATAACCATGGCAGAACTTGATATTGATGATATTCAGCGCCGCATGGACGCAAGTCTGGCAAGCCTTCACACCGAATTTATGGGGCTTCGGGCTGGCCGTGCGTCAACTGGAATGCTTGAGCCAATTATGGTTGATGCCTATGGGTCAAAAATGCCAATGAATCAGGTTGGCAATATTTCGGCGCCTGAACCGCGGCTTTTGACTGTTTCGGTTTGGGATGCTGGTATGGCATCTTCGGTTGAAAAGGCGATCCGCGAATCTGATTTGGGCCTAAATCCGTCAACCGAAGGTAATCTTATCCGCGTGCCGATCCCTGATCTGTCAGAAGAACGCCGTAAAGATATGGTCAAAGTCGCTGGTCGCTATGCCGAGGCTTGCCGTGTCGCCATTCGCAACATCCGCCGTGATGGCATTGAAACCGCGCGCAAAGCAGAAAAAGAAGGCCTGATTTCTGAGGATGATCGCCATACACAGGAAAATATGGTGCAAAAGCTAACTGATGAATTTGTGAAAAAAGTCGATGATGCGCTTTCCCATAAGGAAAAAGAAATAACGCAAGTATAAGTTGTGCGTTGTTCAATTTTCAAGAGGTGAGAAGATGCCAAAAAATTTACATCATCTGGCAATCATCATGGATGGCAATCGCCGCTGGGCGCATGCGCATGGGTTTGAGGTGCTGCGAGGTCATCATCAAGGCGCCGATACGCTGGAGACGATTAGCCATGCCGCCATTGATCAGAAAATTGAATGGTTGACGGTATTTGCATTTTCATCAGAAAATTGGCAACGTCCTGCCGCCGAGGTCAACGGCCTTATGTCTTTGATGAAGCGGTTTATTCTCACCCGATCGAAAGCGTTGATTGATAATAATATCCGGCTCCGGATCATTGGGCGGCGTGATCGGTTCTCGGTCGATCTTCAAGATGCGATTTGTGATGTTGAAAAATCTTCGGCAATGAATACCGGTCTAAACCTGACCGTTGCGCTTGATTATGGGGGGCGTCAGGATATTACGGCGGCAACCGCGCAAATCGCGCATGAAATTGAATCTGGCTTGCTAAAAGCCAGTCAGGTAAATGATGATTTGCTGAAATCACGCCTTTCGACAAGAGTATTGCCGCCGGTTGATCTGTTAATACGGACAGGGGGCGAGCAGCGGATCTCGAATTTTCTCTTGTGGGATTTATCCTACGCCGAGTTGCATTTCAGCGATAGATATTGGCCTGAATTCACCGCACAAGATCTGGCAGCGGCAATTGGTGATTATACCAAGCGCGAGCGCCGGTTTGGTGGAAGTTCAGATGAAATTCATCAGCTTCATATGGTGAAAAGTGATCTAGCTTGACCGATTTAGCCAAATCATCAGGAACGCTGCGTCGGGTTTATGGTGCGTTGCTATTGGTTCCTGTTGTTGCGCTGGTCTGGTTTGATCAGATGGCTGCTGGTGTTATCCTTGCCTGTCTTGGCTGTCTGATGGGGCTTGAGATAAAACGCATTACGGGCCTGCCATTGGTTGCAGGACTATTTGTTTTGGCTTTGATTAGTGTTCAATCATTCCCCCATTGGATGCTTGGGCTTGCTTTTACCATGAATGTTGGGTTGGCCCTTATGGGTTTTGGCCTTGTGGCGGCAATCATTGTCGGCATTTTTAGCAGCCGTCTGGCAGGGCTGTTTGTCGGTTTATTATGTCTTTGCCTTGCTAGTGGCGGGTTGCTGGTATCGCAGCCTTATGGTCATATTATGCTTGTTGCGCTTGCGGCAATCATTGCCGCCTGTGACAGTGCCGCCTATTTCGTTGGCCGGAAAATCGGCGGGCCAAAATTATGGCCGCGTGTTAGCCCCAATAAAACCATTTCGGGAAGTGTTGGTGGGCTTGTCGCCGCAATGGCAATAACATCTCTGGTCGCATCTGTGTTCGGCATTGATGATTTGATCGATGCTATGATTATGGGGGTGGTGATTGGTGGGCTTTCACAGGCTGGTGATCTGATGGAGTCGGCGGTGAAGCGCAGGTTAGATGTCAAAGATAGCGGGGCTATTTTACCCGGCCATGGCGGCATGCTTGATCGTTTCGATGGCTATATTTTTGTTATTCCTGCAGTCTATATGTTTGTTTTTGGTTTTTAATTGGTTTTGGATATGGCTGGCGTAAAACAAATCACGGTTTTGGGGGCGACTGGGTCAATTGGTCAAAGCAGCCTTGCCTTGGTGCG
>DFSK01000143.1 GCA_002378605.1 Alphaproteobacteria bacterium UBA3439
GAAATAATGTAATTGCCATGATTATTCATGCTTGGCGGTGTTGGCATGCGAAAGCTGCCAGTTTCGGTCAGAAACATGAATTTATCGGCGGTGACTGGCGTGTCGAGCGGGGCGCCGCGTTCTTTCCAATCGGGAATAAGTTCATTCAGGCTTCGCGGTTCAAGAACGGCACCTGACAGAATATGGGCGCCAACTTCGCTTCCCTTTTCGATCAGGCACACTTCGATGTTTTTGCCAGCCTCATTGGCCAGCTGTTTCAGCCGGATCGCCGCTGACAGACCAGATGGCCCGCCACCAACAATCACAACGTCAAATTCCATCACTTCGCGTTCCATCTTTATTCCCATCTATGTCTACATAGTTTTAAAATTCAGCCAGCTTTATGATACCATAAGAAGCCTTAAAACAGGCTTCAAGCCAATTGATCTCATTTGATGTCCATGCAAGATTGATATTGCGCATTTTTGCCCTGATGAAACAACCAAAATTCGACGGATTCTTATATGTTGGCACAAATTGATGACCGAAATGAATTGATTGCAATGCTTGCATGGCAATTGGATATCGGCGTCGATGAGGCTTTGCTTGATCACCCCAACGCCGATGCGGTGCCATTGCGGCTTGATCAGCTTTTGGCTGTTGCCGCACCGGTTACCAATCAAGATGCCAGCCAAACAGTGATCAGCGATGCGGCGCCGCAACCGCCGATGAATGCCCCAATGGCAAATTCTTTAGGGGCAGCCCCCTCCTCGGCAAACCCCGCCGATAAAATCATTGCCGATGGCGCTGCGCTTGCTGGAATCACCAACCTTGCTGATCTGCAATCAGGTCTGTCCAGGCTTGATGATTGCCCATTGAAACATACCGCCAGCAATCTGTGTTTTGCCGATGGCAATCCGGGCGCGCGCCTGATGATCATTGGCGAGGCACCTGGGCGTGATGAAGACCGGATGGGAGTGCCATTTGTCGGCGCCGATGGCCAGCTTCTTGATAAAATGATGGCCTCAATTGGCCTTGATCGGGCGTCGGTCTATCTAACTAATCTTTTGCCATGGCGACCACCTGGCAATCGCAGCCCAACCGCTGAGGAAACGGCGATGTTGTTGCCGTGGCTGTTTCGCCATGTCCAGCTTGCCAAGCCTGAAATTATTCTGCTTTTAGGTGGGGCGGCGGCTAAATTGGTATTGGGCAGCCATGATGGCATCATGAAATTGCGCGGTCATTGGCGCGATGTTGATTTTGGCGATGGTATGCCGCGTCCGGTTCTGGCCAGCCTTCATCCGGCTTATTTGCTGCGTTCGCCTGCGCAAAAACGCCTTGCGTTTGAAGATCTGCTTTTGCTGGCAAAACGGCTTGCTTCCACTCAGCCAAATGACGAATCAGGTTGATCCGCCAGCGGCTGCAAGGTAGGACATAAATGTGGGTTTAATTGACGATGATGATTACCAGCCAACGCCATAACGCAAGGGCCTTACCATGAGTTTCAATGCACCCGCCGATTTTGCAAAAAAGATGTTTCGGGTTCCGCTGCCCATCATGACACTTCGCATGATGTTAAGCCGCCGCCATGCAAATAATGCCGGTTCAAATGCGGTTGGTCGCTATTATATGCGGCTATTTTTGCCGGTGATTGCCATGTTTGTTTTCATGGGGCCAGCGATCGCCCTATCCCTGCCAGAACCGTTGAATGCAGCCGATGTTATTCAATATAAGCGCCTTATTGAATTGCAGAAAAACGGCAATATGAAACAGGCAATCCGCGAAATGGGCCGATTGAAAGATCCGGTTTTAAAAGGTCATGTGCTGGCGCAGCGATATCTTCACCCAACCGCATGGCGATCAAGCTATAAGGAGCTATCCAGCTGGCTTGCCGCCTATAATGATCACCCGGATGCAAGCCGTCTTTACTGGCTCGCCAAGCGGCGTAAACCGAAAAATGCACAAAGCCCGAAAGCGCCAAAACCGGGTTATTTGAATGGCTATGGTCAAGCTGGCGCGCATGGCTATCGGCCACGCATTCCGGCAAGCAATGCTGGTCGCGCCTCGCCAACGCGAACCGCGTCGATTGCCCGTTCGATCCGGCGGGCAATTCGTCGAGGCTGGCCATCGGGTGCGCTGGATATTGTCAATGATCCACAGAATAAACGCTATTTGACCGGTGCCGAAGAAGGCCAGCTTCGTGGTGAGATTGCGCATGCCTATTTTATTTTTGGTGTTGATTCAAAGGCCATCCGACAGGCCCGCTATGCGATTGGCATTGGACGGGAATATGCACAGCTGGCTTATTGGGCAGGCGGTCTTGCATCATGGCGAAGCGGTCAGATTGATCTTGCTGGCCAGTTTTTCCGTACGCTTGCCAATCTTGCCGAAGCCAATCCGGGCGAGCGCAGCGCTGCTGCCTATTGGGCGCACCGTGTTGAAATGCGCCAAGGACGCCCACTTGAATCGATTCGTTATCTTGAAGTTTCAGCGCGTGAAATTGACAGTTTTTATGGTGTCGTTTCGCGTCATGCGCTTGGCCAGCAAATTAATATTTCTTTTGACCTGCCTGAAATCGACGCCGGTTTTTACAGCTGGCTTAGCGCCCGCCCGGGTGGAAAGCGTATTTTCGCCCTGTTACAGCTTGGCGAAACCCATTCGGCCGAGCGTGAATTGCGCTATCTCTGGATGGAAATGCCCGAACAATATCGGCTTGGGGTGATGCGCTTTGCGTCTGAACAAGGCATGGCGGGGCTGTCATTTCGGGTCGCTGAAATCATTCGCAAAGATACGGGCGTTAGCTGGTATGGCGCGCTTTATCCGCATCCGCAATTTAAGGTCGATTATGATATTGACGAAGCGCTTGTTTGGGCGATTTCACGCCAGGAATCAGGCTTTAATCCACGCGCCAAAAGCAGCGCCAAGGCCGCTGGCCTGATGCAGCTTATGCCCGCGACAGCTTCATTCATTGCGCGCGATCGGGGTTATCGTGGCCGCAAAAAACACCAGCTTTTTGAACCTGAGCTCAATCTTGAGCTTGGTCAAAACTATATTCAGCATCTGCTTGATGAACCGCTTGTCGAAAGCTCGCTAATCCGGCTTTTGGCGGCTTATAATGGTGGGCCGGGTAATTTGCGCAAATGGCTTGGTAAGGTTGATCATCAGGATGACCCATTTTTGCTGGTCGAATCAATGCCAGCGCGTGAAACGCGTTACTATGTTAAAAATGTCATCTCCAATCTTGGCATTTACCGGCAACGTTTTGGCGAGACAACGCCTGCCTTGTCAGGTCTTGCTGCTGGCAATGGTGGTACATTCGTGCCAAGTGCGGCGATTGACAAAGCTCTGGTGAATTAGCTGACGCGATAAATCTAACATGCTGGCAAGGCCGGACGGACGGCCACCAGATGATGAAAGGCAAAATAAATGGATCATGATAAGCGAATTGATAAATCGATCACATTTGTGCCGGTGAATATAGCCATTTTAACGGTGTCGGATTCGCGCAAAGCCGATGATGATCGTTCGGGTGATCTGCTGGTCGGGCGGGTTCAGGAAGATGGGCATAATCTGGCCGGACGCGCCATTGTAACCGATGATTTTGACGCAATCACCGAACAGCTGGGCCGCTGGGTTGATGATAAAGCTGTCGATGTGATTGTGGCGACCGGCGGTACCGGCCTAACGGGGCGTGATGGAACGCCCGAGGCGTTTCGGGCGATTTTCGAAAAGGAAATCGAAGGTTTTGGCGAATTATTTCGCTATATTTCCTTTGCCAAAATTGGCACATCAACGGTGCAGTCACGCGCCGTGGCAGGTGTTGCTGGCGGTACTTATTTATTTTCGCTTCCCGGCTCTCCGTCGGCTTGCCGCGATGGGTGGGATGAAATTTTGCGCTATCAGCTGGATATTCGTCACCGCCCCTGTAATTTTGTTGAAATCATGCCGCGCCTTGCTGAATCGCCAACCCAGCGCCGTGGTGGCTAATGCCTGATCTTGACCATGAACGGCAATTCAACGCGCCGGTCATTGGCATTGATGAGGCTGGACGGGGGCCGTGGGCGGGGCCGGTTACGGTAACCGCAATCTGGCTTTGCCCATCTGCCTATGCTGCGCTTCCTGTCGGTATTGATGATTCCAAAAAAATAAAGCCGCTGCGCCGCGCCAGCCTTGCCGCCGCCTTGATGGCACCGCCACATCTTTATCATACCGTCTCGATCGAGGTTGGGCAGATTGACCAGATGGGCATTTTGAAGGCTACTTTTGCCGGCATGGTGATGGCGGCATCGGAACTGGCCGATAAGATGGTCAAAGCCGGATTGGGTGCGCCAGTTCATGCGCTTGTTGATGGTAACTTACTGCCCCCAGACATGCCGTTACCTGCAACCGCGCTGATTAAGGGGGACAGCCGGTCACTATCGATAGCGGCAGCGTCGATCATTGCCAAAACATCGCGCGATCAAATTATGCAGGACCTTGCTTTGGCATATCCTGAATATGGCTGGGCAAGCAATATGGGTTATGGCACCAAAGCGCATCAGGCCGGTCTTGATCAATTTGGGCTGACGCCGCATCACCGGCACAGCTTTAAGCCGATCCGCCGCTATCTGGATGCTGGCGACTAGCGCCGCGACACAGCTGTCACTTTTGATCATTTTTCCGCGCCAAGGCCAGCTGGGCGGCTGCCAAGCAAGATGCCCCTATCACAAGATAGGCATGTTCAGAGGCATTTCAGCCACAATATATTGATATCGCTTTAAGAAAGCCTGATAAGTGGTTGACTTATATTGATTCTGTGATTCTTTTAGACGCATAGCGTTGGCGTCTGGCTGGCGAAAGATGAATGAAATGGGCTT
>DFSK01000113.1:0-418 GCA_002378605.1 Alphaproteobacteria bacterium UBA3439
CAAATCTTGCACCAGCCCGAAATTGGGTGCCAAAATCAAACGGCACGCCAAGAATGGCAAAATCAGCATCAATTGACGACCAATCAGGTTGATAGGGATATTTGCCAAAACTACATAATCCGACAAAGGGCAAATTCAAACGCCCTGTTTCATATCCATGTCCCGACATATCAAATCCCCCCATTGCCTGCGAGCTGCAAAACCAGATCGCCAAACGCTAATCCAAGCCAGTTAATTCCGCAAGCTACCAGATCATTTTACCCTTTACGAAAAGCACCACTTTAGCGCAAGGTTGAGGCGGTAAGGCATTGCGCTTCAAGATTGGTTACGCTGGCCTGAAATAAGACAAAAGACACGGAGTAAAACGCATGCCGCTTGACCAACAGATATTTGCCAAATGCAAGATCGTAAAGGCCGT
>DFSK01000113.1:777-2087 GCA_002378605.1 Alphaproteobacteria bacterium UBA3439
CCAACCCCGCTGATCTCGCTTGATAAGCTTGCCGATTTCTGCGGCGTTGCTGCGGTTTATTATAAAGACGAATCACAGCGTCTTGACCTAAAATCATTCAAAGCCCTTGGCGGTGCCTATGCTGTGGCCAATCTGGTTGCCAGTAAAAAAGTCGAAGGCATTGATCCGGCCAAAATTACCGTGACAACCGCAACAGATGGCAATCATGGTCGTTCAGTCGCATGGGGCGCGCAGCAGGCTGGCTGCCGCGCCGAAATCTATATTCACGAACATGTCAGTCAGGAACGCGCTGATGCAATGGCGGCTTTTGGTGCCAAGATCAACCGCATTACCGGCAATTATGAAGCCTCGCTTGCCGCCTGCAAAGATGATGCTGCGGCGCATGGATGGCATATTGTATCTGATACATCATGGGCCGGTTACCGCGAAATGCCGCTTGATATCATGGCAGGCTATAGCGTGATGGGGCGTGAGGCCATCGCACAAATGCAAGGTGCTGGCCCAAGCCATTGTTTCCTGCCAATCGGGGTTGGCGGCATGGCCGCTGGCATCGTTGCGCCAATTTGGCAGCATATGGGCGCCAATCTTGGCAAGATGATTGGCGTTGAATCCTATATGTCGGCCTGTTTTCTGGAAAGCATCGAAGCCCAAACACCAAGCCTTGTTGATATTCGCGAAGAAACGTTGATGGCGGGTTTGTCATGCGGCGAAATTTCCGATCTTGCTTGGCAGATTTTGCAACCAAGTCTGGATCATTGCCTGTCCATCACCGATGACGCCATCGCGCCGCTGATGGCGGGGTTTGCCGGTGGCGTCTTTGGCAGCGGTACAATTGAGGCTGGCGAATGTTCAACCGCCGGTCTTACCGCCTTGGTGGCAGCCAAAAAAGATCCAGCGCTTTGGCAAAAGCTTGGCTTTGGCCCCACTTCGGTTGTGCTGTTGATCGGCACAGAAGGCGCAACCGATCCCGCGCTTTATGACCAGCTCGTAACCGAAGGTCGGCAGAAATGACAGCGCCGCAACGCGGCTTTGAGATTGCCGAATTCGCCAGCCGCTGTACCAAGGCGCAACTGGCAATGGCGGCAGGTGATATTGGCGCGCTGTTGCTAACAAGCGAAGCCGATATCCGTTATTTTACCGGCTTTATGACTCAATTCTGGCAAAGCCCGACGCGCCCTTGGTTCGTCTTAATTCCGGCAAGTGGTAAGCCGGTTGCCATCATCCCATCAATTGGCGTGCCGCTGATGCGCGATTGCTATATTGGCGATTTACAATCATGGCCTTCACCCGCCGCCGATGATGACGGCATT
>DFSK01000113.1:2362-3279 GCA_002378605.1 Alphaproteobacteria bacterium UBA3439
CCCTTCTGATCAGCGTGATCCGCAATCATCTTGGCGCGACAGGCCGTCTTGGCATGATGATGGGGCGCGAAACCGCCATTCGTATGCCGTTTAATGACCTTCGCGCCCTGCAGGGCGGTTTGGACGGTATCGCTTTTTGCGATATGACCAATGCGATCCAGCATATCCGCATGGTTAAATCACCTGCCGAACAGGCCAAATTAACGCATATCTGCCGACTCGTTTCGGGCGTTTTTGCCGATGTGCCACAATGGGTAAAAGCTGGCATGCCGCTTGATGATTTGTTTCGCCAGTTTAAAATAAAGGCGCTTACAGCCGGTGTTGATGATGTCAGCTATCTTGTTGGCAGCGCAGGTCCTGATGGCTATCAAGACATTATTGCCCCACCAAACAGCCGCCCGCTTGCCGCAGGTGATGTATTCATGCTTGATACCGGATGCGTTTGGGATGGCTATTTCAGTGACTTTGACCGCAATTTTGCCATACATCATGCCAGTGATGAAGCACATGAGGCGCATCACCGGCTTTATGATGCAACCCAAGCGGCGATTGATATTCTGCGGCCAGGGGTTACGGCGGCTGATCTGTTTTTTGCAATGGATGCCATATTGCGCCCCGATCAGCATAACAGCAACCAGCATGAGCAGATTAGCGCCGTCAAAACCGGTGATGATGGCGTTGGCCGCTATGGGCATGGTCTTGGCACGCAATTGACCGAACCGCCATCGCATACCGATTGGGATCAAACCGTGATTACCGCAGGCATGACGCTAACGCTTGAACCATCACTTGGCTATGGCAATGGCCTAACGATGGTCGCCGAAGAAAACCTGCTCGTTCTCGAGGATCGGGTTGTGTTATTATCGACCCGCGCCGCACGCGATTTACCGGTCGTTCCTGCTGCTTAAGACCAAAGG
>DFSK01000132.1:0-4193 GCA_002378605.1 Alphaproteobacteria bacterium UBA3439
GGGCTGACAATGATGTGATTGGTCTTCGTGTCGGGGTGAAAACAGCTGGCTGTTCGGGCATGCAATATGATGTTCAATTTGCCACCGAGCAAAAGCCATTTGAAGATAAAATCGAACAGGACGGCGTGACCTTGTTTATTGATCCAACCGCTGTGATGTTTTTGATTGGCTCGCAAATGGATTGGCAGGAAGATAAATTTTCCGCCAAATTTGTATTTAATAATCCAAATGAAATTGCCCGCTGTGGCTGTGGTGAGAGCTTTTCAGTCTCGACACCATCATAAACCCAAGCGAGTTTTAACGATTGTAAGGCAGTTATGGCCCCGTCCAATTTGCGCAAAACGGCGTCGCTTCTTCGTGCGCTGATGCATTATACCGCCCCGCGCGGTGATAATAAAATCCGTGTTCGGATTGGCGCTGCGTTTGCCTGTCTTATTGCGGCAAAAAGCTCGAACATGGTCACGCCGCTTCTTTATGGTGCTGCGGTCGATCTGGTCAATGGCGATTCCGGCTTTGCCATGTCGGCTTTGATGTATCTTGTTGGTGGCTATGCGCTGGCGCGGCTCGGCCAGCAGGTGTTTAGCGAGGCCAAACAATATCTTTTTGCCAAGGTGGCGCAACGCGCCGTTCGTGGCGCGGCATTGAATGCCTTTCGCTATCTTCACAAATTATCGCTTCAGTTCCACATGGATCGCCAAACTGGCGGCATGACCCGTGCGATTGATCGCGGTGCCAAAGGAATCGAATTTTTACTGACAATCGCCTTTTTCGAAGTTTTGCCGCTTTTTGTCGAAGTGGCCTTTGTCAGCATTATCATGTGGCATTTATTTGGTGGGTTTTACGCTGGCGTTACCTTTTTGACTGTGATGGCCTATGTTTATTTCACCATTCGTGTCACCGAATGGCGGATCAGGTTTCGCCGTGAGATGAACACGGCTGATGAAGCCGCCGCAACCCGCGCTGTTGATTCGTTGCTTAATTACGAAACGGTAAAATATTTCAATGCTGAAGATGTCGAGGCTGCGCGCTATGACGCGGCGATGGCTGATTATGAAGTGATGGCGGTTCGGTCACGGACATCGCTGTCAGTGGTCAATATCGGGCAGGGAACCATCATTGCATTTGGCTTGATGGCGGTTATGGCAATGGCGGGTGCCGATATCCAAAAGGGCGGGCTAACCGTTGGCGATTTTGTCGCTGTGAATACTTATCTTTTGCAGCTTTATCTGCCGCTTAATTTTCTTGGCTGGGTTTATCGTGAATTGCGCCAAGCCCTTGTTGATATGGAACGGATGTTTGGCCTGCTTGATGAAGAACCGGGCATTGCCGACAAGCCAGCGGCAAAACCGATAAATATTGATGGCGGCGAGCTGGTTTTTGACAATGTACATTTTGCCTATGGTGACCGGCCAATTTTAAAAGGGGTCAGCTTTACCGTTCAGCCCGGCAAACGTGTTGCGATTGTTGGGCCAAGCGGGTCGGGCAAAACAACCATTTCACGGCTGCTATTCCGGTTTTATGATCCGGTATCTGGTGCGGTTCGTCTTGATGGGCAGGATCTTCGAGATGTGACACAGGCCAGCGTCCGTGCCGCCATTGGCGTGGTGCCGCAAGATACTGTGATGTTTAATTCAACGATTGGCTACAATATTGGCTATGGGCGAAACGGCGCGAGCCAAGACGATATTGCTGCGGCGTCAAAGATGGCCTCGATTGACCGGTTCATTGCTGGTTTGCCGGATGGCTATGACACGATGGTCGGGGAACGCGGACTGAAATTATCTGGTGGCGAAAAACAGCGCGTTGCGATTGCCCGCGCCATTTTGAAAAAACCATCAATCTTTTTGTTTGATGAAGCAACGTCAGCATTAGATAGCCGAACCGAAAAAGAAATCCAACATGCGCTTGATACCGTATCGAAAAGCCAAACAACCTTGGTGATTGCGCATCGTCTATCGACGATTGTGAATGCCGATGAAATTATCGTTCTGGCCGAAGGTGAAATTGTCGAGCGCGGAACCCATCGTCAGCTTTTGTCGCAAAAAGGGCTGTATGCGCAGATGTGGGAACGCCAATCATCAGGGTTTCAGGATGATGATCTACCATCTGATATCATGCATGACAAAACCGGTTTACAGGGGGTTCAGCTGTAATGTTTGATTGGGCGCGCTCTGCGGGGTTGCCGATGCTCGGCGGCTTTGACGTTTATGTCTATCATCGTGATGCGTCGGTTCGGGCGCATTTCTGGCCAGCCGGTCAGGAAGCGCGGAATCCAGATGAAAAATATGTTGTCGATGGCATCGCGCCTGCCCCGTCAACCGCCCATAAAACCATTGTGATCCTGCCCGGATTTACCGAATTTTGCGAGAAATACAGTGCCGAAGTTCTGCATTTCCATGAAAAGGGCTATCATGTTTTGATCATTGATTGGCCAGGACAAGGCCAGTCAGGCCATTTTGGCCGACATCCGCTTGCGGTTCATTGTACTGATTTTGATCATCATCTATCTGCGCTTGACGCGGTGATTTCCGCTGTCGGTCTGGATGGTCATGAACTCGTGCTATTCGGTCATTCGATGGGCGGGCATCTTGCGCTTCGCTATGCCGCGTGGCGCCCGTATAAGGTCGAGGCTGTGATTCTATCGGCACCGATGATGGCGCCGCCGGTTATGCCGGTCTGGTTAATCCGGCTAACCAGCTATGTTCTTGGCAATCTTGGCCTTGCCCGATCGCACCCGCCATTTCACCGTGTGCTGTCTTTGGATTGGGTGCGCCATTATCGGCCGGAAAATGTGCTGACGCGGTATCCCAAAGGATATGAGGATCAATTTGTCTGGTTCGATGATGCACCTGAATTGCGCCGCAGCGGGCCAACCATTGGCTGGGTTAGCGCGGCTTATCAATCTTGTGCGCTTTATACGTTGAATCACGACTGGTTAGCCTCGCTTGATGTGCCGGTTCTGGCTTTTGTGGCTGGGGATGAGCGCGTTGTCTTTGCGCCAGCAACCGATGACAGCCTTCCCCATATTAGGAATCTTGAGCGCATTGTCTTTGACGACGCACGCCATGAATTAACCCGCGAATTGCCCGAAGTAACCGAGGCGTTATGGCATCATGTCGATCTATTTCTAGCGCGGCTTGATTCAGCCTATAGCTACGAAATTGACGATATTTAGCCGCTGTTGGTGCTTTCACCGCCGTCTGGGCCGTAAAACATCACCCATGTCGACATTGTGTCACCAAAATCGGTAAAGCGATGCGGCAAGCCTGCTGGCACAAACAAGAAATCACCCGGGCCAAATGACACAATATCATCGCCCATCTCGAAATTCCCCTGACCTTCGATGATGACATAGCATTCGTCGCGATCATGGGGCTCTTGATGATCGGTTATCACTGGCTGATACACCTCGACGACAAGGCTGCCATGCGTGAATAAGATGCTGAATGGCGCGGTGTTTTCGCCGCTGCTGGCTTGTTTCAGGCTAAGCGCGCGTCTTGCCTGTTTAACGTCAAGATGCTTTGCCTTTGTCATTACCATCACCATGCTTTGAAAAAACAGCATGGTTAGGATATCAGAGTCATCTTAAAATTTGATTAATTCTGCATCGATATCTTGGGTCAAGACGATTGTGGATCAGGTTAAAAATTGTTCTCTTGTTGCGCGTTCGGATAGCGAAAAGCCCGGATCATATAAAAGATTAAGGGTAATATCATTGGCCTGTTCAACGGTAACGCGGGTCACATGCCGAATTTCGGCACTATCAGCACTGGCGCTTACGGGCCGGAAATCATGTTCTAGAACGTCAAGGATCACTTTTGAATCATCCGGCAATAATGCACCGCGCCATCGCCTTGGCCGAAAGGCAGAAATGGGTGTTAGCGCCATTAATCCGCCGCCAAGCGGGATGATCGGGCCTTGCGCTGATAAATTATAGGCGGTTGACCCTGCTGGTGTTGCGACAAGAATACCGTCACAAACAAGACATTCCATTTGCTGTTTATCATTCACCGAAATGGCCAGATGCGCTGCATTATGGGTTTGCCGCAATAATGACACTTCATTGATTGCCAATGCTTCATGCGTGCTGCCGTCGCGTGCTGTTGCTGTCATTCGCAATGGATGCAGAGGTGCGGTTTCGGCCGCAACAACCCGGTTAGGCAGATCATCCTTTTCATAGCTATTCATCAAAA
>DFSK01000132.1:4492-5259 GCA_002378605.1 Alphaproteobacteria bacterium UBA3439
TCCTGCAACACATGCAACATATGCCCATCACCGCCAAGCGCAACAATATGGGTCGCGTCTTCGATTTTGGTCTGACCATAAAGACCGGTCAGCTGCGCAAGACGAAGTTTAGCCTCATCATGTTCAGAAGCGCTAAAATGGAGTTTCATGACCACCTGCTATCATAGGACCAATGGTTGGGATAAATCGCATAGCATGGCTTATCATAGAGTTTTTGCCGCTCAAAGGCAAAACCACTTGCCAATTGGCACTGATATCGGCCATCTTCACGAGATGAGCAATTCCCCATTTCTAATTCAGCCAAATCCAGACACCCCCGGCCTGTCACAGCCGGTTGAAGGGGTCAATGAGACCGGTCAGCCGGTTACCTTGCCCGTGGTCACGGAAAAACCCATCACCTTGTTTTTGAACCGGCAGGAAATTGTGACCTCAATGACGCTTGGTGACTGGGTGCCGGAACTGGCGGTTGGCTACTTCTTGAACCAGAATATGCTTCAGCGCGATGATGAAATAACCGGCATTGATGTTGATGATGATCTTGGCGTGGTGATTGTGCGCACCGCGCGCGAAACTGATTTTGAAGCCAAGATGAAACGGAAAATCCGGACTAGCGGCTGCGCTGAAGGCACGGCCTATGGCGATATGATGGAACGGTTTGATGATATCGATCTTGATAAGGATGCCCGTTTCCATGCCAGTTGGTTGATCGAACTGTCAAAGGCAATCAATACCGCGCCAAGCCTGTATTTAAGTGCTGGTGCCATTCA
>DFSK01000149.1:0-4371 GCA_002378605.1 Alphaproteobacteria bacterium UBA3439
AGGCCCGTCAAAATCGATTCTTGAAGATCACGCGCGCCAGCTGGAAAATGTCTTATCGGATTTCAGCGTCAATGGCACGATTGCCGATGTGCGCTATGGGCCGGTTGTCACTCGCTATGATTTGAATCCCGCACCGGGCACCAAATCGCAACGCGTGATTTCGCTTGCTGATGATATCGCCCGGTCAATGAGCGCCATTTCGGTTCGTGTTGCCGTGGTGCCCGGCCAAAATGTGATTGGCATCGAGTTACCGAACGAAGACCGGCAGGTTGTTATGCTTCGTGATATTCTTGACCATGACAGCTGGGCCAGTGATCGCTCAAGCCTGCCGATGGCGCTTGGCAAAGATATTGCCGGTGCGCCGGTGGTCGTCGATCTGGCCAAATTCCCGCATCTTCTGGTTGCTGGTACCACCGGTTCAGGTAAATCAGTTGGCATCAATGCGATGATCCTGTCGCTTCTTTACCGGCATACGCCCGAAACCTGCCGGATGATCATGATTGATCCGAAAATGCTGGAATTATCGGTTTATGATGGCATTCCGCATCTGTTAAGTCCGGTTGTGACCGATCCGTCAAAGGCGGTTACCGCTTTGAAATGGGCGGTTCGCGAAATGGAAAACCGCTATCGCAATATGGCCAAGATGGGGGTTCGTAATATTGGCGGCTATAATGACCGTCTTGCCGAAGCGCGGGCCAAGGGCGAAGTTTTGACAAGACGCGTTCAAACCGGCTTTGATCCGGAAACCGGCAAACCGATCCATGAAGAAGAAATTCTCGATCTGGCACCGCTTCCATTCATTGTTGTGTTGATTGATGAAGTGGCCGATCTGATGCTTGTTGCGGGCAAGGAAATCGAAGGTGCTGTTCAGCGCTTGGCGCAAATGGCGCGGGCGGCGGGCATTCATGTCATCATGGCAACCCAGCGCCCATCAGTCGATGTGATCACTGGAACAATCAAGGCGAATTTCCCAACACGAATAAGCTTTCAGGTCACGTCGCGGATCGACAGCCGGACGATCCTTGGTGAACAGGGCGCCGAACAGCTTCTTGGTCGGGGTGATATGCTGTTTATGGAAGGTGGCGGCAGGGTTGTTCGCGTGCATGGCCCCTTTGTCGATGATGGCGAGGTTGAAGCTGTTGCCAATTTCCTGCGCCAGCAAGGTGAGCCTGAATATGATGACCGTGTTGTTGAAGAGGTTGAAATTGGCGGCGATGGCGCTGGTGACGGGGCGCTGCCAAGCAATGGTGGTAGCCTGTATGAACAGGCGGTGGCGTTGGTCGTTCGTGAACAAAAAGCATCAACAAGTTTTGTTCAGCGGCATTTGAAAATCGGCTATAACCGCGCTGCAACGATCATTGAAGAAATGGAAAGCAACGGCATTATTTCAGCGGCCAATCATGTTGGTAAACGCGATGTGCTGCTCACAGATAATGAAAATGGTGGCCTGTAATGCCAATCATCACAATGCGGCAAAATCTGACATCACTGATAATGCCCAAAGGCCGAATCACGGTTTTCTGGTCAAAGATGATGTTCCTTGTCACCTTGCCTATCATGCTGGCCTCGATGCCGTCGATGGCCAATGATGATGTGACGCGGGCCGAAACATGGTTTAACAAGATCAGAACGATTTCAGCCGATTTTGTGCAGGTGGCTTCAGATGGCACAAGCGCCGAGGGCCGATTGGCATTTCGCCGCCCGTCACGCATGAAAATCACCTATGGCAAAGGCGATGAATTGCAGCTGATCACCAGCAGTGTCTGGCTTCATGTCGATCGTCCGGATGAACGTTTGCTGACGAGCTATCCCATTTCTGAAACCCCGCTTTCGCTTATTCTGGCGGATAAGGTCTCGCTTCGGCTTGATGGATATGAAACGCGTGTTTTGCCGTCGATTGCTGGTATTGTCCGGATTGAAATTGGCAAAGATGATGGTGAAGGCGCTGGCCGTTTGACCCTTGAATTTTCCGAAAAACCATTTCAGTTTCGGCGCTGGATCATTCTTGATGCGGCTGGCATTGAAACCAGTGTGACCTTGCAAAATATCGTTTTTGACCAGCCCATTGCGAATGAGGCATTTAAAATCCCTGACTATTCAGCAGAGAATTAGGTGCTGCATGATCCGGTCTGTGCAAACCCCATTGCCACAGCCTGGACGATTGTGGCAATCAGACTTTATATCTGCTGGATATGTGCTGGAAAAGGCTTAGATAGATGACCGAACCACATAGCAGTCCCAAGCCGTTTGATCATTTGTTTGTCTCGCAGCTAAATGAATTATTTCGGTGGCGCCGCGATGTAAGGCGTTTTCAAACTAGACCGATTGATGAGTCATTATTGACCGAACTTATTTATTCCTGCCTAAACGCGCCAAGTGTTGGCAATTCACAACCATGGCGATTTGTTGTTGTGAAGGATCAGCGGGCCCGTCATGCCGTTTGTAAAAATTTTGAAAAATCAAACGATCTGGCGGCGCTTGCCAATGCAGATGACTCCAAAGAACATTATAAAAAACTCAAACTCGCTGGATTAAAAGAAGCGCCGGTTCATCTTGCCGTTTATTGTGATAAGAACCCAGTCGAAGGGAAAGGGTTAGGCCGCCAGTCGATGCCGGAAACATTGGAATATTCGGTGGTTCTGGCGATTGGCCAATTATGGTACAGCGCGCTTGCACATGGTATTGGCCTTGGTTGGGTTTCAATTCTTGATCCGGACGAAATCAACGCAACGCTTGATACGCCGGATAATTGGCGTTTGATTGCCTATTTATGTATGGGATATCCCGAAGAACAGCATAGTGACCCGGAATTAGTGAGAGAAAACTGGCAAGGCCCAACGGACTATGACACGAAATTATTTTATCGCTAGGCAGGAGTGATGTTTTGTAGGCGGGAATAGCGGCTAGCGATCATAATGACTTGGCAGATGCGCTGTACAATCGGTATGAGACTCTGTCACTATTCAGCGCTGATCAAACGAGATTGACTGTGATATGATTAAATCGTTTTTAAATCTCAAGATAAAACATATGAGTCTCGAAAAAACACATGCGTAAAGATCAATGCCATCCATCACAAAAATCAGTACAGGCAGAAATGGTTCATTGGTGGTTGCGTTGCGTTGCAAAAAGAGTAACTGGCTCAGCTTGAATGTGCGAAATTGGCTGTAAATAGTGGGAATTTAATTTTAAATGCGAATTGCAACTTGGAATATTAATAGCGTTCGTCTTCGCCTTGAGACGGTGCTGGCATTTTTGCAGCAGGCCGATATTGATGTGTTATGTCTTCAAGAGACAAAAACCCAAGATATGCATTTTCCGGCCGAAGCTTTTGCTGCGGCAGGCTGGCCGCATCAGGCCATTCGTGGCGAGAAAAGCTATAATGGCGTTGCGATTATTTCGCGCCAGCCCTTGGCCAAAATCGACCATATGGACTGGACAGGCAAATCAGATTGCCGCCATATCTGGGCGATGACGAATGATGGTATTGGCATTCATAATTTTTATGTTCCGGCTGGTGGTGATGTTCCGGATAGTGAAGAAAATCCGAAATTTGCCCATAAGCTGCAATTCATTGACGAGATGACAAGCCATTTTAGCGCAAATAAACCAAAGGCCGAAATTCTGGTTGGCGATTTGAATATTGCGCCATTGGCGAATGATGTTTGGTCATCAAAACAATTATTGAGAATCATCAGCCATACGCCGGTGGAAACGGATGGGTTAAAAAGGCTGATTGCTGATGGTGGGTGGCATGATGCGGTTCGTGCCTATTTTGGTGATGATCAAAAATTATATTCTTGGTGGTCATATCGAGCGCGTGATTGGGCGGCAAGTGATCGTGGCCGCCGCTTGGATCATATCTGGGTTAGCCATGATCTTGCCGATAGGGTGGCGCATGCAGAAATTCACCGAGATTGGCGCGGCGTTGACAAGCCGTCAGATCATGTGCCGATCAGCCTGACCCTCTAACCTGCGATTATCACCATGCTGACCCCCTTTCGCGTTGGGGAAAAACCGGCTATATGCTTTGCTATGACAGCTTTTTTAAAGATGCATGGTCTTGGCAATGATTTCATTGTTCTTGATGCGCGCGATTCGGCAAATGGCATTCCCGATGTGATCGGGCCTGCTGTGGCAACGCGTCTTGCCGACCGCCATTTTGGCATTGGCTGCGATCAGATATTGGTTATCCGCGCTTCGGCCAAGGCCGATATTTTCATGCAGATTCTCAATAGTGATGGCAGTGATGCTGCCGCTTGCGGCAATGGCACAAGATGTGTTGCCGATCTGGTGATGCGCGATCTTGGATTAACGCAGCTGTCGATCGAGACTGATGCGGGCATTTTGCAAAGCTGGCGTGCGGCCGAA
>DFSK01000149.1:4691-7304 GCA_002378605.1 Alphaproteobacteria bacterium UBA3439
GCGCGGCTTGCATGGGATGAGGTGCCTTTGGCCGGCCCTGCTGATACGACGGCGGTTGATCTTGGCGCATTGGCGCCGGCGACGGCGGTTTGTCATTCAATGGGCAATCCGCATGCGGTGCTATTTGTCGATGACGCCGAGGCGATTGACCTTGCGCATATCGGGCCGCAACTTGAGCATCATCCGCTATTTCCCGATCGGGCGAATATTTCATTCGTAACCAAGGTTGGGCCAGACCGGTTTCGCATGCGCGTATGGGAACGTGGCGGTGGCATTACCTTTGCTTGTGGGTCTGGGGCATGTGCCGTTGGGGTTGCGGTTAGCCGATCAGGACGTGGCGCGCGGCGCAATGAAATCATCATGGATGGTGGCAGTGTGTTTATTGACTGGCAGGATGATGGTACGCTGGGCGGGCGGGTGATTATGCGCGGCCCGGTTGCCTATGTTTTTGATGGGGTGCTTCATGGCGATTTATTGGCATTGATGAGGGCAGGCGCATGAGCAAACGCAATGCGCCCGATGTGCAAACCTTTGGCTGCCGCTTGAATATCTGGGAATCTGAAGTGATCCGCGATCAGGCGGGCGCTGCTGGTCTGTCTGATGCGATTATTTTTAACACTTGCGCGGTAACCGCCGAAGCCGAAAAACAGGCTCGCCAAGCCATTCGTAAAGCCCGCCGCGATCACCCTGATGCGAAAATTATTGTCACGGGATGCGCTGCCCAGATTGCGCCTGAAACATGGGCGGCAATGCCCGAAGTCACGCAGGTTGTAGGCAATCATGACAAATTGCAGGCGGCAAGCTGGACAAAATTAGCGGCAAATAATGCGCCATCGCTTTTGGTGAGTGATGTGATGGAAGTGCGCGAAACCGCATCGCATATGGTTGATAGTTTTCATGAACATACCCGCGCCTTTCTGCAGGTTCAGCAGGGCTGTGATCATCGTTGCACCTTTTGCATTATCCCCTATGGACGCGGCAATAACCGGTCTGCACCAGCTGGTGATCTGATTGATGCGGCGCGGCGACTCGTTGCCAATGGCTGCAAGGAATTGGTGTTAACCGGTGTTGATATCACCTCATGGGGCAGTGATTTGCCCGGTCGGCCACGGCTTGGAAATCTGGTTCGCCAGATCTTGGATGCGGTACAAGATTTGCCAAGGTTGCGTCTATCGTCAATTGATCCGGCCGAACCTGATGCTGAATTGATGGATGTTCTTGCCGAAGACCAGCGTCTCTTGCCGCATTTGCATTTGTCATTACAGCATGGTGACGATTTGATTTTGAAACGGATGAAGCGCCGCCATCTGGCGCGTGATATTCTTCGCTTTTGTGATGAGGCGCGGCGGCGGCGGCCGGATGTGGTTTTCGGGGCTGATGTCATTGCCGGATTTCCAACCGAAAATGATCAGGCGCATCAGGCCAGCCTTGCGATCATCGCCAGCGCGGATATCACCCATCTTCATGTATTTCCCTATTCACCACGCCCGGGAACACCAGCTGCCGATATGCCGCAACTACCGGTCCTAGTGATCAAGCAGCGAGCAGCCGAATTGCGCGCTCTTGGCGCGGCGCGGCTTGCCGGTTTCCTTGATAGCGCCATTGGCAAATGTGATCAGCTTCTTGTCGAGGCGGGTAATCGCGGGCATGGGCGCAATTTTGCCAAGATCCGGCTTGACGGGGATTTTATCCCTTCAGGCCAGCTTGTTGATGTTGAATTGATCGGGCGTGATGGTGACAGCCTTGTTGGTCGTGCGGTTGCAAAGGGGGCGCAGGGCGCATGAACTGGTTTAAAAAATTAAAAGACGGCCTCAGCAAATCGAGTAAAAAAGTCAGCGAATCACTCGCCAGCCTTCCCTCATTATCGGCGCTGATTGGCAAATCCAAACTGGATGCAGCATCATTGGAAGAAGTCGAAGATGCGCTGATTGCTGCCGATCTTGGGACGGCATCGGCAATCCGGCTTGCCACCGCTTTGAAGGCGCATAAATTTGACGGCCCGGTCGATGCTGATTCGATTGCGCTTGCCTTGGCCGATGGGCTGGAGGCAATTTTAAAACCGGTTGCCAAACCGCTTGAGATTGATTCCCAAAACCGGCCGCATGTTGTGCTTCTTGTTGGCGTCAATGGTTCGGGGAAAACGACAACCGCAGGCAAGCTTGCGCAAAATTGGCAAGCCGAAGGCAAGACCGTATTGCTTGCCGCTGGCGATACATTTCGGGCGGCGGCTGTTGAACAATTGCAAATCTGGGGCGCGCGAACCGGCACAAAGGTGATCGCCGATGCAACTGGTGGCGATGCGGCGGCGCTGGCCTATCGGGCGATGGTTCAGGCCAAGGAAGATAATGCCGATGTCTTGATCATTGATACGGCTGGCCGGTTGCAAAACCGAAGCGAGCTTATGGATGAGCTGGCCAAAATCGTTCGTGTGATTCGGAAATTAGATGACAGCGCCCCACATGATTCGGTGATTGTTCTTGATGGAACCGTTGGCCAGAATGCGATGTCGCAGGTTAAAGCCTTTTCTGCGGTCGCCGATGTGTCAGGCTTGATTGTGACCAAACTTGATGGATCGGCAAAGGGCGGTGTTGTTGTTGCGCTTGCCGAAGAATT
>DFSK01000149.1:7589-9260 GCA_002378605.1 Alphaproteobacteria bacterium UBA3439
TTTGCCGCTGATGAATTTGCCAAGGCGCTTGCCGGTGTCGATTCTGAAATGGATCAGCGCAGCGCCAAGGATTAGGGTTTAATCAGGCAAAAGAGCGGCGCTTCGCCCTGATAAATAATAGACCAACAGGCCGGCATATTCATGCAAACCCCGGCGCATAAGCGAGGTGCCTTTGCTGATATCCCAAAGATTGGTATAGCCTGTTTTCGGGGTTTGAAAATCAACTGGATAGGGAATGATTCCCGACCAGCCAGCGGCGGCAAAGCTGCCAATGGCACGCGGCATATGATTTGCCGAGGTGATCAAAATCCAATTTGTACCGGGCTCTGCCGCGAGAATTTGACGGCTGTTCATTGCATTTTCATAAGTGTTACGACTGTTTTCTTCATAGAGCACGGTTCGGTTTAGCCCGCCAAGCTGTTTGATCAGATCGCGGATATTGTCACTTTCGCGCCAGCCGCGCTGTATCAACTCACCCGAAAAGCCACTAAACAGAATCGGCGTGTCGGGATGCGCACGCGCCAGCGTCAGGGCGGCGGTAAATCGTTCAGCCGCGCCACCTAATGTATAATGGTCGCGGCTTTGCGCAACAATGCCATTGCCGGTAAAACCACCAAGCACAATGATCCCATCAATATGGCGCTGGCCAATATCGCCGCGCGCAATTCGGTTTTCCAGAAATTGCAAAGGCAGGCTTGAAACCGGCAGAAAGCCATAGCCAAGCGGCAGCGCAATCGCGGTCAAAAAAGACAGGCGCATGATCCAGCGCCAGCGCCGCCAGCGGGCAAAAAGCCCAACCGCCAAAAATAGATAAGGGATGATGAGGGGTTCAAGAAGAAGGCCAAATGTTTTCGATAATATAAAGAACATCGCTTATTCTTGACAATTCATGGCAAAAAGCGCAATAGCTTCTAATAAATCAGGCCATCGCCAAACGAAATGACCTTAGCGGGTTCCACACGTCCTTGAAGTTTTCGAGCACGGGTGCCACAGGGTATTTTGCAATTTGGATGATGGCGATAATGCAAAATAACAAAGGGCAAGCAGGTTTAAAACCATGTTTGATACGCTGAAAAGTAAATTAGCTGATGTCTTTGACGGGCTGGCACGCCGTGGCGCGCTAAGCGAGTCAGACGTTGATGCTGCGCTTCGTGAAGTGCGGCTGGCTTTGCTTGATGCCGATGTCGCCTTGCCTGCGGTAAAGGCCTTTACCGAAAAAGTGCGTGAAAAGGCCGTTGGCGTTGCCAGCATGCGGGCCGTGCGCCCCGATCAGCAAGTGATCAAAATTGTGCATGATGCCTTGATTGAAATGCTTGGTGGTGATGCCGCGCCATTGAATATTGCCACCAACCCGCCAGCCGTCATTTTGATGGCCGGTTTGCAAGGTTCGGGTAAAACCACAACAGCTGGTAAATTGGCATTGCGGCTGCGCAGCCGCGATCGCAAAAAGGTCATGCTGGCCTCGCTTGACGTGACGCGTCCGGCCGCGCGCGAACAATTGCGCATGCTTGGTGATCAGGCCGAAGTCGGCGTGCTAAACGAAGTTGATGGCGAAAGCCCAACGCAAATTGCCAAACGCGCTTTGCAGGCAGCAAAATTACAAGCCTATGATGTTTTGATTTTGGATACGGCTGGCCGTCTTAGCATTGACGAAAGCCTGATGGCCGAATT
>DFSK01000144.1 GCA_002378605.1 Alphaproteobacteria bacterium UBA3439
TTGCAATCATCAATTTTTCTTTGGCGTTGGGAATTGACGTGATGAATAAACGGATAGTCTTTTTGGTGTTGGCCGGTTTGCTGTTGCCAGCAAATGCGATGGCGCAAAGCGCGGCAAGCGATAATGCGATATCGTCAAATGCCAGCGCCCTGTTAACACGCCAACAGCAACGCATGGATATTCTAGAACAGGGCTTGAAAGAAATCCGCGGGGTTATTGAACAGGATCTTCGCGAAATCAAGCTCAAGGTTGAACAGCTTGGATCCAGCTCGGCACAGGCTGGCACCGCCCAGGTGGCCGATCTGAATGCGCTTCGCAATGAGATGGAAAAGCTGAATGATACATTGGCAATGACCAGTCGCCGGATGGAACGCACGCTTGAAATCACATCTGATACTGAATTCCGTTTGCTTCGGCTGGAAAAGCGGGTGCAAACGCTGATCTCGCTTGGTGGCAGCGAGCTTGCCAACGCGGCAGCACAACAAGAAACAACCGCTGCCGATGCGCCAGCAAATGTCCAAATGACCCGTGAAAGCAATAGTGGTGTCACCAAATGGTCGGTCGAAGAAGGCGCGCTTAACCGCGAGCTTGAGACACTGGATGCCGCCAACACATCCGACGCCGCCGCCGCCAAAGATGGCGTTGAAACGGCCAATAACAGCGCATTGCCTGCTGATAATGCAGTTTCTGGCGCTGCCAGTAACCTGAACGCTGATGCAGCGGCAAATAATGCGCCTGCCACGCCTGCGGCGCCTGCTGAACCTGAGGTTTTGCCTGCGGTTAGCCCCGAAGAGCAATATCGCTTTGCGCTTGGTCGGGCATTGCAAAATGATTTGGAAACAGCCGAATTGGCTTTTGCCGAATTTCGCGCCTTCAACAAAGGCCATGAACGCCAGGCCGATGCCACTTTCTGGTTAGGACGGGTGCAGTTCATGCGTGGTGAATATGAGAAGGCCGCGATGACATTTTCCGAATTTAACAGCACCTATCCGGGTGATGCACGGCTTGTTGATACGACCATGTGGATTGCCGAATCGGTTTCGCATTTCGCACCAGCAGAACAAGCCTGCGAAATCTATGCATCCTTGCCAAAACTTCTGGATACGCCGCCCGAAGCTTTCATGACCCAGCTTGCCGCCCTTAGTGATGCTGCCAAGTGTAAAAGCTAGCTCGATTGCTGCTTTTGACGCCAGTTTCGCCGCTGCAATGGCGGCGCTGGGTCTTGACCAATGCTTAGGCTATGTCACGGCATTGTCCGGTGGGCCAGATAGTACCGCGCTGGCCTTGTTAACCCAGCGTTATGCCGCCGCGACTGGCAAGCATCATCATGCGATGATTGTTGATCATGGATTGCGCGACGGCTCGGGTGACGAGGCGCGGCGGGTGCAAACGCGGTTGCGCCCTTTTGGAATTGCCAGCGAAATTATCCAGATTACCGAACCGCGCCCGACAGCAGGGCTGCAGGAATGGGCGCGGATCAACCGACATCAGGCGCTATTAGCAGTGGCGCGGCAAAAAAAGGCAGCTTTGCTATTTGCGCATCATGCCAGCGACCAGGCCGAAACCGTGGCCATGCGCTTGTTGAAATCATCGGGCTTGAATGGCCTTCGCGGTATCGCCTGCCACCGAATCCAGCATGATATTGTTGTAGGGCGGCCGGTTTTGGGCTGGATGCCAGATCAGCTCATGGCGGTTTGCCGTCATCTGAATTGCGATTTTGAAAGTGATCCAAGCAATCAAAATGACCAGTTTGAACGCGTTCGCATCCGCAAATTTCTAGCCGATCTTGATTATCAAAACGCGGCTTTTGGTGACATCACGGTGTCATCGGGGCAATTGCACCGTCTTGGCGCTGGCGCAGCGCGGCTAAGCGCGGCGGCTGACAAGGTTTGTGATCAGATTATTGACCATGCGGTTGCATGGCATCCAGCGGGTTATGCCAGCGTGACAATGGCCGCCTTTGCGGATTTGCCACAATCATTTTGGGTGCTTGTCATGCGGCGGCTAATTATGGCAGTTGGCGGCGGGCATTACGGCGCGGCAACTATCGCGCTAGACCAGCTTCGCCAGCGTTGTGATGATGGGGTTTCGGCAACGATTGGCGGCTGTCATTTCAGTCCAATTGTCGCATCATCATCAAAACACCACTCATCAACGGCCAGCTATCGTTTGTTTCGCGAAACGGGCCGTCGGGTGATTGCCACGCCGATTGTCGCTAACCAAGAGGTTGTTTTTGCCGGTTGTTGGTTGGTCAAAAGCGCGCAGGCGGGACTGTTGCATGCATGGGCTGATACGCCCCATATACAAGCTGATTCCGGCGCTGCGTCTCGTGCCAAATCCATGCCTGATGGATGGCATTTTCTGCCGCATCGCGCACGACAGGCAATTCCTGTATTAACAACCCTTGACGGCGGGTCGATTTATCCCCAATTAAAAGGGGAAGAAAGCACACAATCGCCAGCCACCATGGCAGCGCGATTTCTAGGGATGGCAAGACGCCCAA
>DFSK01000162.1:0-211 GCA_002378605.1 Alphaproteobacteria bacterium UBA3439
AAATGGTGCACTCGACAGGATTCGAACCTGTGACCTCTGCCTTCGGAGGGCAGCGCTCTATCCAGCTGAGCTACGAGTGCATCTTTGGTCATGGGCGGGGTAATTGATACCGCCATCAGACCAAAATCAGGATAGCATTCTTCTATACTGACTTTGCCCCCCTGCCAAGGGGGTAATGCCGTATCTTTGCCGCGATCATGTGTGCATCATG
>DFSK01000162.1:478-3926 GCA_002378605.1 Alphaproteobacteria bacterium UBA3439
ATCATGTGTGCATCATGCGGGCATTATGCGGCTATTAACGCAACCGCCGCGCCTGCAAATGCTCATTTCACTGGTGAAGACGTTTTTCAAAACGGTAACGGCAATCAAAACGGCGCAGCGCGGCATCGTTTTGAACGCGGTGGTCGCTTAGCGCCGAACAGGGCTTATGGCATCCTATTTTGTTAGGCTTAGAAACACATCTTCAAGGTCGGGTTCGGCGGTGCTGATATCGCTCACCTCAAATCCGGCAAGCCGTACTTTATGCAAAATATCAACCGCATTGCTTGTCGCCGGATCAAAGCTGATCGACAGGCGGCCATCACGCCATTGTGCGCCAAGCGCGGCAAGCGCGTTTGGTAACGGCAGCGGCGGCGGTGTTGTCAGGCTGAGATGAAGCGTTTTCTGGCCAGCCGAGGCCAATAGATCGGCCTTTGTTTTCGCTGCGATAATTTCGCCCTTATTGATGATGGCGATGCGGTCGCACAAGGCTTCGGCCTCTTCAAGATAATGCGTCGTCAGCACCACCGTAACACCGGCGCGGTTCAGGCTTTTGATATTGTCCCATAAACGCTGGCGAAGCGCGACATCAACACCGGCGGTCGGTTCGTCTAAAACCAGAATCGGCGGGCGATGCACCATCGCCTTGCCAACCAACAGCCGTCGGCGCATGCCGCCTGACAGTCGCCGCGAATAGAAATCAGCCTGTTCGGTCAGGCCAACCATCTCCAAAATTTCATCCGTATGGCGTTCGGCCTTTGGCACGCCAAACAGCCCTGCCATCATATCCAGGGTTTCGCGCGGAGTGAAAAAGGCGTCAATATTCAATTCTTGCGGTACAATGCCGATATTGGCGCGTGATTGCCGCGGATTGGCATCAATATCAGTTCCCCATATCGATATGCTGCCGCTAGATTTTACCACCGTTCCAGCCATGATATTGATAAAGGTCGATTTGCCAGCGCCATTCGGCCCCAATAGCCCGAAAATACAACCAATCGGCACTTCGATATCAATTGATTTCAAGGCGTGATGCGCTCGCCCACCAGCATCATAAATCTTATTCACATCACGGGCTTCAATCGCCAGCCCTGACTCTGGGCTATGCGTAAAGGCGGCAGTCGGAATGACGGTATTTTGGGATGTCATAATGACTGCCTTTTTTGTGTGAAAAGCGGGAACGGATCTTTTGCCAAGATATAGGCCGTTGTGGTGAGGGCGGCAAGGGGGGCAAAGAATCTTCGTCGGCCAGCGCCAGTTACAATTGCATCAATCGTCAAGCCGCTATAGGTTAATCCGATGGATCGCGCCGTCTGATTAGGACGCGTCGCAAACAGATTTTGGCCATAATGCCATATTGCCGTAATGCCATATGATGCGAATGAGGATATCATGACCCCAGACCAAGCCCGCACGAAGGCTGATCAATCAGCTTCATCATCATCAAATGTAATTGTCACAAACCAGTCGCGGGTGGCCTGTAACGGTGGCGGTGGTCCGCTTGGGCATCCGCAGGTATGGCTGACGCTTGGCACTAATGGCAAGGTGACTTGCCCTTATTGTTCTTGCGCATTTGTTGCGGCGGCCGAATAGCCATTTTGGCCAACGGCGCATTGGTAATTGAAATGCCATTTTGTGCCGCATATGGCGACCAATATCGAGGCCAGTCTTAGCGCCATTGGCATCGTCGGATTTTGAATTGTGGGGCGATATGAGTGAAAAAGGCAGATTGGTACTGGTTGATGGGTCGGGATATATTTTCCGCGCTTTTCACGCCCTGCCACCAATGACCCGACGC
This sequence comes from Alphaproteobacteria bacterium UBA3439, assembly GCA_002378605.1. Classification (GTDB taxonomy): domain Bacteria; phylum Pseudomonadota; class Alphaproteobacteria; order Puniceispirillales; family Puniceispirillaceae; genus UBA3439. The sequence continues at coordinate 2,274 of DFSK01000162.1, forward strand.
GACGGTACGCCGGTCAATGCTGTGTATGGCTTTACCGCCATGTTGATGAAGCTTGTCGATGATCTGCAGCCAGATCATGTTGCCGTGGTATTTGACGTTGCGCGCAAAACCTTTCGCTCAGATATCTATCCCGAATATAAGGCCAATCGATCAGAACCGCCTGAAGATCTTGTTCCGCAATTTGCGCTGGTGCGTGCGGCAACCCAAGCCTTGAGCCTGCCCCTTCTTGAAGCGCCCGGATTTGAAGCTGATGATCTGATCGCAACCTATGCGCGGCTTGGCGAAGATGCGGGACTTGCGACGCTTATTGTTTCGTCAGACAAGGATTTGATGCAGCTTGTGCGCGGTGATATCACCATGCTTGACCCGATGAAGCAGCGCCGTATTGGTGCTGATGAAGTGTTTGAACGGTTTGGCGTCGCGCCGGAAAAAGTGATTGATGTGCAGGCCTTGGCTGGTGATTCAACCGATAATGTACCGGGGGTGCCGGGCATTGGCATCAAAACGGCGGCTGAATTGATTCAGACCTTTGGTGATCTTGATACTTTGCTGGCAAATGCTGAAACGATCAAACAGCCAAAACGCCGTGAAAATCTGATCAATTTTGCTGAACAAGCGCGGATTTCGCGCCAGCTTGTGACGCTTCGTGATGATGCGCCAATGCCGCTTGAATTGTCGGCATTATCGACTCCGCGGCGCGATATGGATCTATTGACGGCCTTTCTAAAAGAACAGGAATTTAGCCGCTTGCTTGTCCGCATTGGCGCCGATGGTGGGAATGGTAATGGGGCAAAATTGGGCGGTGCGGTCCGGTCAATGGCATCAAGCCCGTCACCATCAAGCCCATCTTTGGCAGACCCATTGCCATCAGATAAAGCCGGTTCTGCGCCATCAACAGACCATGTAGCCGCGCCTGATGCGCTGGCTGTGGCGGCCCAGCCTGTCGAAGCCGACTACCAGCTTATTACCGATGTTGACTCGCTTGCCGCATTTCTGGCTGCGGCAACAGCGCAAGGTTTTCTGGCGGTTGATACTGAAACCAGCGGCCTGAATGCGGCGGCGGCTGATTTGGTTGGTGTGTCGATGGCATTGGCACCTGGCAAGGCTTGCTATGTGCCGCTTCGTCATGGCGCGATGGCAACGGAAACTGGCGACGCGCAGGGCGGGCTGGATTTTTCTGCCGAGGCACCGGTTTCTTATAAACAAATTGGCTTTGATACGGCGATGGCGATGTTGCGGCCAATATTCGAAGATCCAGCCATTTTGAAAATTGGTCATAATCTGAAATATGATTCGCATATTCTGCTATGGCCGCGCAATGGCGGCATAAACCTGTCGCCGGTCGATGATACGATGTGTCTTTCTTATGTTCTGGATGGTGGGCGTGTTGGTGGCCATTCAATGGATCATCTGGCAAAACATTGGCTGGATTATGACACGATTAAATTTTCCGATGTTTGTGGCAAGGGGGTCAAACAGGTTCCCTTTGGCACGCTCGCGCCTGAGGCGGCCTTGGATTACGCCGCCGAAGATGCCGATATCACGCTTCGGCTGTGGCATTTATTCAAGCCGCGCCTTGGGGCTGAGCAGGTAGCGTCAGTTTATGAAAGGCTGGAACGTCCGCTTATCCCGATCCTTGCCAAAATGGAGGCC
>DFSK01000162.1:4251-4589 GCA_002378605.1 Alphaproteobacteria bacterium UBA3439
ATGGCCGTATTTCAAACCGAGATCCACCAGCTCGCCGGTGAAGAATTCAATATTGCATCACCAAAACAGCTTGGCGAAATCCTATTTGATAAAATGGGGCTTGAAGGCGGTAAAAAAGCCAAAACGGGCGCTTTTTCTACCTCGGCAGATGTGTTGGAAGATCTGGCTGCATCGGGCGTTGATATTGCGGCGAAGGTTCTTGAATGGCGGCATTTGGCCAAATTGAAATCGACTTATGCTGATGCGCTTGTTGACTCGATTCTCGCCACAACTGGGCGGGTTCATACCTCATTTTCGATGGTTGGTGCCAGCACTGGCCGTCTGTCATCATCTGACCC
>DFSK01000162.1:4925-6269 GCA_002378605.1 Alphaproteobacteria bacterium UBA3439
TCGGCTGACTATTCGCAAATCGAATTGCGGCTTGTTGCGCATGTTGCGCAGGAAACGACAATGATCGAGGCGTTTCGCGCCGGCATCGATATTCATGCGCGAACCGCATCCGAGGTATTTGGCGTGCCGCTTGATCAGATGGATAGCGAAACCAGACGCCGTGCAAAGGCCATCAATTTTGGCATTATCTACGGTATCTCGGCCTTTGGGCTGGCGCGTCAGCTTGGCATTTCACGCGGCGAGGCGAGTGACTATATCACGGCTTATTTCAAAAATTTTCCGGGCATCAAGGATTATATGGAACGGATCAAGGTTTCAGCCCGTGAAGATGGGTTTGTCGAAACATTATTCGGGCGGCGTATCCATATTTCCGGCTTTTCCGGTGGCAATCAGGCGATGCGCGGCTTTGCCGAACGCCAAGCGATCAATGCGCCGATTCAAGGCAGTGCCGCCGATATCATCAAACGGGCGATGATCCGCATTCCCGCGGCGCTAAAGGCGGCTGGGCTAAGCGCAACAATGCTGCTTCAAGTGCATGATGAATTGATCTTTGAAGCCCCCGAAGCCGAAGCCGAAGCCACAACGGCGTTGATTACATCGGTTATGGAAAATGCGGCTGATCCTGTTTTAACATTGGCGGTGCCGATTGTTGCCGAGGCTGGCATTGCCGATAGCTGGGCCGACGCCCATTAAGATAATTTAGGCCCGATTATGCCGATTTTCTGCCCTATATTGGCCTTGATTTGCCCGCAGGGTGAAGATCAATCGAGACGATCAGCTGGCCATGGATATGATTGGTCAATGCCGGATCAGACTTTTGGGGAGTGAGAGACCTAGATGGCAGACCGTATTGCACTTGTTGATGATGATCAAAATATCCTGACGTCAGTATCCTTGACGCTTGAATCCGAAGGGTTTGAGGTCGATTGTTATCATGATGGTGAGGCGGCTTTGGTCGGGCTTGCCCGCAGGCCTGCCAATCTTGGTGTCTTTGATATTAAGATGCCGCGCATGGACGGAATGGAGCTTTTGCAAAAGGTGCGAAGCCAGTCGCAAATGCCGGTGATTTTCCTGACCAGCAAGGATGATGAGCTTGACGAGGCGCTTGGGCTTGGCATGGGTGCAGATGATTATATAACCAAACCATTTTCCCAGCGTTTGTTGCTTGCCCGTATCCGTGCGGTTTTGCGGCGGGCCAGTGATGGGGTGATGAAAACATCTGGCCCGAATATCATTCGCCTTGGTGAATTGCTGATGGATCCAGACCGGCATTTATGCAGCTGGCGTGGTCAGGAAGTCAAATTGACCGTAACCGAATTTTTGATTTTGCAGGCGTTGGCGTCG
>DFSK01000075.1:0-1136 GCA_002378605.1 Alphaproteobacteria bacterium UBA3439
ATGATGTTCGCAATGGCTTTCCAGCCGGATATTGCGAAGCATCACCATATCGTCATAGCCTTCGACTTCTTCAAAGGTGCGCGCCAGCATTTGCGCCGGATCTTCGGCATAGCCGCTGCAAAATTCTGACCATGCGCGTACGACACGGCCCGGTGTTCCGGCAAGCCCTTCACGGGCAGGGTTTTCGCCAATCCAGCGCAAGAGAACATCAATTGCGGCTTCGGCTTCTTGCCGGCTTGGTTTTTCAATTACTGACCGGTCGGGTGCGGCATCATTTATCTCAGATGCGTCTTTGGTCTCGCCGGTGTCATAAGGAGTCATCATGTGTCTTGCCAAACCATTTTGAAACTGCCGCTGCCAATCGATAAGGCCGCTGCCTGAGTATATGACGAAAACAGTCCCGAAATGCAACTTTAATTGGCAGAAACCGTCATCGGGCAATCAATCTAGCAAAACTGAACGCAAAAGCCGGTAATGCGCTTTGCCAAAAACCGCAAGAGCTGTTTTTGGACTTGCTATCAACCATCGCAAACTCTTATGGTGCAACCATAAAGCGGGTGTAGCTCAGTTGGTAGAGCACGAGCTTCCCAAGCTCGGGGTCGCGGGTTCGAACCCCGTTGCCCGCTCCATTCATTTTATCGCTTTTTCGGCCCATTTGGCGTTATTTTGGCGGCAGATGGCATGACAGAGGCAGGTTTTCGTAACCCCAACAAAGGACTATTTCCATGACCGATCCGGTTATTTTTCAAAAATCACCAATGCCAATCGAAGTTGAAGAAGGCAAAACCTATTTCTGGTGCGCTTGCGGTAAAAGTGCCAAACAGCCTTTTTGTGATGGCAGCCACAAAGATACAGGCATTGCGCCGGTAAAAATTACCGCCGCGGCAACCAAAAAGATGTTTTTCTGTGGATGTAAAGCCTCGGCAAAAGCCCCGCTTTGCGATGGTAGCCACAGCAAGCTGTAAAAGATTGCCGTATATCTGGCGCGATTGGCACGGGTTTTGGCCGTGCTAACCTGCCATTGGCAAATAGGCCAAAAAGATCAACAGCCCCGCTTGAAAAGCCGGGCTGTTTTTCGTTCAAAAGGCCGCCAGCATGATTGCCGCCCAGATTTTTACTGCCAGCCTCGTTTACTG
>DFSK01000075.1:1389-3374 GCA_002378605.1 Alphaproteobacteria bacterium UBA3439
CCAGCCTCGTTTACTGCCAGCCTTTTTCGCGACTGATTAGCGCAAATGCGCCGCAAGGAATGTATGCGTTCTTGCCCATGCAAGCGCGGCATCATCCTCGTCATAGCGGCCGCCGGTTGGATTGGCAAAAGCATGGCCTGCAGTATACCAATATGTTGTCATCAAATCGCTTTTGCCTGCCTCGGCAAGGTTTTTTTGAAAGGCGCCAACCATCTCTGGATTGATGGATTTATCCAATGTGCCAAAATGACCAAGAAGCGGCGCGTTCAGTTTTTTCAGACTGTCGGCATTGGCGGTAACGCGTCCATAATAGATCACCGCGGCATCAAGCTTGGTGTTTAATGCGGCTGACAGGCTCCACCCACCCCCAAAACACCAGCCAAGCGTGGCAACTTTACCATTGCCATTGGCCTTGGCCCAATCAACCCATGCGGCGATTGTTGCATTGGCTTCGCTGGCTTTGACGGCTTTAGTTTGGGTTTTGGCTTCATCACGATTGGTGGCGACCGACCCGTTAAACAGGTCAATGGCAATCGCATGAAATCCCTTGGCGCGGATATCTTCGGCCATGGTTTTGATATTGTCATTCAATCCCCACCATTCATGGATCAAAATGACCACCGGCGCGTCCTTTTTATCGGCCTCGGCAAAATAGGCGCTAACCGTGCGGCCATCTGCGGTTGATTGATTGATGGAAACGCCTTTTGCGGCTTGTGCCTCGGCAAGCTCGACATTGGCAAGAATAGTGGCAAGCGGTAGGGCCAGCGCACCGGCAAGAAATAACCGCCGGTCGGTCGCTGATACCGATGGCCGCGACACATCATTAGGATCACAATTTTCCAGATCACACATCTTATTCATCTCCATTCAAAAAACAGATTGCGAAAACCATCCGATCCGGCCTTTTGCCAAAGACTCCGGCCGATGATTTAACGCCTGATCTTAAGCCTTTTGAACGGCGCTGCAAATGCGCAAATATCAAAGTGATGGAAAAACTTTGCTCATTATCTGGGTTTTGGGATCAAGCACGGCACATCGATGGCGAGTAAAGCTTGAACAAATTGCCAAAGCAATGTATACGCTGGCGCAATCCTAATTTTTACGCGGCAAGCGCGACCGGCGGACCGGTTGGTGCTCGCCAGCGTAACCTTCCTCGCAAAAGTCAAAGCGAGAGACCCTAATTCAATTTGTTAAGGAGTATTCTTATGAAGCTATCCAATTTCTCAGGGAAAACAATCGCCATTATGGTGGCAAGTGGATTTGATGAGGTCGGATTTATTGCCATCCAACGCGCCATGATGAATGCTGGTGCGAAATTAAGAATTGTTTCGCGGGAAGCTGGATTAACAAATGCCTGGAATGGTACAGGCTGGGGCATGTCCTATCCGGCAGATGCAACCTTATCGACAGCGCTTGCGATTGATTATGATGCGTTGATCGTGCCAGCTGGCAACCGCCATGTTGAAAGCTTGAAAAATGAAGTTCATGCCAAGCGTGTTTTGCGTGCATTCCTTCGTGAAGATATGCCGGTTCTGCTTCAAGGTGATGCTGTTGCGCTTTTGTCATTGATCGACGAAGCTGCCGAGCGGCCAAAAGCGGAAAGTGATGCGACGGCCCCTGTTATCGACCGCAATCTTGTGACAGTATCAGCGGCATCGGAACAGCTGGAAGAGCTATCTGCCTTGAATGGTGCGATGGTGACTGCCGAAGCTGAAAGCCGCGCCGCCTGAAACCAATAGGGTAACGACCGATATGGCATCTTCTGATAAACCTGTTGTGACCAAACTGCCATCGCCCTGCGTGTCGATCTGTCAGATGGATCCGCAGGATGGGGTCTGTCTTGGCTGTTATCGGACGCGCGCCGAAATCGCCGCATGGCGAAGCATGGATCAAGATGACCAGCTGGTTTTGCTGGATATTCTTCGCGACCGGCGGGCAAAGGCAACTGGCGTTGCACGCCGGCCATCACGGCGCAATGTGAAACG
>DFSK01000075.1:3558-5928 GCA_002378605.1 Alphaproteobacteria bacterium UBA3439
CTGGATATTCTTCGCGACCGGCGGGCAAAGGCAACTGGCGTTGCACGCCGGCCATCACGGCGCAATGTGAAACGTCTTGGCGTCTAGCTGTCACGGGGTGTGATGGCGGCCAGATGATGGCCGCCGCGCCGGTATGCAAGGAACTCAAAAGCAATGAGCAATATTTTATCCGATCTGATTGACCAACAAGGCTGGTGCGTTGCTGATGGGGCAACGGGAACCAACCTGTTTGGGCGCGGTCTTGAAACCGGCTATCCGCCAGAATTATGGTCGGTTGAACGTCCGGATGATATTTTATGGCTTCATGGCAGTTTTCTTGAAGCCGGATCAGATTTGATCCTGACCAACAGCTTTGGCGGTACCGGATTCAGGCTAAAACTTCATGACTCACAAGATCGTGTATCCGAGCTGAATATGGCTGCGGCGCAATTGGCCCGCAAAGCGGTAGAGATACATTTTGCCAATAGCGGAAAACGCGCCATTGTCGCCGGATCAATGGGGCCAACTGGCGAGCTGTTTGAGCCGCTTGGCAAATTAACGCACAGCGCCGCTGTTGCCGGTTTTGCCGAACAGGCCGAAGCGCTTGCCGAGGGTGGTGTTGACGTTTTATGGATTGAAACCATGTCGTCAAATGAAGAAGTGGCCGCCGCGATCGAAGCGGCAAAACCCACGGGCCTGCCGATTTGTGCAACCATGACATTTGATACGGCTAGCCGATCAATGATGGGGGTGATGCCCGCTGATTTTGCCAGTTTTGCCACCGCTTTAGGTGCCAGCTTCATTGGCGCCAATTGCGGCATTGGGCCGGCTGAATTGCTGCATTCGGTAAGTGGTATTTTGACGCAATCGAACGATGTGCCGGTGGTGGCCAAGGGCAATTGCGGCATCCCCGCCTATGTTGAGGGCGCGATTCATTACCATGGCACACCTGAATTGATGGCTGATTATGCGCTATTTGCGCGGGATATGGGCGCCAAGGTCATTGGCGGTTGCTGTGGCACCAGCCCAGCGCATGTTGCCGCAATGACAACAGCACTTGCGGCAACGCCAAAACGGCCATTTGATGAAGCGGCGATGAATGCTGCGCTTGGCGCGGCATGGGCCGATGTGAATATCAATAATGCCGGTGGTGATGATCGGCGCGGTCGGCGTGGGCGTCGTCGCTCGTCATAAAAAAGAACATATGACCCTGAATATGGGGCATGTGAACCGAAAGCCGGTTGCGTCAATGCCGCAATCTTTGCATACTCGCCGCGTTTTTGATGGCCGCTCTCGATGCGGCGATCGATCCGATTATCGCAGTTTATTGGCCATTAGCTGGTCATTCTTTACGGAGCCTTAGATCATGCATGCCTACCGATCCCATAATTGCGTCGAATTGACCGAAGCCAATGTCGGCCAGCAGGTAAAATTATCTGGCTGGATTAACCGCAAACGCGATCATGGACAGCTTGTCTTTGTTGACCTTCGTGATCATTACGGCCTGACTCAATGTGTTGCCGATTCATCCGATGCCAGCTTTGCGCTTGTCGAAGCCACGCGGCTCGAGTCAGTGGTTACCGTTACCGGCACAGTCCTGAAGCGCAGCGACGAAACGATCAACGCGTCATTACCAACCGGCCAGATCGAGATACGTATCGAAGCATTTGAAGTGCAGTCGGCTGCCGACACTTTGCCATTACAGGTCAATTCAGATGAAGATTCAGGCGAGGAAACACGGCTTCGCTATCGCTATCTCGATCTTCGTCGCTCTCGCCCTCATGCCAATATCATGTTGCGGGCCAAAATCATTCAATCGATCCGCGCCCGCATGGTGGCACAGGATTTCACCGAATTCCAAACACCAATTCTAACCGCATCATCGCCCGAAGGCGCGCGTGATTTTCTGGTGCCAGCCCGCCTTCACCCCGGCAAATTCTATGCTTTGCCACAGGCACCACAGCAATTTAAACAGCTAATCATGGTTAGTGGCTTTGACCGCTATTTCCAGATTGCCCCTTGTTTTCGTGATGAAGATAGCCGCGCCGATCGCAGCCCGGGTGAATTCTACCAGCTTGATCTCGAGATGAGCTTTGTTGAACAGCAGGATGTGTTTGCCGCAGTCGAGCCGGTGATCAAAGGCGTGTTTGAAGAATTTTCCGACAAGGTTATCGATACTGATTTTGTGCATATTCCATTTGCAGATTCGATGCTGAAATATGGCAATGACAAGCCAGATCTGCGGATTCCGTTTGAAATTAGCGATGTAACCGATATTTTCCGCGGATCTGATTTTTCAATCTTTGCCAAGAATATTGAAAAGGGCGCGGTTGTGCGGGCGGTGCCCGGGCCAAAATGTGGAAGCCGTGCGATTGCCGACCGGATGAATAG
>DFSK01000075.1:6210-8591 GCA_002378605.1 Alphaproteobacteria bacterium UBA3439
GCGATTGCCGACCGGATGAATAGCTGGGCGCAGGGCGAAGGCGCGCCGGGTATGGGCTATATTATCTATGGCGAAGGCGAGGCTCGCGGCCCCGTTGCCAAAGCGCTTGGTGCTGAAAAGGCCGAAGCAATCCGTCTTGCCACGGGGGTTGGTGATGGTGATGCCGTGTTTTTCGCTTGTGCGCCTGCGGATGAAGCGGCCAGCCTTGCCGGACGCGCCCGTGTGAAAATTGGTCAAGATCAGGATTTGATTGATAAAAACCTGTTCCGCTTTGCATGGATTGTCGATTTCCCAATGTTCGAAGCCGATCCGGTTACGGGCAAGATTGATTTCTCGCATAATCCCTTTTCAATGCCACAAGGCGGCATGAAAGCGCTAGAAGAACAAGATCCGCTAACCATCAAAGCGTGGCAATATGATCTTGTTTGTAATGGTGTGGAACTGTCATCAGGTGCGATTCGAAACCATCTTCCGGAAGTGATGTATAAAGCCTTTGAAATTGCGGGCTATCCAAACAGCACGGTTGATGAAAAATTTCCGGCAATGATTAACGCATTCCGCTTTGGCGCGCCGCCGCATGGCGGCATTGCGCCCGGCATTGATCGGATTGTGATGCTGATTGCCGATGAGCCGAATATCCGCGAGGTTATTCTGTTCCCGATGAATGGCAAGGCCGAAGACCTGATGATGGCAGCCCCGTCTGAAGTTGACGAATCGGCACTTGCCGAATTGCATATCCGGCGCGTGCCACAGATCAAGAAAAAGGACTAGCTTGCGCGATTAGGGGGTTTGGCGATGCTGTGATTCGCCATGCAAAAGGGCGAGCAAACAGCCAAGAAGAACCACCGCACCAGCTTGATGCATGCCGCCAAGCGCAACAGGCACGCCATGAAGAAGCGTGACAATGCCAAGGATGAATTGCGCCACAATCGCGCCAAGCACCAGATTGCCGCGCAAATGCAGGCCGCGCCGTCGCGCCTTTACCGCCAGAACAACCACCGCACCAAAGGTTACGGCGGCAATCCAGCGATGATGGAATTGTGCCGAAGCCGGATTTTCAAAGGGGTCGAGCCATCCAGCCTCGCCATATTCGACAGGCACCAGCCCATTGCCCATTAACGGGTAGTGATTATAGAGCAATCCGGCATCCATACCGGCAACAAGCGCGCCAGCAAGAATGGTGATGCCAAGCAAAGCCAGACTTGCCATGCTGTGACCTTTTGGCCATTTGGCGCGGCCATCACGAAGGTCAAAACCTGTCCAGATCAGAAGACTGAAAATCACCAGCGCAACACTAAGATGTGACGCTAGCCGATATTGCGAAACGCTGGCCTGTTCGGTAAGGCCAGATTTGACCATCCACCAGCCAACAACGCCCTGAAACCCGCCAAGACATAATAATAGCGTCAGCCGCCATCCAAATCCTTGCGGCACGCGCCCGCTCGCGACAAAAAACAAAAATGGCAGGCCAAAGGCAAGGCCAAGAAACCGGCCCCAAAGCCGGTGAAAATATTCCCAAAAGAAAATATTTTTAAAAGCGGCAAGTGACATGCCGAAATTCATTTGCTGATATTCGGGCGATGCCTGATACAGCTGAAATACCCGATCCCATTCAGCCGCATTTAATGGCGGCAAGGCTCCGATCAATGGGCGCCATTCCACCATTGAAAGGCCCGATCCGGTTAGGCGCGTCACGCCGCCGATCACCACCATAATGGCAACAAGCAAGGCCATGCCAAACAGCCATCGGGTGACCAATTGGTCGCTATGGGGGCCGGCATTGCGCGAGATCCAGCGAGGTGATGATTGGGTCATGAAACCAGCCTGAAAATGAAAGAACGATAATTCATATGGTCGTTTCTATATCAAGCCACAAGGGGCTGCAAATTGGCGCTTTGCCGCAGGGGGGCGCGCCGCCAGCCGGCTATCAAGGTCAGACGCGATAAGATCAGCTTTTGCCAGAAATGTCGTGAAAAGAAATAAATTGCAGAAAGTAAATCATATAGAAATTAAATTTCTTTTCAGTCTTAATTTTCTTTAAATTTAAAAAAATATACCTAATTTCAGAAATGTGATCGGCTTTTGACGCATTTGTTTTGATCGATGCCGCCCGCACAGGCCTGTCAGATAAGCCTTGCAAAGGATTGATGATGTTATCGCATTTTCCACTTTTTCTGGATCTGCACCAGACCCCACCATTGGTGATTGGTGATGATTCCGGTTTGGCTGCCAAGCTGCGGCTGTTGCGAAAGGCCGCGCCAATCATTGACGTGATGGTCAGCCATCATGCGGCTTGGCCTGATCAATTTGCCGATGATGCTGGCGCGCATTTCCACCGGCTGGCAGATGATGTTTTTTTGATTATTTTCCTGCCCGTCCCT
>DFSK01000086.1 GCA_002378605.1 Alphaproteobacteria bacterium UBA3439
CTCCTCCCTCCGCAGCCGAACCTGATGAAGGTGAAATGCGCGCCGTAGTCAAATTCTTTATCGACATTCGTGGCTATGGCTTTGTGACCGCCGAAGATTTAACCGAAGATGTTTTTGTCCATTCACGGGTATTGAATGATTGTGGATTTCACTCATTGATGCAGGGGCAGAAACTGCTGATTCGGATTGATGATTCGGGGCGTGGCCCGCAGGTTCAGGCCGTCCGACTTCTCGATGATTAGCTTGAGAAACAAAATCATCGCGTGTAGGTTTTTTAGGTCGCAATCAAAATTATTTTTGGCATAGCGCCATCGCGCTTGGCTTACTGGTTTGATTGCAGATATGCGTATCAAGCCGTTTTGCACGCTATGGGAAATGCCATCCATGTCATCAACAACGCCACAATTTCGCTGGGTCATGATCATGTTGTCTGCCGCCGCCTTGGTCTCGGTGACCTTTGGCGTCAGACAGGTTTTTGGGCTGTTTCTTGTGCCGATTTCAGCCGCGCTTGATGGCGGCATCCAGATTTTTTCATTGGCCATTGCCGTACAAAATCTGATCTGGGGCCTGTCATCACCCTTTTTTGGCGCGGTGGCCGACCGGTTTGGTGCATGGCGTGTGGCAGCTTTTGGCGTCTTGATCTATACGGCAGGTCTTTTATCCATGGCTTTTGTCGTGACCGAAACCGGCGTCTTTTTCGGACAGGTTTTGATTGGCATGGGGCTTGGCAGTGCCGGTATTTCAATTGCTGTTGGCGCGGTTGCGCGCGCCGCGCCACCAGAAAAACGCTCGCTGGCAATGGGGCTTGTCACCAGCTTTGGATCATTTGGCCAATTCGCGCTGGTACCGGTCGCGCAAATCATGATGAACGAGCATGGCTGGCAATTTGCCATTGTGATTTTGTCGGCAATCGTTGCCTCAATGGTGGCGGTGACGCTTGGCATGCGGGTACCGGCTGGGGGTACACGCCCGCTTGAAGGCATCACGCAAACCGCTGGAAGTGCGCTTCGCCAGGCCACGGGCAGCCGTGATTATATCCTGCTGACAATTGGCTTTTTTGTATGTGGTTTACAGCTGGTTTTTATCACGACCCATCTTCCAACCTATCTTCAAGATGCTGGCTTGAGCGCGGAAATCGCCAGCTGGTCGCTTGCCTTGATTGGGCTATTTAACATCATTGGCGCTTTTATGTGCGGCTGGCTTGGCGGCATCGTGTCAAAGAAGAAAACCCTAGCGATTGTCTATCTGCTTCGCGGGCTGATCATCGCTGCTTTTATCAGCCTGCCAGCGAGTCCGGCAATGGCGCTGTTTTTCGGGGCGGCAATGGGGCTTTTATGGCTTGGCACTATTCCGCTGACAAGCGGGTTGATTCTTGCCTTTTTCGGGCCGCGTCATTTAAGCATGCTTTATGGTCTGGTGTTTCTATCACATCAGATCGGGTCATTTGCCGGCGCATGGCTTGGCGGCATCTGGTATGATATTTTTGGCAATTACGAAGCCATGTGGTGGCTGAATGCCGGGGCTGGCTTTTTTGCCTTTGCGGTCAATTGGGCGATTCGCGAACCAAAACCCGCCGCAGTGCCAGCTTAGGCAATCAGGCCAGACTAGGCCCTTATTGTCTCACCAAGACCATTTATCAAACAGCAAGCCTATTCCTGCTCACCAAGCCAGCGTTCGGCATCAAGCGCGGCCATACAGCCCATGCCCGCTGCGGTAACCGCTTGGCGATATATTTTGTCAACGCAATCACCAGCAGCAAACACCCCATCAACCGAGGTTCGTGTGCCGCCTGCCTCGGCAATAATATAGCCTTCGTCATCCAGCGCGACCGCACCAGCAAAGGCTTTGGTTGCCGGATCATGACCAATCGCAACAAACATGCCATGAACCGGAATTACCTTGTCATCTTCGCTGCCGGTCGAGGCTAAACGCAATCCAGTAACGCCTGTTTCATCGCCAAGAACTTCGGCAACGGCGCGATTCCATTCAACCGTGATATTGTCTTTCTTCAACAGGCGATCCTGCATGATCTGTTCAGCACGAAGCGAATCGCGCCGGTGAACCAACGTCACCGACCGGCAGATATTGGCAAGATATAAAGCTTCTTCAACGGCTGTATTGCCGCCGCCGATAACAGCAACATCGCGTTCCTTATAGAAAAATCCATCGCAAGTGGCACAAGCCGAAACGCCGCGGCCATTAAAGGCTGACTCAGATTCAAGGCCAAGCCAGCGCGCCTGCGCGCCGGTGGCAAGAATCACCACATCAGCTGTCATCACCTTGCCCGAATCCAAAGTCAGGCGGAATGGCCGTGCCGATGTATCAAGATCGGTTACCAAATCATAAATGACACGGGCGCCAACATTTTCGGCCTGTGACTGCATTTCGGTCATTAGCCACGGCCCTTGAATCACCTCGGCAAAACCCGGGTAATTTTCAACATCGGTGGTGATTGTCATCTGGCCACCCGGTTGCAATCCGGCAAGGATCACTGGCGATAGATTGGCACGGGCAGTATAGATGCCTGCGGTCAAACCGGCGGCACCTGCCCCGATGATGACAACATGTTCATGAAGGGTGGCGTCGGCTGTTGCGCTCGCATGATCGGTCATTATATTGCTACTCTTTCATCTTTCGGCATTCGGCTTCATCAAGGCGGACTATGTGAAGGGGATAACACCCAACAGCTTGTGTTTTCAAGTGCCATTTACACAACATCATGTTAGCCTTTGCCTATGAAACTTCATAGCCCAATTGCCACTTATCTGTGTTTTTGCCGCATCCGGTTTGTCGCTGTCTCGATTTTGCTGATGGCGCTGGCTGGCCCGGTAAAGGCACAGCAGATTGATGGCGCCGAAATCCTGTCTGGAACCGCGATTGAGGGCGGTCTCATTGTCGCCCGCACCGATCCTGCCAATCAGATCATGCTTGGCGATGCGCCGATTGACCTAGCCGAAAATGGTGTTTTTGTAATTGGGTTTCACCGTGAGTCTGATGCGCCGCTAGCGCTTCGCATCATCGCACCAGATGGAAGCGCCAAAACCAGCCTTCTATCGCCGCGTCAACGCGACTATAAAATTCAACGCATAGACGGGTTAAAATCAACGATGGTCACCCCGCCAGTCACCGTTTTGGCGCGAATCAAGTCCGATGGTGAAGCGGTTCGGGCCGCCCGCCAGCTGCAAGCACCACTTGGCGATTTCTGGCGTGGTTTTGATTGGCCAGCCATGGGCCGGATTTCAGGCATTTATGGCAGCCAGCGCATTTTAAATGGCCAGCCGCGCCAACCACATTATGGCATAGATATTGCCGCCCCGACCGGCACGCCTGTTTACGCGCCGGCAAGCGGCCTTGTGACATTGGTAGAAGATTTATATTTTTCCGGCCACACGGTTGTGATTGCACATGGGCTTGGCGTGAATTCAAGCTTTTTGCATCTTGATCGGGCCGATGTAAAAACAGGAATGATGGTTGAACGCGGCGCCTTGATTGGCACGATTGGTGCCACTGGGCGTGCCACCGGCCCACATCTTGACTGGCGCATTGATTGGCAGGGACGGCGCATTGATCCCGGCCTTTTGGTTGGGGCAATGCCCAATCCAGCATCATAGGTGAGTGATCAAAAGGCAATGATATGAAAACGGTTTTTATTTTTGGTCTTGGCTATGTTGGGGTGCCATTGGCACAAGCACTTGCCGATCAGGGATGGCAGATCCGCGGCACCAGCCGCACACCATCAAAGCTTGCCGACAAGGCCGCCCAAGGCTGGCAAATCTTGCCCTTTCAATCAGGCCAACCACTTGCCGATCCGGCCGCTGCCTTTGCCAATATTGATGCGATCATCAGCACCATCACCGCGATTGGCGGCTCGGATCCGGTGCTTGATGCGCATGGTCAAGACCTTGCCAGTTTTTCTGGCTGGAGCGGTTATGTATCGGCAACATCGGTCTATCCCGATATGCCGCATGAAATCTGTTATGAAGATACAGCGGTAGCACCGGCAACCGCCCGCGGCAAAGCCCGTGTTGTTGCCGAAGCAAGATGGCAACAGAATTTTGGTACCGAAATTTTCCGCGCCGCCGGAATCTATGGCGTTGGACGAAGCCCCTTTGACGCGCTTCGTGATGGCACCGCCCGCATCATCGAACGCGAAGGACAGGTATTTAACCGCATTCATGTTGATGATATTTGCCGCATTATTATCGCCGCAATGGCCAAGCCGCGATCGGGCAGGATCATTAATCTGGCCGATCACAAACCAGCACCGCAAGGCGATGTGGTTCGGCATGCAGCAGGTTTGATTGGCATGACGCCACCCAAGCCACAAAAGCTTGAAAATGCGAATCTATCACCAATGGCGCAAAGCTTTTATGTTTCACGGCGGCGCGTTGGATCACGCGTTATCAAACCCGAATTAGGGATTGATCTTCTCTATCCTGATTATGAGACCGGACTTGCCGCCATTTTGGCTGCTGGCGGATAAGGCCTAGCCAATTGACGGATCGAGATCACCATTTGCATAGCGTGATGCCATCGCCGACAGGGATAATGGCCTGATCCGCGCCGCATTGCCAGCCGTACCAAACCGCTCAAACCGGTCAGCGCATAAGCTTTCCATCGCATCCATTGCCGGCTTGAGGAATTTCCGCGGGTCAAATTCGGCCTTATTTTCATTGGCAATCTTGCGAATGACGCCAAGCATGGCAAGGCGGCAATCCGTATCGATATTCACCTTGCGAACGCCATATTTGATGCCGCGTTCAATTTCTTCAAGAGGCACGCCCCATGTTTGTGGCATTTCCCCACCATGCGCATTGAACACATCTTGCAATTCCTGCGGCACGCTCGATGATCCATGCATAACAAGATGAATATTCGGCAGGCGGCGATTGATTTCTTCAACCACATTCATCGCCAGAATTTCACCATCGGGTTTGCGGGTGAATTTATAGGCGCCATGGCTTGTTCCCATTGCAATGGCAAGCGCATCAACTTTGGTATCTTTGACAAATTCAACCGCCTGATCGGGGTCGGTCAGCAATTGATCTTCGGATAATTTTCCCGTTGCACCATGTCCATCTTCCTGTTCGCCCTCACCGGTTTCCAACGAGCCAAGAACGCCAAGTTCGCCTTCAACCGACACACCAGCATGATGCGCCATTTCTGTTACGCGGCGGGTGATATCCAGATTATATTCATAAGAGGCCGGTGTTGACGCATCAGCTTCAAGCGAGCCATCCATCATCACCGAGGTAAAGCCATATTGAATGGCTGTCATGCAGGTGGCTTCGTTATTGCCATGATCTTGATGCATGCAGACCGGAATATGCGGATACATTTCTGCCAAGGCCTTGACCATGGCCTGCAACATGACATCGCCAGCATAATTGCGCGCGCCGCGACTGGCCTGAATAATCACCGGCGCATCGACGCGGTCAGCCGCCTTCAAAATGGCCAAACCCTGTTCCATATTATTAATGTTAAAGGCCGGAACGCCGTAACCATGTTCGGCTGCGTCATCAAGAAGTTGGCGAAGTGAAATCAGCATGCAATCATCCTATATCAAAGCAAAATTCAAGGTCTATTTATGGCCTATAGCGGGCAAATGCGTCAACTTCATTAGCAGAACCAAAAATAAATGGCACGCGGGCATGAAGTGTTTGCGGCACCAAATCAAGAATAGGGCCATCACCATCAATGGCCTTGCCGCCAGCGGCCTCAACCAGAAACGCCACCGGATTGGCCTCATAAACCAGCCGAAGCCGTCCAGCCTCATAGCCCGAACGCGCATCAGATGGATAAAGAAAAATACCGCCGCGCCGGAAAATGCGCCAGGCGTCGGCGACAAGCGAGCCAATCCAGCGCATGTTGAAATTGACCTTTCGCGGGCCAGCTTCGCCGCCAAGACAATCAGCCATATAACCCGCAACATCAGGCTGCCAATGCCGCATATTTGACGCATTAATTGCAAATTCACGCGTATCAGAGGGGATTGCGACAGCCCAGCCCATATCATGAAACACACCATCATCGCCAAGCTGGAAGGCAGCAACCGTCTTGCCAAAACTAACAAGCAATGTTGTTTGCGGCCCATACACAAAAAATCCGGCAGCAAGCTGATTGCGACCGGGCTGCAAGACGCCGCCTGCGGCTGGCAAAATCGAAAAGATCGTTCCCACCGATACATTCGTATCAATATTTGATGATCCATCCAAAGGATCGCTTGCCACGATCACCTGCCCATCATCATGAAGCCTGACCGCTTCATCCTGTTCTTCTGAAAGATAGGCCGCCACTGCCGGCACTGCTGCCAACGCGGCTTCAATCATTTCATCCGCCAAAACATCAAGCGCCTTTTGGTCATCACCATCGGCATTGGCACTGCCGCGAATGGCACCAAGCGCCGCACCGGCATCGGGCTGGCGGATCAGTGTCGCAATTGACGCTGCCGCCGCTGCCAGCCCAGCGATTGCATCACAGGCAGCGGCCTTGGCTGGTTCTTTGCTGGCAACTGATTCAAGCATGACGGATAAATTAGACATGATGCGGCACTCGGCAGAAAATGGAGACTAGATCTAAGCCTGCAACGGCAAATGCTGGCTTTTGACAGACCATGACATTAGCAAAAAAAAAACGCCCGCACCATAGCGGTACGGGCGTTTCAGTAATTTCCTAATTCACCAGCATTTCGCCTATTCGCGGTTCCCGAAAAGACGCAGGATGAACAAGAACATATTGATGAAATCAAGATATAGGGTTAGCGCCCCAAAAATTGATTTCTTCGCAGCCACTTCACGGCTGTCGCCAGCCATATACATGGATTTGATGCGCTGTGTATCCCATGCCGTCAAACCCGCAAAAATCAACACACCACCAACTGAAATCATAAATTCCATCTGCGTTGATGCCATAAAGATATTCACGATTGACGCAATGATCAGACCAAATAGGCCGATCATCATGAATGATCCCATTGCCGACAGGCTGCGCTTGGTGCTGTAGCCGTAAAGGCTAAGACCAGCAAAAGCGCCTGCCGTGATAAAAAAGGCACGCGCAACACTGGCACCCGTATAGACAAACAGGATTGACGCAAGCGACAAGCCCATGATGGCACCATAGATATAGAACAGGTTCCGCGCCTTGGTGGCCGACATGCGGTTAATCCGCGCTGACAGCCAGATCACCATGCCAAGCGGTGCCAGCATAATGACCCATTTCAACGGTGTGCCATATAAAAGCTGGCCAAGACCAGCAACATTCAACACTGCCCATTTTGTTGCAAAGGCAAAAAAGCCTGTCAGCAAAAGAGCTGTGGTCATGTGGTTATACACGCCAAGCATATAAGCCCGCAGCCCGACATCAGTCTGGGCAGCGGTCGCTGCGGCGGTATTCATAAAACGATTATCCTGCATTTTGTAACTCCCAAAATGACATTGCCAAAAATTGGCGATGATTGTGGAGTAAATGTAGGGATTAAAACAAAATTATTCAAGCGCAGACTACGATTTTTCGGAATGAATATACGGCTTTTGCCATGCGTGACGATTTAGCCAGCAATTCCTGTTTTTTGCCGCCGCG
>DFSK01000103.1:0-4527 GCA_002378605.1 Alphaproteobacteria bacterium UBA3439
GGCCTGTCAATGTTCTGGTTTGTGCCCACAATCCGGCATGGCAAACAAACATCTGTCACCACATCAAAAAACTAGACACCGTCATAGCTTTTTTTGGCATTATTTTTTGCCAGCTGTCAGACGGCGCATCACTGGCGAGACCACCTGATCCGAGATATGGAAATCCCATAACGCCGCTTTATCCGATGCGACAAATTCATCAAAAGCCGAATCAAGATGATCAAGGCTGCGGAAAGAAACACCACCAAGGCCAAAGCCGCGCGCCATTGACGCAAGATCAGTTGCGCCAAAGGCGGCACCATCCTCATCATGACCATCAACGCGCAATTTATGAATTTCTGAACCGTAAGCCGCATCATTCATCACAATCATCAATAGCTTGATTCCATGACGTGCAACGGTCTCCAACTCTTGTGCATGCATCAAGAAGCCACCATCACCGTCAATCAAAACAACCTGTGTTTCAGGGCGTGCCGCGGCAACACCAATGGCATAAGACAGGCCATTTCCAATCGCGCCAAATTCGCGAATGGTCAAAAACTCATCTGATGAACGGCCGGTCATATGCGCTGCATAATAAGAGCAATGACCTGATGAATTCACCATAAACCAGTCTTTTGGCAATTTTTGATCTAGCGCCTTGATCATCTGGCGCGGATCAAGAACATCAGGAGCAACCTGGAACGGCATGGCATCTGGATATTCGGCCGCATTCTGTTTGGCAACCAATTCATTGCGCCAACGGCTGTTGGCTGCTGGTGCGCCATGGCCGGTTTCAATTTCGGTGATAAGGGCGTCAACACCGGTTTTAGCATCAGCACATAAATGAACATGGGCTGCAACACGACCCTGGCTATAGATCACCGGTTTGGTATCGATATGCAGGATTTTGGCATTTGGATACAGCTTGCCGGCATCGGCCGAATGCGATGCCAGACTGGTGCCAACGGCAATGATCAGATCAGCATCAAGACAGGCTTCGCGCGCCGTGTCCGAAGCAAAACCACCAACCACATTCAGCGAATAAGCCGATTGATGAAACAGACCTCGCGCGGGAAGTGTCGTTAGCAATATCCCACCAATATGATCGGCAAGACGCATACAAGACGGCCCGGCATCGGCTAGAATTGCGCCGCGTCCACCAATAATTACCGGCTTTTTCGCCGCTGCCACCATCGCCGCTATTGACGTAACACTTGCGGGATCGGGAAAGATTTTGCCAGCGTCTGGAATCAGGTCACGCGCCTTTTCAACTTTATAGGCAAGATCACCCCAATCGCTTTCCTGAAGATCAAATGGCATGCCAATTACAACCGGAATACCGGTCATTTGCGTCCGCGCAAAAGCATCTTGAATCTGCCGTGTGATCCGCGGCTTATGCAAGATTCGCACATAGTCCGCACCGCAAGCTGTGACAAAAGGGGCTTGATCAATTTCCTGATTATACCAGGAATTGCGAAGCGGCGATTCACCAACAAACAGCACCAGCGGAATGCGCGCCCGCACGGCAGCAGCAAGGCCGGTCATAACCTGCGTTAGACCCGGGCCACATGTTACCGTGGCAAGACCAGGGCGTCCGGTCACCCGCGCATAGGCCATCGCCATCGACACTGCACAATGTTCATGCCGTGCATAGGTAAAGGGCATGCCAAGATGGGCAAGCGCACCGGCAAAATGCATATTACCATCGCCAAGAAGTGCAAAACAATGCCCCGTTTCCTGCGCCTCAATTGCGGCTGCAACCACGTCATAGGTTTTCATCAAAATGCCCTCCAAAAACAAAAAATAGAATGATCAAGACTGGATAAACTGGCCAAGACTGGCCGCGCTAACTAGCTTGCGGCAAATTCCTTTTTCAAAGCGGTAAAGAACTGGCGCGCCAGATGTTTGGCAACCCCCATCAAAATCCGTTGTCCAACTCCGGCAACAAGCCCGCTAACCTCGCCTTGCGCCTGATAGGAAATCAGCGCATTGCCATCTTCGCCTTCGGTGATTGCCACAGTGGCATTGCCGCCGCCTGTACCAAGCGTACCCGTACCCGAAACCGTGATGATACAGCTATGCGGTGGGTTCATTTCCGACAAAGATACCGCCCCTGCAAAACTGCCACCCACCGCCGCCACTTTTAATTCCAAGGTCATTTGATATTGACCTTCACCGGTTTCGGTCATGTTGATACAACCCGGAATCGCACGCTGCAAAACCGCTGGATCAATAACCGACTCCCACAGATTTGCAGGGCTGGTATTGATTTGTTCGCTGCCATTCAATTCAATATTCACAATATGTCTCCTCGCCTATCCTGACTGGATCGCCGCGAATTAAAGGCCAAATAGCTGGCTGGCAACGCCATTGACCAGCTTGTTGCGGTCGGCCATATCCAACCCGTCAAGAACCGCCAGAGGCGACGGGTCGCCAATCGGAAACGGCATATCCGATCCAAGCATGATTCGGTCAATGCCAACGGCGCGAATCAAAAATGCCAATGCGTCTGGATCATGAAGCAAGGTATCGTAATAAAGCATTGATAATGCCTTTGACGGATCGGCAAGCGTGTCTTTGTGAAGATTGTAATTTCGCATCATCCGGCCAAGAACATAAGGCAATGCCGACCCACCAATACCAATGACAATCTTGGCATTATGATAGGTTTCAACATGACCTGAATAGATGATCCGCGAAATCGCAATCAAGGTATCGGTAATGCGGCCAATGGCATTATTCATGCCATAATCATTAACCCGGTCATCACCCGAATCAAACACCGGATGAATGAATAAAACCGACCCATTACGATGCGCCGATTCCCAAAATGGGGTCAATTCAGGATCATCGAGAACGCCGCCCTTGCCCTTTGGCTGGGTGCCGATCATTGCGCCCTTAAATCCGTTTTGATGCGCCTGATCAAGAATTGTTGCCGCGGCAATGCCATTCTGCATCGGCAGGCTTGCCAGCGGCAGAAACCGGTCATTTTCGGCGCAGAACTGGCCAAGATGTTCATTGATCATTGCCGACCAGCGCTGGCCTTCATCGACAGGCAATTCATAGCCAAACATATCAAGCCAGCCGCCAATCACCTGCCGGTCAATCTGATTAGCATCCATCCACTCAAGCCGCCCCTTTGTATCTGACAGCATTTTACTGGCAGGCCGCGTTGGCTTGCCACCTGCAAAAGAAAATCCGAAACTGCCAGAATCATCGTGGATAAGCGATAGTGAGGCAAACTCACCAGCACGATCTTGAATGGCGGCAAGCAGGCTTGGCGGAATGAAATGGGCGTGGCTGTCGATAATCATTTCGGTTGGTCTCGCAGTGAATTGGTGAACAGAAAAACCTGCATAAAATCAGATCCAGAATGGCCTATGATGTTTTTGCCGCAATGGCATCGCTAATCGCACTCATGCGAATTGGCAGTTTTTCAAAATGGATGCCAAGGCCAGAAACCGCATCATTGATGGCACCCGACACGGCGGCAGGCGCCCCAAGATAGCCGCTTTCACCCGATCCTTTCTGGCCAAAAACCGTATGGGGTGACGGCGTGCAATGTTTGACAATTTGGATGGCGGGAACCTCATGCGACGATGGCATCAAATAATCAAGAAAACTTTGCGTCAATAGCTGGCCATTAGCATCATAAGCAAATTCTTCAAATAGCGCTGCCCCAATGCCATGCGCGATACCGCCATAGGTCATGCCGCTAACAATGGCCGGATTAATCACCGTGCCGCAATCATGGCCAATAAAATAGGAATGGATGTCCGGACGGCCGATGATCGGATCAAATGAAACCAGCAAAAGGTGAAATTCAAATGAATAGCAAGGATACATCTGCACCTTGTCATTGACCGGCAAGGCATCGCCGGTTGGCACTTGCATAATATCAAAGCTAGCAAGCCCCGGATCCATCCCATCGGGAAGATTGTGATATTGGCGATGCGCCAATTCAACCATTTCATCCCATCCAAGACAACGGCCATCATGCGCCAACACATCACCGCCCTCATAGCGAAGCTGATCAATGGCGACGCCAAGCCGGTGCGCCGCAATGGCCATGATCTTGGCTTTTAGCTTTTCACCGGCACGCGCTGCAGCGCCGCCAAGCATAATCGCCATACGACTGCCAACAGGCGAATTGCCAGGCAGGCTTTCCAGCGAATTGGGCCGCGTGATGCGGATCAATTCCGGATCAATCTGCATGACTTCGCCAAGCACGGTTGACACAAGCGTTTCATGGCCTTGGCCAGATGATGTTGTGTGAATCCGTGCTGTCACCTTGCCAAGCGCGTCAATATTGACCTGACAGGATTCCATCCATGTTGATGTCTGGTTGCTTTCATTCAGCAAAGGCTCGAATGATGAATTGCCACCGCTTGGTTCAAGACAGGCAGCAATGCCAATACCGGCCATCATGCCCGCATCGCGAAGCCGGTCGCGTTCGGCAAGCATTGCCGGATAATCAGCAGCGGCCAGAACCTTGTCAATCACCGCGTGATAGTCACCGCTATCATAATAGCTGCCACTTGGAAT
>DFSK01000103.1:4829-5686 GCA_002378605.1 Alphaproteobacteria bacterium UBA3439
TCCATGCCAAGATATTCGGCAACACGATCCATCGCGGTTTCAATGGCATAATTGGTTGGCGCTTGGCCAAAGCCGCGAACCGCTTCTTGAACTGTCTTATTGGTGGTTACCGACAGCGCATGATAGGCCACCGAATTGATCTGGTAAGGGCCAACAATGGCGCTGATTGGCTTGCCAAGCTGGAACGGCGCACGGCCAGCATAGGCACCAGCATTATCAAGCGCGCGCATTTTCATTGACCGAACAGTGCCATCTTGATCAAAGGCTATTGTGATATCAAATTTGCGTTCCGGCCCATGCGCATCGCCAGCCCGCATATTTTCCAGCCGGTCTTCGATCAGGCGAACCGGACAGCCAAGCTTGCGCGCAATATACCCAACCAGAACCGAGTGCTTGATGCCGCGTTTAACGCCATAGCTGCCGCCAACATCAACATCATAATGCACCCGAATGGCGTTGCTTGGCAGGTTAAGACTGCGGGCAATCTGATCGGCATATTTTGGCATCTGGATTGACGCCCAGATATCAAGCATCTGATCCCAGCCGTTCCATTCGGCAAGAACGCCAAATGTTTCAATCGGCACGGTAGAGTTTCGGCCCCATGTCACCGAAAATGACAGGCTATGCGCAGCCGCTTCAAAATCATCATCAACCGGCCCCCAAACAAATTTTCGGTCAAGAAGCAAATTGCTGCCATGTTCGGGGTGAACCGGCGCGCTGGTTTCCAGCAATGCGGCTTCAGCATCCAGAATAAAAGGCTGCGGCGTTGCATCGACAATGATTTTTTCCAACGCATCCTCGGCCAAGGCGCGGCTTTCAGCAACAACAGCACATACCCATTCACCAGCATAGCGCAC
>DFSK01000031.1:0-10208 GCA_002378605.1 Alphaproteobacteria bacterium UBA3439
TTCTTGGCAAGAGCCGCACCAAGAATATCACCAAGGCTGGCGCCGCTGTCTGATGAGCCAAATTCGGCCATTGCCTGCTTTTCTTCGGCAGATTCGCGGGCCTTGATTGACAGCGACAATTTGCGGGTTTTCTTGTCAACACTGGTGACGATGGCGTCAACTTTTTCACCAACGGCAAACCGGTCAGCGCGCTGTTCAGCACGGTCACGGCTTAGATCAGTCCGGCGGATAAAGCCAGTCATGTTCTCACCAATGGTCACGTCGATGCCGTTATCAGTAACCGCACTAACGGTACAGGTTACGACTTCACCTTTGCGATAGGCGTCAGCCTGACCAGCAAATGGATCGTCGGTCAGCTGTTTGATACCAAGTGAGATACGCTCTTTATTGACGTCGATATCAAGAACTTTCGCCTTAACCATATCGCCTTTGGTAAAGCCTTCAAGGGCTTCTTCACCAGCGTTTTCCCAGCTGATATCCGACAGGTGAACAAGACCGTCGATATCTTCGTTCAGGCCAACAAACAGACCAAATTCGGTGATGTTCCGGATTTCGCCGTCGATCTCGGTGCCAACTGGATAGGTGGCGCTAAGGTCTTCCCAAGGATTGTTGGTGCACTGCTTGAGGCCGAGTGAAATACGGCGCTTCGACAGATCAACGTCAAGAACCATGACTTCGACTTGCTGGCTGGTTGAAACGATCTTGCCAGGATGAACATTCTTCTTTGTCCAGCTCATCTCAGATACATGGACAAGACCTTCGACACCGGCTTCCAGCTCAACAAATGCGCCATAATCGGTGATGTTGGTAACGCGTCCGTCCATTTTCGCACCGATTGGGAATTTGCCTTCGACATTTTCCCATGGATCCGACAGAAGCTGTTTCATGCCAAGTGAGATACGCTGGGTTTCAGCGTTAAAGCGGATGACTTGAACTTCGACAGTTTCGCCGATTTGCAGGGCTTCTGATGGATGGCTGATGCGCTGCCATGCAATATCGGTGACATGCAACAGGCCGTCAACGCCACCAAGATCGACAAAGGCGCCGTAATCGGTGATGTTCTTGACCACACCTTGAAGAACCTGACCTTCTTGCAGATTAGAGACCAGCTCTGATCTTGCTTCGGCGCGTGACTCTTCCAGAACGGCACGGCGTGAAACAACAATGTTGCCACGACGACGGTCGATTTTCAGAATTTGGAATGGCTGTGGTGTTCCCATCAATGGGCCAAGATCGCGAACAGGGCGAATATCGACCTGACTTCCCGGCAAAAAGGCCGTTGCGCCTGACAGATCGACAGTGAAACCACCTTTGACCTTGCCAAAGATAACGCCGGTAACGCGCTCTTGCTTTTCAAATGATGCTTCGAGAACGCCCCATGCTTCTTCGCGGCGGGCTTTGTCACGGCTTAGTACGGCCTGACCATTACGGTCTTCCATACGCTCGACATAAACCTCAATCTCATCGCCAATTGAAACATCGGCCTGTTGTCCGGGGGCGGCAAGTTCCTTCAGCGGAACGCGGCCTTCAGATTTCAAGCCAACATCAATGATGACCGCATCGCCCTCGATGCCGATAACAAAGCCGCGGACAACACTGCCCTCGACATTGGTGCCTTCGCCAAAGCTTTCAGCTAAAAGATCGGCAAAGTTTTCAGTGGCAGCGTCGGCTGCCGAATTCGTTGTAGATGTCAAAAATATCTCCGTTTTGTCGCTATTTCGATAGGGGGTGCAATACCGCCTGAATCAGGATCGAAATCTTTGTGCCTCAGCCGACATGAGGGCCGCATTGAACGAACGATAACCGAATTATGCTTGCCCTATTTTGGCAATATAGCTTGGTTCCAAGCGGGTTTTTTGGCGACCAGTTTGTTTCGCCGGCAGTCAGTTTATCAAAAATATGAACCGGAAATGTTCGTATGGTTTCCGGTTCGGGCTCATTATTCTGATGGGCAAACACGATCAATATGCGACAGAGCTAGTGCCAGAACCGCCGCCGCATCCATGGTGGATGTGTCGATGGTTATTGCGTTATCTGCGGCCTTTAACGGGGCCACTGATCTAGTCCGGTCACGGTCGTCACGCGCCTTCATATCCGCCAGAACGTCGCGGAACATAACCGATTGTCCTGCCTGAAGCAACTCTTTGGTGCGGCGTTCGGCGCGAATGTCAAGATCGGCATCAACGAAGAATTTCAAATCGGCGTTGGGAAGCACGATCGTGCCAATATCTCGGCCATCAAGAACTGCGCCCTTGCCCGATGGCGGCGTCGCGGCAAAGGCGCGCTGAAGCGACAGTAATTCAGCCCGAACAGGGGCAATTGCCGCCACGATTGACGCAAGAGCCGCCACTTGATCGGTGCGTATTTCGGCAGTCTGCGTTAAGGAAAGATCAAGCGTTGACGCAGCTTTAACCGCTTGTTTTTCATCAATATTACTGCTTTTTGCGCCAGCGTTTAACAGGCTGAGGGCAACCGCGCGATACAGCGCTCCCGTATCCAGATAATCATATCCGAATTCGGCTGCCACCCGTTTGGCAAGCGTGCCTTTGCCGCTGGCTGCCGACCCATCAATGGCAATAATCATGTTGTTGTTCCGTCAATGATGCGGGCGCCTAGCTGGTTCATGCCGCTGGCAAATCCGGGAAAGCTTGTTTCGATGGTGGCGCAGCCCGTCACGGTGATTGGCTGTTCGGCAACAAGGCCAAGCGTTAGAAATGACATGGCGATTCGGTGATCATGCTGCGCCGAAAGGGTTGCCCCGCCTGTAATGATGCTGGCGGAAACGCGCATTGAATCATCATCATAATCAACGGTGACACCGCATGCGGCAAGACCATCAGCCATCACCTTGATGCGGTCGGTTTCCTTGACCCGCAATTCAGCAACGCCAAGCATCTCGGTTGTGCCGCTTGCGGTTGCCGCCGCGACTGACAGGATTGGATATTCATCAATCATCGAGGCGGCACGTTCGGGCGGTACGGTAATGCCTTTCAGCTGGCTATGCCGGATGCGCAAATCGGCAACGGCTTCGCCGCCTTCAATGCGGTCATTGCTTTTAACAATATCGCTGCCCATTTCAATAAGGGTTGTCAAAAGACCGGTTCGAAGCGGGTTCATGCCAATACCAACAAGCGTGATATCGCTTTGCGGTGTGATCAACGCCGCAACGATGGCAAATGCGGCAGATGACGGATCACTTGGCACAATAATATCGGCCGCGTGAAGCGTTGCCTCACCGACAAGCGCAACATGATGCGCTCCATCAGCGTCGATATGCTGCTGAACCGACGCGCCAAAATGTCTAAGCATTGACTCGCTGTGATCGCGCGATGCATGTGGTTCGATGATGGTTGTGGTGCCGCGCGCGTTCAGCCCGGCAAGCAAGATTGCCGATTTGATTTGAGCCGAGGCTACTTTTGAGCGATAGCTTAACGCCATAGGATTTGCCGCCCCTGCAATGGTGACGGGCAGCAAACCGCCATCACGGCAGGTGATATCAGCACCCATTTCGGCAAGCGGATCGGTGATCCGCGCCATTGGCCGCACGCTTAGCGAGGCATCGCCGCAGAATGTCGCTGTGATGTTCTGGCCGGCAACAACCCCCATCAATAGGCGTGCGCCGGTTCCCGAATTGCCAAGATCAAGCGGTGTCACTGGCGATATCATGCCATGCAATCCAACGCCGGTAATATGCCAAACCCCGTCGGCGTCACGGTCAATGCCAGCGCCAAGCGCGACGAGCGCGTCTTTGGTCGACATGACATCGGCGCCTTCAAGCAGGCCGCTCACTTTGGTTGTGCCAATCGCAAGACTGCCGAAAATCAGCGCACGATGCGAAATGGATTTATCACCCGGAATAGGCATTATGCCCAAAAGCGGCCCAGCTTTTTTTGAAACAAGTTGATCATGCGAATGAGATGACATCAAAAAGCCTTTTACGGTTTGCTGACAGGCGGTTTTGCCAGGCTAATTTCGGTGAGGGCCGCTTGTAACATTTTTCTAGGGTGCTAGGCAATCAGCGTCATGTAAATGCCGAATCGTTTTGATCACACACCAGCAAAAAAATAAAAGTTGGAATCGGGCAGAAAATTGTTTTGACAGCTTGCAAAATTTGTTTCACATCCCCTAATGATGAAGAGTCCTTATTTTTGACGGTTAAGTACAGGGGATTTGAAAGAATGGCAAAGGTTGAGCTTGGCTTGAAGCGTTCCTGTCTATCATGTGGGATGCGCTTTTATGATTTTAAACGCAGTCCCATTATTTGTCCGGGCTGCGGCACAGAATTTGATCCAGAAAATCTGATAAAAGGCCGTAAAAGCCGCGCCGCGCCAAAAAGCGTGGCAAAGGCGGGTGTGTCTGATGATGCTGATGATCTGGATGAAACAGAATTTGACGATGAAGACGTTGATGTTGTTGTCAATAAAGATGACGATGACGACGATGATGATATTGATTTCGATGAAGATGATGTTGATGTGGACGATACTGATGGCCCGGGCATCATTCAGGACGATATCACCGACGGCGACGAATTATTGCCCAACCTAGATAATAAGGATGATCAATAATCACCTTGCCTGCTTGATGCTGGCAAATCCTGTTTGTTTGGCGGCGGTGGCATAAAAAACCCGCCGCCGCACAAAAATTTGCTTGCGCAGGGTGTCGCCCCTGCGATACACATCCCTCGCAGTGTTTCGGCACTGCACGAATTGGAACCGAATTGGTGTTTTGGCGATGCCCGCAAGGACATTGCAGGCCAGACACGGTAACAAGGGGCTATAGCTCAGCTGGGAGAGCGCTACAATGGCATTGTAGAGGTCAGCGGTTCGATCCCGCTTAGCTCCACCAATTTCTCAATTTTCCTGATCAAAAACAGCATTCCAGTGCAATAGCGCATCGCCTGCCATGCCATTATGGCCAAGGGCTATGTTTTAGGCTTTTGCGGGAATTGCGGGCAAGCTTGACGCGGCTAGGCGGCAACGTCGCTTGCGTTTCCAAGGCATGCAAGAAGTTCCTCTGCTGTTGCAGCAGCGCGAAGCTGGTCACAAATTGCCGCTTCGCGTAATGATCTTGCCACGCTCGACACGCATTTCAGATGATCGCTATCAGCGCCTTGTGGCCCGATCACAAGGCAAACGATATCGACAGGCTTGCAATCTTGTGCGTCAAAATCAACAGGGCTTGTCAAAACGGCAATGATCCCGATGGTGCGCGACAGGTCGTGATGCACGGCATGGGGAATCGCAATGCCGCCACCAATGGCGGTGCTGCCAAGACGTTCGCGGCGCATCACAATTTCAAAAAGGCTGCGCTGGCACAGGCCAGTCAGTTTAGCGGCGCGATCAGCAAGCTGTTCAATCACTTGCTTTTTACTGCTGCCAGCGACGCCAACCATGATCTGGTCGGCGGCGAGATAATCAATTATGGACATGAAAAGACCCGTAAAATGAATAGAGCCTGTGCACCGCATCGATCCGAAACCGAACCGATAAAGTGCCAAGGCGGCGCAGATATAAGGGGTGCATGAAGGGCTGTCAAGCCGTGAATCATGCGAGCTAGATGCTAAAACGCTCGCCAAGATAGACTTGCCGAACCCCGCTATGTTGAACCACCTCATCCGGCGTGCCTTCCATCAGCACGGTGCCGTCATGAATAATGTAGGCACGGTCAACAATATCAAGTGTTTCACGAACATTGTGGTCGGTAATTAAAACGCCGATACCATGGGTTTTCAAATGCGCAATCAAATCGCGAATTTCGCCAAGGGCAATCGGGTCGATACCGGCCAAAGGTTCATCAAGCAAAAGAAATGTCGGGCGTGCAGCAAGGGCGCGGGCAATTTCCAGACGGCGGCGTTCACCGCCGGACAGGCTGACCGATGGCGTGTTGCGAAGGTGGGTGATGCCAAATTCGGCCATCAGATCATCAAGCGTGGCGTCGCGTTCATCATCGTGGTCTTCAAGCGTTTCAAGAACGGCGCGGATATTTTGTTCAACTGTTAGGCCGCGAAAGATGCTCGATTCCTGTGGCAGATATCCCATGCCAAGACGCGCGCGCTGGAAAATGGGCATGCCAGTGACATCGCGCCCGTCAATAAAGACCTGACCCTCATCGGCGGGCAATAATCCGGCAAGCATGTAAAAGGTTGTCGTTTTGCCAGCACCATTTGGGCCAAGAAGACCAACGGCCTCGCCGCGTTGTAACCCAAGCGAAACATTACGAACGACGCGCCGCTTGTTAAAGCTTTTGCCAACGCCTTTGGCTTGCAGCCCTTGATTGCCTGACACTAAAACTGGCCGCGCCATGCCAAAATCTAATTCTGTATTGTCAGACACCATGATGCCCTTTTTGATGCAATTAAGCCGTGCGGCCCGTCAGAGGTTTCTTTATCGGCCAACTATTCAGGATATGTCAACGAGTTAAGGGCAAAATACCGGTTCGATATGTCGCTTGATGCAATGCCGCATGCGGTGAAGTCATTTAAGGTGTTAAAATACCGGTCACGCGTTTGCCAGTTGGGCCAGAAATTATCTTGCTGATTTCTTTGTCAAAATCAACTTCGGCACGGGCGCCGCGCATGATATTGTCTTGGTCGATAATTTCGACATTACCATCAAGATTGGCCAATGATGTGCTTGCAACATAATTCAGCTTGTCGGCGGTTGCTATGCTGCCTTGAGCTGTGACGACCTTGGCATTGTCATATGCATCAATGGTTTTCAAGGTGCCGTCTGCGCCGATATAGGCGATCAGCTTGTCACCAAAGACATTGCGGCCATCGCTGTTCTGATAATGGGCTTTGCCAATTGCGGTGACTTTGCGATTGTTGTCATCGGTCGAATCATAGGTAATTGATTTGGTTGCCGTCATTGTGCCTTTGGGGCCGGTGACAGACGCATTTTTACCCGTCAGAACATAGAGGTTGTTGGTCAGATCATAATCCAGCTTGTCGCCTTTGGCGGTATTTTCACCCTCAATATAGGTCACTGATCCGGTTGCGACCACTTGGGTGATGTCGCGCGTTTTCCCTTCAGTCATGTATTTGGCGATGATATGACCGGCAGTGATATTTGCTTGGCCCTGTTCAACATAGGCATTGCCTTTGGCGATATAGGTGCCGTCAGTTTGGTTCCATTCAAGCGAGTCGCTTGCTTCAATCGTGATGGGAAGCGGGGCGGCCTCACTTTTGCCGCTGGCTGTCTGTGCAAAGGCGGGGGCGGCCAGACTGCTGGCGACTATAAAGCTGCCAATGCCAACAGCGACGACGCGCAATGTTTTGACGAAATAGCGATTAGATCGGTGCATGATGTGATCTGCTTTCTGCCCAACCGGCCAATTAGTTTATCAAAAATATCTAGGTTTTGGCCTTATTTGATTTCGGTTCGACCACGGCCTTTGATGACGGGGCAATGGCGTTGCTGTTTTTGATGATCATTTTTGCAGCCCCGCCAAAGACGATCCGTGCGCCGTTGTCATAGACTTGCATGCTATCGGCATTGATGCGCCTGTCAATATCTTGAACCTGAACCGGAACATCGCTACGCATCTCACCAGCTTTGAGATTGGCCTCAAGCGCTTCGGTATCGAGGCGAAGATTGCGATCAGGCTGGGTCACGACAACCGCGCCTGACATGGAAACGATATCGGTCTGTTTGTTAAACACACCTGAATTTGATTGCAGATTAACAAGCGAGCCATTGCGCATCGTCAAAATGGCGGTTGGCTGATCCATATCAACACGGCCTGACCCGTCAGGGGCTTCATTGGCTTTGGCCGCCGTGATTTCATAAGGTTTTCCAGCTGGTGTTAGGCCGCGATAGCGGGCGCCGGTCAATTGAACTTCGCTGCTTTGGGTGCGTTTCACCTCTTTGATCTCCAGCGATACATCCTTGCCATTGGCCAAAAGGCCAAGCCAGCTTGCAACAGCAAGCGTTAGAACAGCGCCAACGCCAACAAGCAAAAGCGACAATGGATAACGCCGCTCACTAGTGGTCTGGGCGGATTTGGCGCGCGGGGTGAAGCGGCTTTTTCTTGGTGGGTTTATGTCGGCCATATGTGATGTCATTCCCTAAATGATCGCCAGCGATGCCATCAGTCCGGATACGCCCCGTTCCTGCCTGAATTTAACTCGCGGGCTAAAGCCTAGTGATGGAAAATATCCATCTCGGCAAAGCCATCAAGGTCAAGCTTTGCACGGGTTAGCAAAAAGGCAAAACAATGTGCGGCAATATCGCTTCGGCCTTCGCGTTCCAGCATCACATCAAGGCGTTCGCGAAGCCGGTGAAGATATAAAACATCACCAGCCGCATATTCGGCCTGTTCAGGCGTCAAGGTCGCTGCGCCCCAATCAGATGATTGCTGCTGTTTTGAAATATCGATTTGCAATAATTCGCGGCAAAGGTCTTTTAGTCCATGCCGGTCGGTATAGGTGCGGATAAGTTTGGATGCGATTTTGGTACAGTAAACCGGGCCAGCAAGCGGGCCAATGCCGTGGCTAAGGCTGGCAATGTCAAAACGGGCAAAGTGAAAGAGCTTTGTTACTTGCGGATTGACAAGAAGTGACGCCAGATTTGGGCTTGGCATTTGTGGCTTGGCGATTTTGACAAGATGCGCATTCCCATCACCGCTGGATAGCTGCACAAGGCACAGCCGATCACGATGCGGGTTGAGGCCCATTGTTTCGGTATCGATGGCAACCACATCGCCAAGATCAATATCGGCGGGAAGGTCGTCCTGATGGATATGAATTGTCATCGATGCCTCGTTTCTTTTGTTTTCGCAAAGGCTGGGCTGTTTTGCCAAGGGCGCGCTTTGGTGCGTCAAGCTTGTGACGGCCGTGCTGCGGGTCAAATGGCAATGGTGCCCAGGAGAAGACTCGAACTTCCACGACCTAATGGTCACTGGCACCTGAAGCCAGCGCGTCTACCAATTCCGCCACCTGGGCTTGCCATTGACCTTGCGGAAAACCGCTGCCTGTCTGACGGCGTGAGAATAGCCACAAACGGTGGCGTGTCAAACCTTTTCAATGACCTAATGGCGAGAAAATGCGGCTTTCATTGGCGGTGCGAAGTGCCGCTAGAAATCTATTTTATGGCAAATCTGCATTGGTGGGATTGTAAAGCGCGGAGGCATGACCTAATTTGCAGTCAATGAGTGCGTGGCGGCCATCCGGGTTTGGGCCGAGCCGCCAGAAAATTAGATCATCGCGCCGCGCCCATTGGCCGGTCAAGCAAGGATAAATCAATGATCAACACAGTCGCAGTAATTGGTGGATCTGGGTTTGTTGGGCGGGCGACCGTGGAACGGCTGGCGCGTGCCGGTAAACAGGTCATTGTTCTATGTCGCAATAGCGAGCGGGCAAAATATTTAAAACCGATGGGCAATGTTGGGCAGATCACGCTTGTGGCTGGCAATGCGCTTGATGAGGCGGTTCTGGACTCGGTCATTCGGCCGGCGGATGCGGTGGTCAATCTTGTTGGCATTCTTGCCGAAGGGGGTGGGCAGCGTTTTGACGAATTGCAGGCGCAATTGCCAGAGCGTATCGGCGCGCTTGCCACGAAGCATGGTCTTCAATCAGTTGTTCATGTATCGGCCATCGGCGCCGACAGCCAGTCGCCAAGCCATTATGCGAAAAGCAAGGCCGCTGGCGAAGCCGGATTGCGAAAGGCCTATTCACCAGCCGTAATCTTGCGGCCGTCGATTGTGTTTGGCCCGCGCGATGATTTCTTTAACCGCTTTGCCGCTATGGCAATGATTGCGCCGGCATTGCCATTGCCTGGTGGTGGCAAAATGCGGATGCAGCCAGTCTATGTCGAAGATGTTGTCGGCGCAATTATGGCGGGTCTTGGTCTTGGTGCTGGCAAATTGGCCAAATCACCTGAGGGCAAGATTTTCGAACTTGGCGGCCCAGATATCTTTAGCTTCCGGCAGTTGATGGAAATCACCTTGCTGCAAATCCAGCGCCGTCGCCTGTTATTATCAGTGCCATTTTTTGCTTTATCATGCGGTGCCGCCGTTGCGGGATTGCTGCCAAATGCGCCAATCACGCTGGATCAGGTGCGGTTGTTGAAACGTGACAATGTCGTTGACAAGGCGGCGCTGACACTCGCTGATCTGGGTATCACGGCAACTTGTGTTGATGCGGTTTTGCCAACCTATCTTGAGCGCTATCGCCCCGGTGGGCTGTTCCGGTCTTAGCTGATGCTTGG
>DFSK01000031.1:10501-21343 GCA_002378605.1 Alphaproteobacteria bacterium UBA3439
ACAAAAATACCAAAGCCTGCCGTGGCAAACCAACGCATCATCCAGCGGATCGCAAGCCAAGCAAGGCCAGCTGATAAGACCGCAACAATTATCGCATCCGCGCCAAGTGTGGCATCGCCGCTTTTGACAAGATCAAGCGTTTTCAGCAAACCAGCACCGGCAATCGTTGGCAGGGATAGCAATAGTGAAAATCGCGCTGCGGTTACACGGTCATAGCCGAGAAACCGCGCCGCGCTCATCGTGACGCCTGAGCGAGAGGCTCCGGGAATGAGCGCGCAAATTTGTACGATTCCAATGATCAGGGCATGCGGCAAGCCGATTTGACCAAGATCGCGCCGCGTCGCAGGTGCCTTGTCAGAAAACCATAAAATGACTGCAAAGATCAGATTGGCAAAGGCAAGGCTGTAAACCATGTCAAGCCAGTGCCAATTGGCATAATTCACGATATAACCGGCGATAATTACCGGAATGGTTGCCAGAATAAGCATGATGCCAAGACGTGCATTAACAGCATCATTCCGCCCAAAGCGAATCAATGCCGCCGCAATGGCAATGATTTCAATACGCAAATAAATGGCAACGGCAACCAAAGTGCCAACATGCGCTGCCACATCAATCACGCGGCCCTGATAAGCAAAATCGGTGACAATCGGGATCAATACCAAATGACCCGATGATGATACTGGCAAAAATTCGGTTAGGCCCTGAATGGCGGCAACAAGAATCAACAGGCTTAGCGGCATTAGAGGGGCTCCTAGAAAAGGCGCTATGTTATAAAAGACGCATTATTGACGACGTCAAATGATCCCAAATGGGCGCATGCCGATGGCGCATTGTCAAACAGGCCAAATGGACGGCAATGATTGCCGCTATCATAGGCGCATTCGGTAATTATTGACCAGCATCAATCCGATTTACCGACATTCGCCTAATTAGTACCGTTTCGGCCGTAATACTACGAAATATGACAGATTTACTTGCGTCACTTGAATCGCGCTTGCAATTATCATCAAAAAAAGGTAAATAATGTTGACTAATTAGCGAAGTGATCGGCAGAAGCATCAGGATAAGCAATGGATCACGGGCGGTGATGGCGCCGAAATTTCAGGGTGATGGCAGCATAATTTGGAAGTTTAATGACATTTGGTTGCGCTGGGATCTGATGTTGTGGCCTTGATGAATGGGCCAGCTTCACAGTCAATAAGTCACCTGAAAAGAACGGAAAATAATAGCCTCCTTGCCAATTTTGGTTTGGGCGGGGGTTTGAAACGCCAGCATGAGCGGTCATGACGCCAGTGCTGGATTGATAGGGAGTAGCAGATATGTCATCAAAGATGTTGAAGTTTGTATCGACTGACAAGGCCATGCCGGAAAAGCGCAAGGCCGAAAAGCGCGTCGCTGATTTTGATGAAATCTATGATGATTTCGATGCTGTCGAGGCTGAAACGCAATCATCGCGCTGCTCGCAATGCGGGGTGCCGTTCTGTCAGGTGAATTGTCCCCTCCATAACAATATTCCCGATTGGTTAATGCTGACCGCCGAGGGGCGGATGCAAGAAGCCTATGAGCTATCATCGCAGACCAATAATTTCCCCGAGATATGTGGCCGTATTTGCCCGCAAGACCGTCTTTGTGAAGGCAGCTGTGTGATCGAAAAGGGATTTGAATCGGTTACCATTGGTGCGGTTGAAAAACATATCACCGAAACCGCCTTTGCCGAGGGCTGGGTCAAGCCAGCTGCGCCGCGTGTTGAGCGTGCCGAATCGATTGGCGTCATCGGCGCAGGGCCAGCCGGTCTGGCCGCTGCCGAAATGCTTCGTCATCGCGGCTATCAGGTACACATCTACGACCGTTATGACCGTATTGGCGGCTTGTTGATGTATGGCATTCCGGGGTTCAAGCTGGAAAAATCAATTGTTGAGCGTCGCGGCCAATTGCTGATTGATGGGGGGGTTCATTTCCATCTTGGCGTTGATATTGGTGGCGAGACCAGCTTTGCCGACATTCGCGCCAAGCATGATGCCATTCTGGTTGCGACGGGCGTTTATAAGGCGCGCGATATTGCCGCTCCGGGAAGCGGGCTTGATGGCATTGTTCCAGCGCTTGACTATCTAACCGTATCAAACCGCAAAAGCCTTGGTGATGACGTCGAGGCGTTTGAATCGGGTGCGCTCAATGCCGAAGGCAAAGATGTTGTTGTCATTGGTGGCGGCGATACGGCTATGGATTGCGTTCGGACTGCGATTCGCCAAAAGGCCAAATCGGTTAGCTGTCTTTACCGCCGTGATCGGGCCAATATGCCAGGGTCGCAGCGCGAAGTTCAAAATGCCGAAGAAGAAGGTGTTGTCTTCAAATGGCTGTCTGCGCCGCAGGCATTTCTTGGTGATGACAAGGTGCGTGCGGTTCAAGCCCAAAAAATCCACCTTGGCCAGCCGGATGCAACTGGCCGCCAAGTGCCCGAAGTGATTGACGGGTCAGCCCATGAATTGCCTGCCGATATGGTGATCAAGGCGCTTGGTTTTGATCCTGAAGATTTACCATCAATGTTTGGTCAGGACGGGTTGGAAGTCACCCGCTGGGGAACGCTGAAAATTGATTGGCGGACAATGATGACGAATCTGGATGGCGTGTTTGCCGCGGGCGATATTGTACGCGGCGCATCGCTGGTTGTTTGGGGTGTTCGTGACGGTCGTGACGCGGCTGAGGCGATTGATCAATGGATTATGGCCGCCGCTGATGCGCCGCGGGCCGCTGGCGTCGGTCGTTAGACCGCTGCATACAGGGAGTGTGAAATGACAAAGAGTTTTGATGAAGCTGCCTATCTTCAGCGCCGCGCCGCGAATGAAGCCAAATTAACCGAAGCTGGCGTTTATGGCCCGCAAATGGAACATGACGCTTGTGGTGTTGGTTTTGTTGCGGCGCGTGATGGCAAACCAAACCGCGCCGTTGTCGAATCAGCAATCGAGGCGTTGCAAGCGATTTGGCATCGCGGCGCGGTTGATGCTGATGGCATGACTGGCGATGGTGCTGGAATCCATATTGAGATTCCACGCGACTTTTTTATCGAACATATCGCGCGTACCGGCCATGATGATGATGGTGGCAGGCTGGCTGTTGGCATGGTGTTTTTACCGCGTACCGATCTGGCCGCGCAAGAACGATGCCGCTGTATTGTCGAACAGGAAATTCTGGCGGTTGGGCACAGCATCTATGGCTGGCGACAAGTGCCGGTAGATATCAGGGCGCTTGGCACAAAAGCCATTGCGACACGTCCGGAAATTGAACAGATTATGTTTTCGATGCCGGTTGAAATGGATGCCACCGAAGCCGAACGCCAGCTCTATCTGGTTCGTCGTCGGATCGAAAAAGCCGTTATCAAGCATATGATCAATGATTTTTATCTTTGTTCGCTGTCCAGCCGGTCGATCATCTATAAAGGCATGTTCCTTGCCGAGCAGGTGACTGCCTTTTTCCCAGATTTGCTTGATCAGCGCTTTGTGTCGTCTTTTGCGATCTATCATCAGCGCTATTCGACCAACACCATGCCAACTTGGAAATTGGCCCAGCCATTCCGCGTTTTGGCACATAATGGTGAAATCAATACCATTCGGGGCAATCAAAACTGGATGAGCTGCCATGAAGACCGCATGGAATCGGCCTTATTTGGCGACGCGATTGGCGATCTAAAGCCGGTTGTTGCCAATGGCAGTTCGGATTCGGCGGCGCTTGATGCGGTTTTTGAATTGCTGGTTCATGGTGGGCGGCAATTACCAATGGTGAAAACCATGATGATCCCCGAGGCAATTGATGTTGGCAGCGATCACCCGCGTGCCAAGCTTTATGCCTATTGCAATTCGGTTATGGAACCATGGGATGGGCCTGCGGCCATCGCAGCCTTTGCGGGTGATTGGGTTGTCGCCGGTCTTGACCGGAACGGATTGCGTCCGCTTCGTTATGTGGTGACACATGATGGGCTTGTCATTGCTGGTTCGGAAACGGGTATGGTTGTTGTTCCCGATACGAAAATTGCCGAACGTGGGCGGCTTGGGCCGGGCCAGATGATCGGCATCAATCTTGCCGAAGGCCGTCTTTATAAAGACGGTGAGCTGAAAGACGCTTTGACCAAGAAATGCGACTGGAGCAAATGGATTGGCCGCGCCAAGCAGATGGATTCGCTATTGGCGAATTCAACCGGTAAAGCAAGCCAGCCACTAAGCAAGACCGAAACCCGCCGTCGTCAGATGATGGGTGGTTGGACAATGGAAGATATGGAACTGGTTTTGCAGCCAATGGCGCAAACCGGCAAAGAAGCCATCGGATCAATGGGTGATGATACGCCGCTGGCAGTCTTGTCAAACCGTTATCGCGGCTTGCATCATTTCTTCCGGCAGAATTTTTCGCAAGTGACCAACCCGCCAATCGACTCGCTTCGTGAACGTCATGTTATGACCTTGCGGACACGGCTCGGCAATCTTGGTAATATTTTAGATGAAGCGCCCGAGCAATGTGATCATCTGGTCCTGAATTCACCCGTCTTGACGGTGCCGGAATGGGATGCGCTGTGCCGCTATGTTGGCAAAAAGGCCGCCGAGATTGATTGTAGTTTCGAAAATGACGGATCTGACACTGCCTTTACCGATGCGCTGGAGCGGATTCAGGCCGAGGCCGAAGAAGCTGTCCGGTCAGGTTGCGAGCATGTGATGCTGACCGACCGTAATGTGTCGGAAAGCCGTATTCCGATGCCAATGATTTTGGCAACAGGCGCGGTTCATTCGCATCTTGTCAGACAGCAATTGCGGACATTTACATCGGTCAATGTGGCCAGTGGCGAATGTTTGGACGTGCATCATTTTGCCGTTTTGATCGGGGTTGGTGCAACCACGGTGAATGCCTATGTCGCCGAAGCGGCGATTGCCGAACGGCATGAGCGCGGTTTGCTTGTAGGCATGGAACTTCGCGATGCAGTTGGTAATTTCGTCAAGGCGGTCGAAGAAGGCTTGCTGAAAATCATGTCGAAAATGGGCATTTCAGTGATTGCCTCTTATCGTGGTGGTTATAATTTTGAGGCGCTTGGCCTGTCACGTTCATTGGTTGCTGATTATTTCCCGCCAATGTCGTCGCGTATTTCGGGTCTTGGCCTGAAAGGCATCGCGACGCGGGTCATTGAAATGCATAACAAGGCCTTTGCCAATGATGATGTGCATTTGCCGGTTGGTGGATTTTTCCGCTATCGCAAATCTGGCGAACGTCATGCCTTTGACGGGCAATTGATCCATGCAATGCAGCATGCTTGTGATACGGGATCTTTTGAAAGCTGGAAAAAATATTCTTCGCTGGTCACTGATCAGGGGCCGATTAATCTTCGTGATTTGATGGCGTTTAAAGCGGCTGGTGAAGCGGTTGAAATCGACCGTGTTGAATCAATCACCAATATCCGCAAACGGCTGGTCTCGCCGGGTATTTCGCTTGGCGCGCTAAGCCCCGAGGCGCATGAAACCCTGTCGATTGCGATGAACCGCATTGGTGCCAAATCGGATTCGGGCGAGGGCGGTGAAGATCCGGCGCGTTTCAAACTTCGCGAAAATGGTGATAACCCGTCAAGCGCGATCAAGCAAATTGCGTCGGGCCGGTTTGGTGTTACCGCCGAATATTTGAATAATTGTGAAGAAATCGAGATCAAGGTTGCGCAAGGCGCCAAGCCTGGCGAAGGCGGGCAATTGCCCGGAATTAAGGTTGATAGCCTGATCGCAAGATTGCGCCATTCAACCCCGGGTGTGACATTGATTTCACCGCCACCTCATCACGATATCTATTCAATCGAGGATTTGGCGCAGCTGATCTATGATCTAAAACAGATCAATCCGGAAGCAAAGGTCTGCGTCAAGCTGGTGGCCTCGACCGGTATTGGCACAATTGCCGCTGGTGTTGCCAAGGCCAAGGCGGATTCGATTTTGGTGTCTGGCCATGGTGGCGGCACCGGCGCCAGCCCGCAATCATCAATCAAATATGCGGGTTTGCCTTGGGAAATGGGCCTGTCTGAAGTGCATCAGGTTCTGTCGATGAATGATCTTCGTAACAAGGTTGTGCTTCGTACTGATGGTGGACTGAAAACAGGGCGTGATGTTGTTATGGCAGCGATGCTTGGTGCCGATGAATATGGCATTGGCACTTCATCATTGATCGCAATGGGCTGTATCATGGTTCGGCAATGCCATTCCAATACCTGTCCTGTCGGTGTTTGCACCCAGCGTGATGATTTACGGGCGAAATTTGAAGGCACACCGGAAAAGGTGGTTCAGCTATTTACCCACCTTGCCGAAGAGGTTCGCGAAATTCTGGCGAGCCTTGGCTTTACCACATTGCAGCAAGTGATTGGACGCACTGATCTGCTAACGCAGGTAAGCCGCGGTGATGCCGCGCTGGATGATCTAGACCTTAATCCGATTCTGGTTCGCGCCGATAGCGAGGATGAATTGGTCAGCAGCCGTGGTGGCGCTCGTACCGAAGTGCCGGATACGCTTGATGCACAAATGGTTGTTGATGCCAAGCTTGCGCTTGAAAATGGATCCAAGATGCAATTGTCTTACAATGTCGAAAACACCCAGCGCGCCATCGGCACAAGGCTGTCATCGCATATTGTGCGGCGGTTTGGCATGACCGGTCTTCGTGAAGGGCATATTCTTGTCAGGCTTCGCGGTTCGGCAGGCCAGTCTTTGGGCGCCTTTGCAACACAAGGTCTTCGCCTTGATGTGATTGGTGATGCCAATGACTATGTTGGCAAAGGCTTGTCAGGCGGAATGATTGTCGTTCGGCCATCAGCGGCAGTTGGGTTTGTTGCCAGTGCCAATACCATCATCGGTAATACGGTTCTTTACGGCGCAACATCGGGCAAGCTATTTGCGGCTGGTCAGGCTGGCGAGCGGCTTTGTGTCCGCAATTCCGGTGCAACGGCAGTTGTTGAAGGAAGCGGGTCGAATGCATGTGAATATATGACCGGTGGCAATGTTGTGATCCTTGGCGAGGTTGGTGACAATTTCGGTGCTGGCATGACGGGCGGCATGGCCTTTATCTATGACGAGGCTGGCAATTTTGAATCGCGGGTTAATCGGGAAAGCTTGCAGCTTTTCCGGATTGCGCACCCGCATTGGGAAAACAAGCTTCGTGATCTTGTTGCCGAACATGCACGCGAGACCGAAAGCGCCCTTGCCGCACGCATCTTGAATCATTGGGATCAGGCTTTGCAAAATTTCTGGCAGGTCGTTCCAACCGAAATTATTCCGGTTTTGGATGTGCCGCTTAAGCTTGAAGA
The DNA here is from genome assembly GCA_002378605.1 of Alphaproteobacteria bacterium UBA3439. Taxonomy (GTDB): domain Bacteria; phylum Pseudomonadota; class Alphaproteobacteria; order Puniceispirillales; family Puniceispirillaceae; genus UBA3439. Next base: position 17,811 of record DFSK01000031.1, read on the forward strand.
AGATCTGTCTGAAACTGCATAATCATTGATTGCAATGGCTATGCAAAAGCCGATTGTGTCTGTTGCTACTTTTCTGTAAAGCATAATGATGTTCAAGATTACGCAGCAAACACAGGCAGATAGTCCAGTCATTGAAGCATTGATGACCGAGGCGTTTGGGCCAAATCGGTATGACCGGTCGGTTTGGGCTTTGCGCCCGGGCGCGCCGGTGGCCGCACTATGTCTTGTTGGCTATGAAGATGATCAAGCTGTTGGTTCGTTGCGGTTCTGGGAAGTGATGCTTGGCGATGAAACCATTTTGCTTCTTGGCCCGCTTGCGGTGCAACCGCATGTTCGCGGCAAAGGCTTTGGCCGACAATTGGTTCAAGAGGGGATGCGGCTTGCACGGCTGGGGCAATGGCGTCTGGTTCTGGTATCGGGCGAGCCTGACTATTATCCGAAATTTGGATTTGTGCCTGCAGTTGGCTACAATCTCGACTGGCCGGGCTTTGTCGAGCCGGAACGGCTGCAATTTTGTGAGCTGGTGCCTGGCGCATTGGCAAGCTTGCTGCCAAGTGGGCTTGTTGTTCGGGGCATTACGCCGCCGGAATAATATGCTATGTGGATGAAGGCCGTTATTGGTCGCAATTGATGGTTAGGGGTTTTCGGGTTCATGCGGGTTTTGCATCACTATCAATTATCAGCATCGTCACGTTTTATCCGGCTTGTGCTTGCCGAACGTGGCCTGATGGTTTTGCCAAAGCTGGAAATTCCGTGGCAGCGTAGTGAAGATTTCCTAACGCTTAATCCGGCTGGTGATGTGCCGGTTCTGGTCACCGAAGACGGGCTTGCCATTAGCGGCGCGATGGTGATCGCTGAATTTATCGAAGAAACCGAAGACTCCAGCCAGCATAATTTGCTTTGGGGTGAAGCGCCAGCGCGTGCCGAAATCCGCCGTCTAGTGCATTGGTTTGAATATAAATTCAGCCGCGAAGTGGGCTCGCCGCTATTGTCCGAGCGTGTTATCAAACGGTTTTCGGGTGAAGGCACGACATCATCGGTGGTGATGCGGGCGGCGATGAGCAATCTGCAAATCCATCTCGATTATATTGACTGGCTGGCCGAACAGGGAAATTGGCTAACCGGCAAACAGATATCGCTTGCCGATCTGGCAGCTGCTGCACATCTGTCGGTTCTCGATTTCTTTGGTGATATCGATTGGAGCCGCCACCCCGAAGCCAAAAGCTGGTACGCCAAAATGAAGTCACGTCCATCATTTCGTGATCTTCTTGGTGATCAGGTGGTTGGCCTGACCCCGCCAGATCATTATTGCGATCTCGATTTTTAAGGTTTATCGCGGTTATTTCGGGTCAAGCTGATCAAGCAGTGTCACCAGAACCGTTTCGAGAAGCTGTAATTGTGATGGCTCGGAAAACCGGTGCGTTGCGGTTTTGTCAAAATGCAGAACAACATCATCAGATTGCAAACAATCGGCAAGCCTTGTTGCCGTTTGCCATGGCACTTCGGTATCATTCATGCCCTGCAGAAGGCGAACCGGCGCGGTGATCGCCAAAGGCGCGCGAAGCCGCAAATGCTGGCGGCCATCTTCGATCAGATGATAGGGATAGATTACCGGATCATCGGCATAGGGATTTTCCATCGCGATCTGGCCATCATTTTTCATCTTGTCGCGCTGATCATCGTCAAGCGGCTGCCAGATCAAATCTTCGGTAAAATCGGGCGCAGCAGCAATGCCGATCAGCCCGGCAATCCGGTCAGGCCGCGCCAGCGCGACATTAAGCATGATCCAGCCCCCAAGTGAAGATCCAACAAGGATTTGAGGGCCAGTGGTTAGATCGTCAAGAACCGCAATCGCGTCACGCGTCCAGTCGGAAATATTGGTTTCCAGAAAGGCGCCATCCGACTGGCCATGACCGCTATAGTCAAACCGCAAAAAAGCCCGGCCCTGCTGTTTTGCCCAGCTCTCAAGGAACAATGCTTTGCTTCCATCCATGTCCGAGCCATGACCGCATAAAAAGACAATGCCCGGTGTTTTGCCAGCAACTCTGTTATAGGCGATCCTGCCTGACTGGTTTATGGTGTGCCACGCGAGAGATTGCATGTTTCCTACTTTCATGATCTGGCATTCGCCGGTTTTCGCCTTATTAAATCTTGACCAAACTAGCAAATGATAGCCATTTATAAAGCCAATGATATTAGCACCGAAATCGAAATTGTTAAAACAGCGCCACGGCGACGCGCCAACGATCGTGCAAATTCTGCCAGCGATGGTTCGTGGCGGTGTCGAACGCGGCACGGTTGAAATGGCCGATGCAATCCAAAAACATGGGGGCCGCGCCGTTGTTATCTCGCATGGTGGGCCAATGGTGCGGCATCTTGATCGTCTTGGGGCAACGCATCACCAGCTTGATGTTCATACCAAAAACCCGTTTCGCTGGCCGCAAGTCAGGCGCCAGTTAAAAGCCATTCTAAGCCGTGAAAATGCTGATCTTGTGCATATTCGATCGCGTGTGCCAGCATGGATTGCGCTGCCGGCTGCAGCGGCGCTTGGCATTGCGACGGTTAGCACGGTTCATGGGCGTTTTGTCGCCATGTCCGCATTTAAACGGATTTATAACCGCAAATTGCTGAAAACGGATCATGTGATTGCGATTTCGAATTATGTGAAAGATTTGATCACCAGCCAATATGTTGGGGTCGAAGACCGGCTTACGGTGGTGCATCGCGGTGTCGATATTGATTTGTTCAACCCTGGTAATGTGAATCAAACGCGGATTGTTAATTTTGTCGAAGGTTTGGCCATCCCTGAAGATGTGCCGGTGATCATGCTTCCTGCCCGTGCCACCATGTGGAAAGGTCATCGGATTTTATTGCAGGCTTTGGCCAAGATCAAAGACCGGCCGTTCATCTGTTTGATGATTGGTGCCGGAGATGGCAAGCCTGCCTTTGTGTCAGAATTGGTCAGGCTTGGACAGCAATTGGGGCTTGAGGGGCGGTTTCGGCTGACCCCGATTGTTGATGATATGCCGGCGGCCTTGATGGTCGCTGATGTGGTTGCAATGCCGTCAATCACGCCAGAGCCGTTCGGCCGTGTTGCGCTTGAAGCGCAAGCGATGGGCCGCCCTGTTGTGGCTTTTGATCATGGCGGGGCGACCGAATCGATTAGGCATGGTGAAACGGGCTGGCTGGCAATACCGGGGGATGCTGATAGTCTTGCGGCGGCATTGCAGGCCGCGCTTGATCTCGGCCCGCGCAAACGTAAAATGCTTGCGGCCACGGCAAGGCAGCATATCGAGGCCAATTTCTCAACCGAAACCATGTGTCGGCAAACGATCAAAATCTATCGGCGGGTGTTGGATCGGGCTGCGGCGAACCGGAACGCAAAATCATAAATTGCTGATGTGGGAATGTTGATTTTGGCAGCAGTGATGCTGGTCACGCCATGCGCCTGTCTTGCTGGCCGGAAGGCGGCATTCAATTTGGCCATAGATTTGCATGCTGAACCACCAGTGTACTTGAGTTTCGGCAAGGGT
>DFSK01000039.1 GCA_002378605.1 Alphaproteobacteria bacterium UBA3439
CCTTTGCGGTTTTTCCGGCCACGGTGTTTGGTTAATTGGCCAAATTCATGATCGTCGGTTAGCAGGATTTGCGGTAGGCTTTTGTCATCACGAAGCAGGATATTATATCGTGGCTGCATTTTCTTGATCAGATTTGACTCAAGAAGCAGCGCTTCGATTTCAGATTTTGTGACAATCACTTCTAATTTTTTGGTTTCACCAACCATGCGCATGATCCGATTGGACAGGCGGTTTGGCTGGGTATAGTTTGTTACGCGGCGAACAAGATTGCGGGCCTTGCCAACATAAAGCACCTCACCAGCCGCATTTTGCATCCGGTAAACTCCGGGCTGACTTGGCAAAGTCTTAAGCTCGGTCTTTAAATAGGCAATACCGCGTTTCAAATTTGGCGGCATGTTCGGTGTATCTTCCACTTTATGTCTCACCTATTTGGGTTTGGCTGCGGTCTTGGCTTTGGTCGCTGGGCTTGTGATTGCCGAAGTTTTGACGGCGGTTCGGGGCGCGACATGACGACATAAACATTATAAAAAATTTCCCAAGCAAAGTCATTGCTGCAGTCGGGGGAGAGGCGATTTTCAATCAATACCGATGATCCTTTGCCGCGATTGATCTATGACCGGTTGATGATATATGCCCGAATACAAGGGTGTGGTTCCAATCTAGCCGCATTAATTTGGAATTTGCGAATCAGCTAGATTTCGTCTTCGAAAATGGTAAGAATTGTTTTCCCCGATTGCTGTGGATAAACCTGTGGAAAAACCCCTAAATTTTTTTATGGTGTACTGTTTTTCTACGAAAAATTACCCTTTGCCTAAAAAATAGGCATAAAATTAAAATACAATAAATACAATTAGTTAATATATTTCAAGGGCAAAAAGACGTTCGATCAGCGTAAATTTTCAAGCAAGTGAACCGAATCATGGCATTTTTGCAGAACTTGTGCAAAACCGTTGATGGTTAGCCGCAGTTTTGCTGTGATTTTTGCAAGTGGCGCAAAGTGGTGTGACAGGCTGGCTGCTTGGCTTTTGTCAGCCTTACCGCCGTCGTCCACGCTTTTTAATTGGCGCGCCGGGGGTGCCAGCAGGAAACCCATGCTTTTCTGCAATGGCGGAAGGAACCCCGGGTTCAAACAGGCCAAGCTGGGCCGCTTCCATACGGCGAATTTCATCGCGCAATCTTGCCGCTTCTTCAAATTCCAGATTGGCGGCGGCGGCTTTCATATTGGTTTCAAGATCAGCGAGTACCGTTTTGAAATTGCTGCCGATCAGATCGCCTGATTTGGCACCAGCCTGTGGCGTCAGATGATCGCCACGTTCATAGACTGAATCCAGAACATCAGCGATTTCTTTGCGAACCGACTCAGGCGTAATGCCATGGGCTTTGTTATAGGCTGTTTGGCGTTCGCGGCGCCGGTTGGTTTCATCCAGCGCATATTGCATTGAATCCGTGACGCGGTCGCCATAGAGAATAACACGGCCATCAAGATTTCGCGCGGCGCGTCCGATGGTCTGGATAAGCGATGTTCGAGACCGAAGATAGCCTTCCTTATCAGCGTCCAGAATGCCGACAAGTGAACATTCGGGAATATCAAGCCCCTCACGAAGCAGGTTAATGCCGATCAGCACATCAAACACACCGAGGCGCAGATCGCGCATGATTTCGATCCGTTCCAGCGTATCTATATCTGAATGGAGATAGCGGACGCGCAACCCTGACTCATACATATATTCGGACAAAGCTTCGGCCATTTTTTTCGTCAGGGTCGTGATAAGCGCACGCTGGCCCTTGGCGGCAACGTCGCGGCATTCGGCAATGATATCATCAACCTGATTGACCGTTGGCCGGACAATACAATTTGGATCAATCAACCCTGTTGGCCGCACCACCTGTTCGCTAAAGACACCGCCAGTTCTTTCTAGTTCCCATTTGCCCGGGGTGGCCGAAACAAAAATGGTTTGTGGCCGGAATCCTTCCCATTCTTCAAATTTCAAGGGCCGGTTATCAAGGCATGATGGCAGCCGAAAACCATAATTTGACAAGGTGGATTTGCGCGCAAAATCGCCTTTATACATGGCGCCAAGCTGGGGGACGGTGACATGGCTTTCATCAATAATCAAAAGTGCATTTTCCGGCAGATATTCAAACAGCGTTGGTGGTGGCTCGCCTGGCCCACGTCCGGAAAGATAGCGCGAATAATTTTCAATACCGGCACAAGCGCCAGTCGCCTCGATCATCTCAACATCAAATTGTGTCCGCTGTTCGATGCGCTGGGCTTCAAGAAGCTGATTATTGGCGGTGAATTCGGCAATACGGCCCTTGAGTTCCTGTTTTATCTGCTTGCAGGCCTGCTGCAAGGTTGGCCGCGGCGTCACATAATGCGAATTGGCAAAGATCGTGATGCTATCCAGGCTTGCATTTTTGGAACCGGTCAGCGGATCAAATTCAAAAATCGCTTCGATTTCATCGCCAAAAAGCGAAATGCGCCATGCGCGATCTTCAAGGTGCGCCGGAAATAATTCAACCGAGTCACCGCGAACCCGAAATGCGCCACGCACAAAATTTGTATCATTGCGGCGATATTGAAGCTCGGTCAGCTGGCGCAGCAAATCTTGCCGTGAAACAGTTTCACCTGCAGTGAGTTTCATCGTCATGCTGGAATAGGTCTCAACCGAACCGATACCATAGATGCAAGATACTGAAGCAACAATGATGACGTCGTCCCGTTCAAGAAGCGCGCGGGTCGCTGAATGGCGCATACGGTCAATCTGTTCATTGATTGACGATTCTTTTTCGATATAGGTATCGGATCGAGGCACATAGGCCTCGGGCTGGTAATAATCATAATAGGAAACGAAATATTCGACCGCATTATTGGGAAATAGCGACCGCATCTCGCCATATAGCTGGGCTGCCAGTGTTTTGTTTGGCGCCAGAATAAGCGTTGGCCGCTTGATCTGCTGGATGACATGCGCGGCGGTAAAGGTTTTGCCTGATCCTGTCACCCCAAGCAGCACTTGGTCGCGTTCGCCGGTTTGAATGCCTTCGATCAATTCGGCAATCGCGGTTGGCTGATCACCAGCCGGTTTAAATTCTGACGTTAGGTCAAAATTTGCTGGGCCGCTTGATCGGGTGATGATTAGCTTGTCGTTGCTGGTTTCGGTCATGCCTCTAAGATAGGCATGTTCGCC
>DFSK01000080.1:0-2501 GCA_002378605.1 Alphaproteobacteria bacterium UBA3439
ACAACCGCCATCATGTCATGCGCAGCAAGACTGTCTTCCATCACCAGATCAATATGACCAGCAGCAAGCAAGGCGTAATTGTGACAATCACCTCCGTAATTTGTGACCGCTACCTGATCGGCAAGCCGGTCAAAATCAATCAGACGTTCGGCGCTTAAAGCGCGTGGCGATGTTGTTGCCAATCTGGCCGCGCCAAGTTCGCTCTGCCCACTAGGGGCAATGGCGGCGCCGTTTAATTCTGCGTGACTCTGGCCAGAAAACCCGTTCAGGCCGATATAGCTTTCGCCAAAAACCGGCATATCAACAAGACCGGCGATTGGCAGATTATGGTGTAAAAGCCCGACCAGCGTGCCAAAGGCAGGTTTGCCACTGATAAAGGCCTTGGTGCCATCAATGGGATCAATGATCCAGCGATAGGCGCTATCTTGATTGCCGGTGCTGGCAAATTCTTCACCCATGATCATATCATCGGGGAAACGCGCGGCAATGGCGGCGCGCAAATCGCGTTCAACGCTTTGGTCGGCAATCGTAACGGGGGATGAATCCTGTTTGGTTTCAATCGCCAGATTTTGGCGGAACCATTTGGTAATGACAGGCCGGCTTACCAATGGCAAACCGGCCAGAAAAGCAATCATATCAGCCGGTGCGCACTGACCGGCAGATCCGGTCAGTTCGGGCGTCATGTCAGATGGGCTAGTTGGCACCTTCAGCTGCGATATCATCGGCGCTTGGCAATGCGGCAGGGCTATCAGCCTTGGCCCGCATCCATGCGATCAAATTCGCCCTGTCTTCTGGCTTTTTCAATCCGGCGAAATTCATCTTTGTGCCGCTGATATAGCCTTTTGGCTTGGCTAGAAATGCGTTAAGCGCTGCATAGTCCCACGCGCCGCCAAAACCGGCAAGCGCGTCAGAATAGGCATAGCCTTCAGATGCGCCCAATGGCCGATTCACAACATTCCACAATGCCGGCCCAACTTTATTCTGGCCGCCAGCATCAAATACATGGCAAGCCGAACATTTCTTTGACAATTTCTCGCCAGCGCCAAGATCGGCACTAGCCAAAAGCGCCAGAATCGGTTCAGGGCCGGTATCAACCGGTGCAGCAGCGGCTGTCTCGGTGGTTTCTGCAACCTCGATAACATAGGCATTTTCAGCAAGCTCTTGATGCGGCACCATCACATCAGCGATTTTGACGCCCGCCATTAACAACAAGGCAGCAAACAAAAACCCTGCAAACACTTTATTCAAGCGCAATTCATCCATGCGTCATTCCCGAAACCGGGCTCCCAATTTGAACCAGCCCGAATGGGCAAGGCCTGTGGTCGAAAATCATGCGGTCGAAAAACCAACTATTGCGTGGTTAATTAGCGAAAATCGAGCCGCCCCTCAACCCCCTATCTCATGCTTCGTCACCTTATTTCGATAAATTGCTTTGCGCAAAACCGAAATATGTGATGAATTGCCGAAATCATGGCAAAAAATGACGCAAAAATCATCATTATTCCGGCACGGCTCGCAGCAAGCCGTTTGCCCGGTAAGCCACTTGCTGAAATCGGCGGAAAAGCTATGATTCAGCATGTTTGGGAACGCGCAATGGCGGCCGATTTGGCGCCGGTCTATGTTGCGACAGATGATCGCGCCATTGCCGATGTGATCATATCTGCTGGCGGTAAGGCGGTCATGACACGCACCGATCACCCATCTGGATCCGATCGGGTTTTTGAAGCCATCGAAACGATTGATCCCAACAGGCATTTTACGCAGATTTTGAATCTACAGGGTGACCTTCCCGATTTGTCGCCCGAAATTCCGCATTTGCTTGGCGCGACGCTTGATCGTGGCGAAACTGATCTGGCAACGTTGGTAACCCCAGCCAGCGCAGAAGAAGCCGCAATGCCGCAAGTGGTCAAAGCCGTTGTCAGCTGGCAAGACGCCGATTTTGGCACCGCGCTTTATTTCAGCCGCGCCGCCATTCCCACCGGCACGACGGCATTATTTCACCATATTGGCGTTTATGGCTGGCGCCGCGATGCGCTTGCTCGGTTTGTTGCCTTGCCACCGTCACCATTAGAACAGGCTGAAAAGCTGGAACAGCTTCGTGCGCTTGAGGCCGGAATGACAATTGCCATTGGCAAAATTGATACGGCACCGGGCGGTATTGATACAGCTGGAGATCTTGAAGCTGCCCGCCAGCGCTTTGCCTCAGCGCGCCACAAAGATTGACAGCACAGCGTCACCCTCGTAAAAACGGCGCTTCGGGCCGGTCTTGATGACGGCAGGGATGATCAGATCTTGATGTAAGCCCGTTGAGCCAGAGGAAATTCGATGTCAGATGCAGTGAACAAAATCGCCTTTCAAGGCGTCCCCGGTGCCTATTCGCATATGGCATGTCAGGCCGTAAAGCCAGATATGGCGCCTGTTGCCTGTGCGTCGTTTGAGGATATGCTGACCGAAGTCCAAGATGGACGCGCCAGCCTTGCAATGGTGCCGGTCGAAAATTC
>DFSK01000080.1:2832-5007 GCA_002378605.1 Alphaproteobacteria bacterium UBA3439
CGGGTCAATCATCACATCATGGCGCCGCGCGGTGCCAAGCTTGATCAATTGACCCATGTTCACAGTCATGCACAGGGGCTTGCGCAATGCCGCAACCGTGTTCGCGCGCTTGGCCTAACCCCCGTCATGCATCCCGATACCGCAGGCGCGGCCAAGGACGTTGCCGCCGCTGGTGATCCGAAAATCGGTGCCATTGCATCGCGCTTGGCATCTGAAATCTATGATCTCGACATCCTGTTTGAATCGGCTGAAGATGATGAACATAACACCACGCGTTTTTTGCTCATGTCGGCAACGCCATCGGTTCCAGCCTCTGGCAGCGATATGATAACAACGCTGGTCTTTCAATTGCGAAGCGTGCCAGCCGCGCTTTATAAGGCATTGGGCGGATTTGCAACGAACGGGATCAATCTAACCAAGCTTGAATCCTATATTCGCGCGGGTGTTGCCGAGCAGGCCCAATTCTATATGGATGTTCAGGCACATATTGATGATCCGGCAATGCAGCACGCGATGGAAGAATTGCGCTTCTATTGCAGCAAAGACGAAGTCCATGTTCTTGGTACCTATCCGGCAAGCCCAGCACGGTCATAACCGCAAGCCCGAAATCAGCATTTATTGCCGTAATAACCCTGCCTTTGGCCATAAAAAACTTGTCGAAACCGCTGCTTTGTTTCATACAGATAGGCAGGAAGGCTGGGCGGACGTTGCCCCTGCTAATTCGGTCAGGTCCGAAAGGAAGCAGCCGCGGTAGGATGTATACGGGTCATCCAGTCTTCCACTGACTTTTGGCGTTTGGCATATCTCGCCTGGCACGGCCGCAATGGTTTTTCCCTTTTTCGGGATTCGGCGCAGCTGAATATGACGCCAGCTTGATAACGCCAATTGCGACTGATCCGACCGGTCACAAATATTCGCGTGGCCATGAGCAAGAGATAGGTGTTTACCAGCCGATGACTGACACCGCCAAGCCAGCCTATCGCGTATTGGCCCGCAAATATCGTCCCGATACTTTTTCCGAACTGATTGGTCAGGATGCGCTTGTTCGCACGCTTGGCAATGCCCTGTCACTTGGCAGGCTTGCGCATGCTTTTGTGCTAACCGGTGTTCGCGGCATTGGCAAAACCTCAACAGCCCGCCTTCTTGCCAAGGGGCTGAACTGTATTGGTGCGGATGGGAATGGCGACGCCACGCTTGAACCATGTGGTCAGTGTGAACCATGCAAATCCATTGCGGCCGGACGCCATGTTGATGTTCTGGAAATTGACGCTGCTAGCCATACGGGTGTTGATGATGCGCGTGAAATTATTGAAGGCGTTGGCTATCGGCCAGTTTCAGCACGCTATAAAATCTATATCATTGATGAGGTGCATATGATGTCGAAAAGCGCGTTTAACGCGCTTTTGAAAACCTTGGAAGAACCGCCTGACGCGGTAAAATTCATCTTTGCCACAACCGAAATCAGAAAAGTGCCGGTCACGATTCTATCGCGCTGCCAGCGCTATGATTTGCGCCGTGTGCCTGCGGCAATGCTGGCCGAACATCTTGGCATGATCTGCCAACGCGAATCGATTGCAGCGGATGAAGATGCGCTTGCTGCAATTGCGCGCGCTGCCGAAGGCTCGGTTCGTGACGCGCTATCCTTGCTTGATCAAGCCGCGGCAATGACAGCTGACAAGCTGACCAATGACATGGTTGCTGATATGCTTGGTCGACCCGGACGGCGCGAATCACAAACCGTCCTGACTGCCGCGCTGGCTGGTGATGCCAGTTCTGCGCTTGCCGCTTTTCACGCTGCCTATAGCCGTGGCGCCGAGCCGGAAATGCTGGTCACCGATCTTTTGGATTTGATCCATCTTGCCAGCATGCAGGCCGCAGGTGGCAGCGATGACGCCTTGATCGAAAGCGAACGCGAAATGATTGCCGGTCTTGCCGGATCAGGCATTGCCCGTCTTGGACGGGCATGGCAGCTATTGCTTAAAGGGCATGGCGAGCTTGGCAAGGCACCCAATCCGGCGGCGGCTTGCGAGATGCTGATCATTCGGCTGGCGCATACAGCGCATATGCCAACGCCAGGCGAATTGATGCAGAAATTGCCAAAGACCAGCCCGTCACCGGCAACAAGCGCATCACCGGCGCCAGCAGCGCCTGCATCATCGGCACCTATATCATCGG
>DFSK01000080.1:5359-7091 GCA_002378605.1 Alphaproteobacteria bacterium UBA3439
CTTGCCGAAACCAATGGCGAGATGTTGTTGGCAGCGCGAATCCGCAATCATGTGAAGCTGGTATCATTGAAACCAGGCAATTTGCAAATCGGTCTTGTTGGCGCTGCGCCTGATCAGCTGGCGGGTGATATTGCCCGATATCTCAGCCAATGGACGGGCCAGCGCTGGCTGGTGTCTCTGTCCGAGTCTGGCGGTGCGCAAACCCTTGCCGAAGAACAGCGTGATGCCGATGACAAGCTGCGCGACACAATTGCCAGCGAGCCTTTAGTGGCGCAGATTCTTGATATTTTTCCCGGTGCCAGCATCGATGAAATCAAAAATCCCGAAACCACGGATGCGGCAGTAACGCTGCCAGATGATAACGGGCTTTTGGAGGCTGGACAAAATAGTGATGATGAGGAGATGTCGGGATGATGCGCAATATGGCTGGCATGATGAAAAAAGTGCAGGAAATGCAAGGCCGGATGGAAAATATGCAAGCCGATCTTGCCGTCATGGAATTTACCGCAATGGTTGGTGGCGGTGCTGTCAGCGCAACGGTGAGTGGTGATGGCAAGCTGGTTCGGCTAAAGCTGGATCCGGCAATATTGGCTCCGGATGATGTTGATATGCTGGAAGACATGATCTGCCTTGCCACGAATAACGCGCTTGATGAGGCGGCGGGTGAAAAAGCCCGTCTGCTGAAAGATATTACTGGCGGGCTGCCTTTGCCACCTGGCATGAATCTGCCGTTCTGAAATGCATAATTCGCTTGAAAATCTGATCCGCAGGCTTGGTCGCCTTCCGGGGCTTGGGCCAAGATCGGCGCGACGGGCTGTTTTGTTTTTACTGAAAAACCGTGATCGTCTTATGCTTCCACTTGCCGAAGAGCTGCATGATGTTGCCAGCAATGTTCGCGCCTGTGTTGAATGTGGCAATCTTGATATCACCGATCATTGCAGCATCTGCGCCGATAGCCGTCGTGACCGAAGCCGCATTTGTGTTGTTGAGGATGTTGGCGATTTATGGGCGATGGAGCGGGCGTCGGTTTATCGCGGATTGTATCATGTTCTTGGCGGCACGCTAAGCGCGCTTGACGGGCGCGGGCCTGAAGATTTGCATATTGACCGGCTGGTGCGCCGCGCCGGACATGCCGATACTGCCGAAATTATTCTGGCGCTATCAGCCACAGTTGATGGGCAAACCACGGCGCATTATATCGGCGAAAAACTGGCTAATTTGTCGCTGGATATCACCAGATTGGCGCATGGAATGCCGGTTGGTGGCGAGTTGGATTATCTTGATGATGGCACGCTGGCACAGGCATTAAAAGCGCGTGCCAAGCTGGAATTTTAGCCCGTATTGTCACGTCCCATATAATCGAGTCTCGTAACCACACCACATCGTCACACCCGTGCAACCAAGCCCGCACCTAACTTATCAAATCAGTTTTTGGGACTGCTGGTGTTGCCTCGTCACTATCAAGAACGTCGATTTCATCAATTTTATTGCCGCGTGAAATAATCTTGCCAGTTGATGTCTGGATGTCCGAAATATCCCTTTCGGCTTGCGAAAAATGCGTTGCCAATTTGGCAACACGATCCTCAAGACGATGCACATCCTTCATCATCAGATCTACCTGCGTTTGGATCAGACCGGCCGCCTCATGCATGCGGGCGTCACGCAAAATGGCCCGTACCGTATGCAGCAATAGCATCAGATTATCTGGGCCCGCCATATAGACACGCGCCTT
>DFSK01000029.1:0-8658 GCA_002378605.1 Alphaproteobacteria bacterium UBA3439
TTAAAGGCCGCAACATCCACGCGCCATGGCAAACAGGCGTTACAATTTGGACAAGCTGGTCGATAGACCCAATTTTCAACGCGGCGGAATCCAGCGCGGGCAAGCCCATCATGGCAATGCGGATCAAGGGAAATATCAACGGCAATACGCTGTTCGGTCTGCCCCGCAATATAAGGGCAGTCACTTCGCATGCTAAGGCGCATGGGCAGCGGAATTTTGCGATGAAGGCGTTTGTCCTGATCCATCTGTCTAGATTGCCCAAAAGGCCAAGGCCAAATCAAGGTCAATCATGCGCTAATCGGGTAATTTCTGCTAAGTGGCGCTATCTTCGAGCTGGCGAACCTGAAAATGCGCAGCCCGAAGCGCCGCGATAATTTCGTCAACATGATCTGGCCCACGCGTTTCGATCACCGCATCGATCTTGGCCAGTTTTGCCGGTACATCATAGAAAAGACGCTGATGATAGATTTCGACAATATTGCCGCCACATTTGCCAATCGTTGTCGAAATTGCCGCCAACATCCCCGGTTCGTCGGAAATATCAATACGCAGGCGTGCAATCCGGCCATCGACGGCCATGTTGCGGTTCAGGATCGACGCAAGCAGGCGCGGGTCAATGTTGCCGCCGCAGATCACCACGCCAACCTTTTTGCCAGCGAACAGGGCCGGATTTGCATGAATTGCGGCAATGCCAGCAGCACCGGCACCTTCAGACACAACGCGTTGCTGTTCGATCAAGGCGCCAACAGCCCATTCAAGTTCGCGCTCATTGACCAGTAAAATTTCGTCAACCAATGCATCGACCACCGGCAGCGTAACACCGCCAGGCTTTTTCACCGCAATGCCTTCGGCCAAGGTTTCACCGCCGCAGGTGATTTCTTTGCCTTCAACCGCCAGTTTCATGCTTGGGTAGAGCTCGGTCTGCACACCGTAAATTTTAATATTGGGGCGCATATCTCTTGCGATTGTGGCAATGCCGCCCATCAAGCCACCACCGCCAATCGGTACAATAAGAATATCAAGATCGGGCTGGTCAGTTAGCATTTCCAGACCAGCAGTGCCTTGTCCCATCATGACCAATTCATTGTCATAAGGGTGAATGAGAGTCAGGCCATGTTCCTGAATAAGCGCGTTCACCGTGCCTTCGCATTCATTGAGGTTGCGCCCTTCAAGAACCACCTTGGCACCAAAGGCGCGGGTGCGAGCCACTTTGGCAAAGGGGGTTTGCGCTGGCATGACGATGGTTGCTGGAATGCCCATATGTTCGGCGTGATAGGCCACCGCTTGTGCATGATTGCCTGCCGACATGGCAATGACACCCAGCCGACGTTGTTCATCGTTCAACCCAAGCATCGCATTGAGCGCGCCACGCGCTTTGAATGATGATGTATGCTGAAGACATTCCAGTTTCAAAAACAAGTCGCAGCCTAAATTGCGCGACAACATTGGCGCTTCAAGCATTGGCGTGCGAATGATTTGCCCGTCCAGCCGGATGGCTGTGTCTCTAATCTGATCGGCCGTTACTGCCATAATGTAAATCCCCCACTTGGCAAACAAATGTCCTTAATGCATTTACAGGCATAGTGAAACGGATCACTGCCACCTTATAATTTGTCAATATTATGACCTTCATTTGCGTATTTATACCAGTAAAACTGGAATATAGCCGTTGTCTATCTGCATAGGTTGGGCGGTGATGGCCTGACAACGACCGATTATAAACAAATTTGCCATGGCATGTTTTGGCAATGGTTTTTGATGGGGGAGACCCAGCGCCCCTAGCGCCGGATTATCATCGCAATTTCAGGAGCAAAATAGGTCAAAACAGCATCGGCGCCCGCGCGTTTGAAACAGGTCATTGCTTCAAGAATGGTGCGTTCACGATCAAGCCAGCCCTTGTCAAATGACGCGCATAGCATCGAATATTCGCCAGACACCTGATAGGCAATGCATGGCACGCCAAATTCGGCCTTGGCACGCGCCAGAATATCCAGATAGGGCATCCCCGGTTTGACAATGACCATGTCGGCGCCTTCAGCAAGATCAAGCGCGATTTCATGCATTGCTTCATCGCTATTGGCCGGATCCATTTGATAGGTCGATTTTCCAGCCTTGCCAAGCGACGCACCAGCCCGCACCGCATCGCGGAACGGCCCGTAAAATCCAGATGCATATTTTGCGGCATAGGCCATGATTTGCACATTTTGATGTCCGGCAGCATCAAGCGCAGTACGGATCTCGCCAACGCGGCCATCCATCATATCTGATGGGGCGATGATATCGCATCCGGCATTTGCCTGATGCACCGCCTGTTCACATAAAACCGCAATGGTTTCGTCATTTAGAATTTCGTCCTGATCCAGCAGGCCGTCATGTCCATGCGAGGTAAAGGGATCAAGCGCTACATCACAAATAATACCAAGATCAGGGAAGGCGGCTTTGACGGCACTGACCGCGCGGCAGACAAGATTATCACCATCGCGGGCAAGACTGCCTGTTTCATCTTTTAAGGCTGCGTCAATCGACGGAAAAATGGCGATTGCGGGTATCTTTAATTCAACCGCTTTGGCCGCCTGCTGCAAAAGCTGATCAATCGAATGGCGGAAAACACCGGGCATGGCATCAACCGGCTCGGCGATGTTCTGTCCCTCAATCACAAAAAGAGGCCAGATAAGATCGGCGGTATCAAGGCGGGTTTCGGCAACAAGACGACGCGAAAATGCGGTCATCCGGTTACGCCGCATCCTTGTGGAAGGGTATTGACCTCGGCTCATGGGCTGTTTAATCCGTTATTGATCTGAAAAACCACCTATTCATAACGATCTGGGAACGTTTCTGCAATGCTACAGGCGCACATTCATTTCGACGTCATTGGCAGTGCCGGTCTTGTCACGCTTGATCGGCCTAAGGCTTTGAATGCGCTGACCGCCGAAATGGTCACTGATTTGCGACAGATTTTGCTTGGCTGGCGTGATGATCCAGCGATAAGCCATGTTGTGATTGCCAGCAGTGCGCCGCGCGCCTTCTGTGCTGGCGGCGACATCCGGCAGGCACGCGAAACCATTTTGACCAGTGGTTTTGACGAAGCGGATGCTTTTTTTCGGGGTGAGTATCTGGTCGATCTGGCCATTGCCGAATTTGGCAAACCGATTATTGCCCTTTGTGATGGTGTTGTTATGGGTGGTGGCGCTGGCCTTGCAGAACATTGCACGCATATCATCATGAGCGAGACGACACGCTTTGCGATGCCTGAAACCAGCATTGGCCTGTTTCCTGATGTCGGGGCGAGCCTGTTTCTTGGGCGTTGTCCTTTGCCGGTTGCCCGTTTGCTTGGCATGACCGGATATATCATCAATGGCGCTGATTGCATGATGCTTGGTCTTGCCACATCAATGGTCGCATCTGACCAGATGGCAAATTTGAAACAATCACTTCTTGATTGTGCAGCATCTGAAATAGATCAGGTGATTGCTGGTTTTAAAATGGATCCGGGCGTGCCAGCCTTAAACCATCATATGCCGCTGATTGATCGTATTTTTGGCGGCGATGCAACCCCTGAACAGATGCAGGAGCGTGCCGAAGATCTGGCATTGATGCGGCCGAATGATAAATTGGTTCATCATGTTGTGACGGCGTTTGCCACGCGTTGTCCAGTCTCGATCAAGCTGTTTTGGCGTTTGTTGCAGATGGCCGATTATATTACCGATATTCGTGCGGCGCTAACGCTTGATTACCATCTTGCCATGCGCATGATTCGACGTGCCGATTATATCGAAGGCGTTCGTGCCGTTCTGGTTGATCGGGATAATGCGCCAAAATGGTCACCAAACAGCCTTGCGCTTGTTGATGCGGCTTTATTGGATGCGCTTTTTGACAAAGACGGCTTGCCGCCCTTGTGTTAATGATATTCTCATCCTAATTTGACCAGTCTATTTCATCGTCAGGATATCGGTCAGGCCAATCGGTTATATGTGATTGCGCCTTCTTCATAAAAGGAAACCCGATGCGTTTAAGTCAGTATTTTTTGCCGGTTCTAAAAGAAACCCCGAAAGAGGCACAAATCGCCTCGCATCGCCTAATGCTGCGCGCGGGCATGATCCAGCAATCGAGTGCCGGAATCTATTCATGGTTGCCGCTTGGCAAGCGTGTGCTTGACAAGATCGCCACGATCGTTCGTGAAGAACAGGATCGTTCAGGCGCTTTGGAAATCTTGATGCCAACTTTGCAACCAGCTGAAATCTGGCAGGAATCAGGACGTTATGACGATTATGGCGCGGAAATGCTTCGCGTGAAAGACCGGCATGACCGCGATATGCTTTATGGGCCAACAAATGAAGAACAAGTCACTGATATTTTCCGGTCGCATGTCCGCAGCTATAAGGCACTGCCGCTGAATCTCTATCATATACAGTGGAAATTCCGCGATGAGGTTCGGCCTCGTTTTGGCATTATGCGCGGCCGTGAATTTTTGATGAAAGATGCCTATTCTTTTGATCTTGATGCTGATGGCGCGCGCACGGCCTATAACAAGATGTTTGTTTCTTATCTGAAAACCTTTGCGCGGATGGGGTTGACGGCGATTCCGATGGAGGCCGACACTGGCCCGATCGGGGGCGATATGAGCCATGAATTCATCATTCTGGCCGAAACGGGTGAAAGCGGCGTTTATTTCCACAAAGACTGGTTAAAGGCCGATCTGCTTGCCGAAATTGATTATGACGCCGATTTGCAGCCCTTTGTTGATAAATTCACATCAATCTATGCGCGGGCTGATGAAAAGCATGATGCTGCGACCTGTCCGGTAGAGGATGCCGATTTGATGACCATGCGCGGCATCGAGATTGGTCATATCTTTTATTTCGGCACCAAATATTCGGCGGCAATGGGCGCGGTGGTCTCTGGGCCTGATGGCAAAAATGTACCGGTTCATATGGGGTCTTACGGCATTGGCGTTTCGCGCCTTGTTGGCGGCATTATCGAGGCAAGCCACGACGAAAAAGGCATTATCTGGCCTGATTCCGTTGCACCATTCGGCGTTGCCGTTGTGAATCTAAAGCCGGGCGATGCGGTTTGTGATGCCACCAGCCAGTCATTATATGACGCGCTTGCCGTGGCGGGATGTGATCCGCTTATTGATGATCGTGATGAACGGCCAGGGGCAAAGCTTGCGGCCATGGATTTGATTGGTATTCCGTGGCAGATTGTTGTTGGGCCACGCGGTATGGACAATGGCGTGGTTGAGGTGAAACGGCGCAAAACTGGTGAAACCAAGGAAGTGTCTCCTGAGGTTGCTTTGACCATGGTTTGTGCCAAATCATAGGCCAAGCATATAAAGCCAAAATTGGCAGGAACCTGACAAGGGCTAAAAGGGCGGTTTAATGCGGTATTTTTTCTCTCCGGTTGAACGGATGCTAGCGTTTCGCTATATGCGATCGCGCCGCGCCGAGGGGTTTATTTCGGTCATTGCCTGGTTTTCACTTGCCGGTATCACGCTTGGCGTTGCTACATTAATTGTTGTCATGTCGGTGATGAACGGGTTTCGCGCCGAATTGGTTGGCCGCATTTTGGGGCTAAATGGTCATGTTGCCGTTTATTCGAGTCAGGCAGGTGGCATCGCCGATTTTGACCAGCTTGCCCTGAAAATCACTGATATGCCTGATGTGATTGCGGTCACGCCGCAAATCGAAGGACAGGTCATGGCGACCCAGAACCGTGTCAGCATTGGTGCCGTGGTGCGCGGCGTTCGCTGGTCGGATTTGGCTGTTCGTAAACCACTTTGGGATTCGCTTGATGAGGGCGATATCAACCGGTTTCGCGATGAAAATGGCGTTCTGATTGGCCGTGAGATGGCGTTCAAGCTTGGTGTTAAGGCCGGCGATAGCCTAACGTTGACAACCGCCAAGGGCAAAGCCACGGCATTTGGTACGGTGCCAACGCGACGCAAATTCAAAATTGCCGGCGTGTTTCATGTTGGCATGTATGAATATGACTCCAGCTTTGTGTTTATGCCTCTTGATCTGTCAGCAGCCTTTCTTGGCTATGAGAAAAGCGTTTCCGGCCTTGAAATCTATGTATCAAACCCCGAACAGATTGCGACGCTTCGTCAATCGGTAAGACAGGTTGTTGGAGCCGATTTGCGGGTTTTTGACTGGATTGAACGAAACCGCAGTTTCCTGAATGCGCTTCGGGTCGAACGCAATGTGATGTTTTTGATTCTGACGCTGATTATCCTTGTCGCGGCCTTTAACATTATTTCGTCGATGATCATGCTTGTTCGCTCAAAGAATGCCGATATTGCGGTTTTGCGCACAATGGGCGCTAGTGGCGGCAGTATTATACGGATCTTTTTGATGACAGGGGCAAGCATTGGCATTGTCGGCACATTTGCCGGAACCGTCGTTGGGATGCTGTTTTGTTGGAATATTGATACGATTAAACAGGCCA
Source organism: Alphaproteobacteria bacterium UBA3439 (assembly GCA_002378605.1). GTDB lineage: Bacteria > Pseudomonadota > Alphaproteobacteria > Puniceispirillales > Puniceispirillaceae > UBA3439. The sequence continues at coordinate 6,445 of DFSK01000029.1, forward strand.
TCGAAAGCCTGTCAGGAACCGAATTATTTGCCGCTGAAATCTATTTCCTGTCGAACCTGCCAGCCAAGGTTGATCCGCAAGAAGTATTGATGGTGGTGCTAATGGCACTTGGCCTATCCTTCCTTGCCAGCCTATATCCGGCATGGCGGGCATCGCGGATCGCGCCGGCTGAGGCATTGCGCTATGAATAATCCATTGGACATGAAGACCCCAGCGCCCTTGCTGGCATTGCGCGATGTTCGGCGAAGCTATCTTCAAGGCACGGTCAAGCTGGATGTGCTGACCGATGCCAGCCTTTCGGTTCGCGCGGGCGAAATGAAAGCGCTTGTTGGCCCGTCAGGTTCGGGAAAATCAACATTGCTGAACATTGCTGGCCTTTTGGAACGCCCTGACGCAGGTGAGGTTTTGATTGATGGTGTCGATGCTGGCAAGCTTGGCCGTGCCAAGCGGGGCGATCTGCGCCGAAGTCATATCGGTTTTGTGTTCCAGTTTCATCGTCTTTTGCCAGAATTTTCGGCGCTTGAAAATGTGATGATTCCGCAAATGCTGAACGGGCTTGATCGGAATGAGGCGGCAACACGCGCTGAACAATTGCTGGCGATGGTCGGATTGCAAGCGCGCTCGGATCACAGGCCGGGGCTATTATCGGGTGGTGAGCAGCAACGTGTGGCCATTGCCAGATCAGTGGCAAATGCCCCGCGGGTATTGCTTGCTGACGAGCCAACTGGCAATCTTGACCCTGATACGGCAAAAGACGTGTTTCATCATTTATCGACCATTACGCGGGCAACCGGCACGGCAGCATTGGTAGTCACACATAACCAGCAATTGGCCTTGAATATGGATTCGATTCTGACCATCAGTGACGGTAAAATCATCTCAATTGGCTAGCTTTACCTGCTGACTTTGGGGTAGTGTTTTGGCACGCCTCATTCATTGCCGAAAGCCTGTGATGCCAGCCAATTTCGTCCATCTTAGACTGCATAGTGCCTATTCGCTGGCCGAATCGACATTGCGAATCAAAAGCCTTTCGGGACTGATTGCCGATGATCGCCAGCCCGCAGCGGCAATTACCGATACAAATAATATGTTTGGCGCGTTGGAATTTGCCCAAACGCTTATCGGTGCTGGCATCCAGCCAATCATGGGAACCCAGCTAAATCTTGAAGATACGCAAGGGCAGGGCGAAATTGTGCTTTTGGCGCAAACCGACCTTGGCTACACAAATCTGTCGAAATTATTATCAAAAACATTGCTTGAAGCTGATGCGGTTCATGACCCGTCTTGTTCGCTTGATGATCTCGAGGCGCATGCCCAAGGGCTAATCCTCTTAAGTGGCGGTGCCTTGGCCGGTTTTGTTGGCGCGCCTGCTGGTGATGGCAGGCCGGCACTGGCGGCGGCACGCGCTGACCGACTTGCGGCGATTTTTGGTGATCGGTTTTATATTGAATTACAGCGTCACGGCCTTGGCATTGAACGTACGGCCGAGCCGCATCTTTTGGAAATTGCCGATAGGTTAAGCCTGCCTTTAGTGGCAACAAATGACTGCCGGTTTGAAAATGCAGCAATGAGCCAACCGCATGACACGCTGGTTTGCATTGGCACTGGCCGTAAGTTTTCTGAAACAAATAGACCGCGTTTTTCGCCAGAGCATTACTTTAAAACTGCTGCGCAAATGACTGAATTGTTTAAAGATATTCCAGAGGCAATTTCAAATACATTGGTGGTCGCCAAACGCTGTAGCACAATGGCAAGGCAGCGTGATCCGATCTTGCCACCTTTTGAATCGGCCGATGGCCGCAGTGAAGAAGATGAATTAACCGCGCAGGCCGAAGCTGGATTGCGAAGCCGTCTGCAGCGCCATGTTTACGAAGACGGCATGGATGAGGCGGCCCGCGAGATGATCGCAAAACCCTATTTTGACCGATTGGCCTTTGAGCTGAATGTGATCAAACAAATGGGTTTTCCGGGCTATTTTCTGATCGTTGCCGATTTTATTCAATGGGCGAAGGCGCAGAATATTCCGGTTGGGCCGGGCCGTGGTTCGGGTGCTGGTTCGGTAGTAGCATGGGTATTGTTGATTACCGATCTTGACCCTTTGAAATGGGGCCTGCTTTTTGAACGGTTTTTGAATCCTGAGCGTGTTTCGATGCCTGATTTTGATATCGATTTTTGTCAGGATCGGCGCGACGAGGTGATTAGCTATGTTCAAGA
>DFSK01000029.1:9024-12053 GCA_002378605.1 Alphaproteobacteria bacterium UBA3439
GATGTGGGGCGTGTTCTTGAAATGCCCTATGGTCAAGTTGACCGGATTGCAAAGCTGATTCCCAATAACCCCGCCAAACCAACAACGATTGCCCAAGCGGTTGCGTCTGAAGAAGAATTGCGCAAACAGCGCCGTGATGATGAGCAAGTTGCCGATTTGATCGATGTATCGATGAAGCTTGAAGGGCTTTATCGTCACGCCTCGACCCATGCGGCGGGTCTGGTGATCGGTGACCGGCCTCTTGCCGAGCTGGTGCCGCTTTATCGTGATCCGCGATCGGATATGCCGGTGACGCAATTCAATATGAAATGGGTTGAAAAGGCTGGCCTTGTCAAATTCGATTTTTTGGGCCTGAAAACCCTAACTGTTTTGCAAAGAGCTGTTGAGTTTATTGGCAATCGGGGCATTGAACTTGATCTTGGCGCACTCCCGCTTGACGATAAGCTGACCTTTGACATGCTGTCCAATGGTGACACGGTTGGCGTGTTCCAGCTGGAATCCAGTGGGATGCGTGACGTGCTTCGCGGGCTAAAGCCTGACCGGTTTGAAGATATTATCGCTGTTGTGGCGCTGTATCGCCCGGGCCCGATGGAAAATATCAAAGATTATGTTGCGCGAAAGCACGACCCATCACAAATCACCTATATGCATCCTGATCTAGAACCGGTTCTGGCCGAAACCTATGGCATTATGATCTATCAGGAACAGGTTCAGCAGGCGGCGCGTGTTCTTGCTGATTACACGCTTGGTGCGGCCGATATTCTGCGCCGTGCGATGGGTAAGAAGATCAAAGAGGAAATGGATGAACAGCGACAGATTTTCATCACTGGCGCAACAAAACACGGCTTGTCCGAACAATTGGCATCGGATGTGTTTGAACAGATTGCCGCTTTTGCTGGATATGGTTTTAACAAATCGCATGCGGCGGCCTATGCGCTAGTATCCTATCAAACGGCCTATCTTAAAGCGAATTACCCTGTTGAGTTCCTTGCTGCCTCGATGGCACTTGATGCGGGTCATACCGAAAAGCTGGCGGTGTTCCGGCAAGAATGTCAGCAAAAAAACATTGGTGTTCTGCCGCCTGATATCAATAAATCATCATCAGGATTTGCTGTTGAAGAAGCCGTCTCGGTTGACGGTGCGCCGGAATTGGCGGTTCGCTATGCCTTGTCGGCGATTAAAAATGTTGGTGCCGAGGCGATGAGCCGCCTGACCGAAATCCGAAAAACCGATGGTGCTTTCACCTCATTGAAAGATCTTTTGCAAAGATTACCGCGTGAGGTGGTAAACCGCCGCCAGATGGAAAATCTTGTGCGGGCAGGGGCGCTTGATAAGATTCACGGTAATCGCCGCGAATTAATTGAAAATATGGATCTGATTCTATCACATGCCGACGCAATGCGCCGCGAAGCCGAATCAAATCAGGTTAGCCTATTTGGTGGTGACTCTGATGTGATTGATGACAGTATTCGCCTTCGTGAAACGACTGATTGGGCGGGTATGGATCGCCTGAAAGAGGAATTTGACGCGCTTGGTCTGTATTTATCAGCGCACCCGCTTGATAGCTATGCCAGCCAGCTTGGGCGGCTTCGGGTTACATCGCATGCGGCTTTAAATGATTTGGTTAAGGCAGGGCGCGCACCGCAACGCGTCAATCTTGCCGGTTCCGTGACCGCCAAACAGGTGCGTGTCTCGCAACGCGGCAATCGTTTCGCCTTTATTCAATTTACCGATCAAACCGGCGTTTTTGAAGTGACCTTCTTTTCGGATGTTCTCGCCGAGGCAAATGATCTTCTTGATTCGGAAAAGCCATTGCTGATTTCAGCTAATTTGAAGGTGGAAGATAACGGGCCGCGCCTGCTGGCCGCTCGCGTTCAGCTGCTTGATGATGCCATTGCCGCTTGGCATGGCGGCGTGGCGTTGTGGGTACAGGATGAAAAGCCATTGAAATCATTGAAAGAAGCCTTGAAATCAGACGGGCCTGGTAAGGCTGAGGTCAAAATCCAGCTGATCGTCAAGGGACAGGAAGTCTGTATCGGGCTTCCGGGTCGTTTCAAACTAAGTGGTGATTTGCGGCAGGAACTGCGGCGCATGCCCGGAATTTTGAATGTTCGCGAATTATAGTGGCATTCTGCCAGCGGTTCGTCTGTTTGGGAAATATCGTCATTTTTGGCGGGTAAGGCTTGATTTTTCGGCAGGTTGATAGTATCACCCAGCCTAATTCACACATGGGGGCGGCCCCCACGCAGCAAATTCTGCGTAATGGGCCATCCGGTGAGGGCATAAGCCTTTCATTTCCCCCATGGAGGTTCAACCGGAGAACAGGAGTAAATTTAATGGCTCTCCCTACATTTACTATGCGCCAAATGCTTGAAGCAGGCGTACATTTTGGTCACAGCACACGTCGTTGGAACCCGAAGATGGAAACATTCATCTTTGGCGAGCGCAACAAGACACATATCCTTGATCTTCAGCAAACCCAGCCAATGCTGCATGCCGCATTGAAAGCATTGAGTGATGTAACATCACGCGGTGGCCGGGTTCTGTTTGTCGGAACAAAGCGTGCTGCTGCTGAAAAAATTGCTGAAACAGCGCAGAATTGCGGCCAGTATTTCGTCAATCATCGCTGGCTTGGCGGTATGTTGACCAACTGGACAACTGTATCACAATCAATTCGCCGCTTGCGTGAGCTTGAGAGCCGTTTTGAGAGCGGTGAGATCAACCAGCTGACCAAAAAAGAGGCGCTGCAAATCACCCGCGAGCAGGAAAAGCTCGAGCGGACGCTTGGTGGTATCAAGGAAATGGGCGGCATTCCTGATATGCTGTTCATCCTCGACACAAACAAAGAAGCCATCGCCGTTCAAGAAGCTAATCGTCTTGGCATTCCTGTTGTGGCGGTTGTTGATAGCAATGCTAATCCTGATGGTGTTGACTATTTGATTCCGGGCAATGATGACGCCATGCGCGCCATTACGTTTTATTGTGAACTTGTTCAAGCTGCGGTTTTGGATGGTTTGCAAACCGAATTG
>DFSK01000011.1:0-682 GCA_002378605.1 Alphaproteobacteria bacterium UBA3439
GGGAAACGCCAAACTCAAACCGAGCCCAACAATTGCCATGGTTAGAATGTAAAAATTCACTGGTCAGAAAATACTGGTCACTAGATAAATCTCTTGTGTCGAGTTACAGTTATGAACATGATGATCTTATTATGAGATATTTTTTCCGCATTATCGCCACCCTTGCGGGACTGGTCGCTGCCTATGCTATTTGGCAGGACCTGACCAGTAGCTATAGCGCCAGCACGCCACTTGGCCGGTTATGGTATCTATATAGCCCAACAACATTACAGACCACCGAATCCATTATCAGCCGCTATATTGACCCGTGCGGGTTGATTACGGCATTAGATTGTTCCCCCTTTTTATGGCATCCGATTATCGCCACCATTTTAGGCTGGCCAGCCGCCTTGGTCATGATCGGATTCAGTATCATATTCTGGTGGGTTGGTGGCTTGTTTGGCCGGCATTTAACGCGCCCCAAAAAGGCCGCGCGCGCGCTCAAACGACAGGGTGAAAAATAGCCGGTGATATGCAGTTCCTAATCGAATCGCGGTAAAACCTCAAATAGTCGCAAGTTTCACCGCCATAGGCCGCACCAAAGACAGGTCAGAGCCCAGAGTTAATTATCACCCATTTTCAAGGCTTCGAAAAAGGCGTTCTGCGGAATTTCGACCTTGCCGAATTGGCGCATTTTCTTTTT
>DFSK01000011.1:1034-2985 GCA_002378605.1 Alphaproteobacteria bacterium UBA3439
TCTTTGCGCAGCGCCGCAATCGTTTCACGCGCAATGACTTTGCCGCCAATCGCGGCTTGCAGTGCCACTTTGAACATTTGACGTGGCACAAGGTCTTTTAGCCTTATGCAAATTGCACGACCTTTGCCTTCGGCCTGATCACGATGCACAATCATCGACAAGGCATCGACCAGATCGCCGTTCACAAGGATTGACACTTTCACGAGATCACCCTCGCGATAGCTATCAAGCGCATAGTCAAAGCTGGCATAGCCGCGGGTGATTGATTTCAACCGGTCATAAAAATCGAAAACAACTTCATTCAACGGCAGGCGGTAAACAGCCATTGCCCGATTGCCAGCATAGGTAAGGTCAATCTGTTCGCCGCGCCGCTCGGTACAAAGCGTTAAAACCGGCCCTAAAAATTCATCAGGCGTCATAATGGTGGCTTTGATCCAAGGCTCTTCGATCGAGGCAAGACGGCTAACTTCGGGCATATCGGCCGGATTATGCAAATATAAATGTTTCCCGTCGGTAAGGGTCATTTGATAAACAACCGATGGCGCTGTTGAAATCAGCTCAAGATTAAATTCGCGGCTCAATCGCTCGCGGATCACTTCCATATGAAGAAGACCTAAAAATCCGCAGCGAAAGCCAAAGCCAAGCGCCGCTGAGGTTTCAGCCTCGAATGAAAAAGACGCATCATTGAGTGATAGTTTTTCAAGCGCCTCACGAAGGCCGCTGAAATCATTTGTGTCCACCGGAAACAAGCCGCAGAACACCACTGGAATTGATGGCGCAAATCCGGGCAAGGCTGTGTCGGTTGGGCGGCGCTCTTCGGTGATCGTATCACCCACCTTTGCATCGGCAACGCGTTTCACGCCAGCATTGATAAAGCCAATTTCACCCGGACCAAGCTGATCAAGCGCAATCGGTTTTGGCGCAAAAACACCAACGCGTTCGATAACATGGGTTGCGCCTGTCGCCATCATACGGATTTTCATGCCCTTTTTCAGCACGCCATGACGTACCCGCACCAAGGTCATAACGCCAAGATAGGCGTCATACCAGCTATCCACCAAAAGCGCCTGCAAGGGGGCATCCTTGTCGCCAACAGGTGGCGGTAATTTTGTGACCAGCGCTTCGAGAATATCTTCAATACCTGCGCCCGTTTTTGCCGATGCTGCAATGGCATCATCAGCAGGCAAACCAATCACTTCTTCAATTTGGGCTTTGACGCGTTCAGGCTCAGCCGCGGGAAGGTCAATCTTATTGAGAACCGGCACAATTTCATGATCGGCATTGATCGCCTGATAGACATTGGCCAGCGTTTGCGCCTCGACGCCCTGACTAGCATCAACAATAAGCAATGAGCCTTCACAAGCCGCCAATGATCGCGATACCTCATAGCCAAAATCCACATGGCCTGGCGTATCCATCAGATTCAAAACATAGGATTGTCCGTCTTTTGCTTTGTAATCCAGCCGGACAGTTTGCGCCTTAATTGTAATCCCGCGTTCGCGCTCGATATCCATACTATCCAGCACTTGTTCTTTCATTTCGCGGTCACTAAGCCCACCACAGACCTGAATCAACCGATCGGCAATCGTTGATTTGCCATGATCAATATGGGCAATGATGGAAAAATTGCGGATTTTGTTGATGTCGATCATGATTTACTTTGCAATCTGAAACGGGCTAAAATGGCATGGCTCAGCCCATGCTATACAACAATTTCTGATGAAATACCGCATTTAATCATGGTTCGGGTTAAAGATTCGCGATCTTTTTCCTGTTTCAACCTGCCGCTTGTGCGTATATTATCCAGTTCGTTCTGTCGCGATAAGACAGATCTTTCAAATTCTTTAGATAAAGAGAAGCTGATGCCAAGCCTGCGTCATGAAAAATACCGCCCATTTATCGGCCCTGATTTAGGTGACCGTACATGGCCGAGCCAACAAATTAAAACAGC
>DFSK01000065.1 GCA_002378605.1 Alphaproteobacteria bacterium UBA3439
AAATTACGCGCTGCCATTGACAGGGTCGAGGTCATGACCGTTTGAACAATGCTCGTATCGGTTGTAATTCTGGATAACACATCACCTGTTCGTGCATTTTCAAACCATCCAGCCGATAAGGTAATGGCATGGCCAAAAATGGCGCGGCGAATATCAGCCAGCACCATTTCGCCAATTTTATTCACCATGCTGGTGCGAAGATAGCTGCCAAAGGCCAGAACCACGGCAATCATCGCTGTTGCCATCACCGCGCGGTCAAGCAAGGCAGGGTCGCTTTTGCCAAGCCCTTCATCAACAAGATAGGCAAGCCCGCGCCCCATCCCAAGAAGCGCACCAGCAACAAGCACAAGCGCCAAAATGGCAAGCGCGATTCGGAGGCGATGCGGTTGAAGATAGGGCCAAAAGACGGCCAATAGCTGACGGCTAGTGTAACGGCGGGTTGTTTCTAATGTCTGATCTGCCGGAAACGCTGTCTGGTGGTCAGTTTTCTGCCCGTTATTCATTCATCAACCCCAATTTTTGTTCACCCAGCCCGCCAACCGTCTATTTTCTACGTCGGGGGGCTTGCTTATCATCGCTATAGGGGATATACCACCAGCGCTGTTTGTTGGCGAGGATCATTCTGCCGCATGGCAAATCTAGCATCACGAACAGACAGTTAAGCGTAAAACCGGAGACCGGCATGAAAAAAGATATTCACCCAGATTACCACGAAATCACCGTTGTAATGACCGATGGCAGCGAACATACAACGCGCTCGACTTGGGGAAAGCCTGGCGATGTGTTGAAACTCGACATTGACCCAAAGACCCATCCAGCATGGACTGGCCAGCATCGTATCCTCGATTCAGGTGGTCAGGTTGCCCGCTTTAACAAGCGCTTTGGCGGTCTTGGCATCAAATAAGGCTGTCCCAGCCCGATTTGAAAACCAAATCTGCTAGACAAAAGCCAGCATTTGCTGGCTTTTTTCTTGTCCATTTATTGCTGCTGCCATGCCGCGCCGCAACCGGACAGACGCACCGTTTCCAGCAGCGGTTTGGCCCATAGCAGGCGGGGATTAATCGCTTTGACGTGTTTTGATTGTGGCTTGCGCTGCGGCAAGGCGCGCCGCAGGAACGCGATAAGGCGAACAAGACACATAATCAAGACCGACTTTTTCAAAGAATAGAATTGAATCGCCATCGCCACCATGTTCACCGCAGATACCAAGCTTGATATCGGGGCGGGTTTTGCGGCCACGTTCAACCCCCATTTCGACCAATGTACCAACGCCTTCAAGGTCAATCGACACAAACGGATCAACCGGATAAATTTCTTTATCGGCATAGTCATGAAGGAAGGATCCAGCATCGTCACGGCTGATGCCAAGTGAGGTTTGCGTCAGATCATTCGTACCAAAGGAAAAGAATTCGGCCTCAACCGCCAAATCTGCCGCACAGATTGACGCACGGGGCAATTCAACCATTGTGCCAACAAGATATGAAATAGTGATGCCGGTTTCAGCCATAACCGCAGCGGCGGTAGCGTCAATCTCAGCCTTGCAAAGCGCGATTTCCCGCGCCGTTGCCGCAAGTGGAACCATCACTTCGGGGATTGGTGACTCGCCAGTGCTTTTGGCAACAGCGCAAGCCGCCTCGAAAATGGCGCGTGCTTGCATCCGGCAGATTTCCGGATAAGTCACCGCCAATCGGCAGCCACGATGGCCAAGCATCGGATTGGTCTCGGCAAGTTTGATCGAGCGTTGGCGTGCCGTCTCGATTGTTACCCCGGCGGCGGCGGCAACTTCGGCCAATTCATCGGCCGAATGTGGTAAAAACTCATGCAATGGAGGATCAAGAAGCCGGATGGTGACTGGAAGGCCAGCCATGATCGTGAATAATTCTTCGAAATCACGGCGCTGCATCGGCAATAATTTGGCAAGTGCCAATTCACGGCCTTGCGTATCAGCAGCCATGATCATCTGGCGCATGGCAATGATGCGATCTGCATCAAAAAACATATGTTCGGTTCGGCATAGACCAATGCCCTGCGCGCCGAAATCAAGGGCAACACGCGCCTCGGTTGGGGTTTCGGCATTAGTGCGCACTTCCATACGGCGCACCTCGTCAGCCCAGCCCATAACGCTGGCAAAGGCACCTGACATTTTTGGCTGAATCGTATCGACTTTACCGGCATAAACCTCGCCGCTTGTGCCATCAATGGTGATGACATCACCTTCGACAAGAACTTGATCAGCGATAAAGACCTTGCCGCTTACCTCGTCAAAGCGCACATCGCTTGCACCCGAAACACAAGCCCGCCCCATGCCACGAGCAACCACCGCCGCATGGCTTGTCATGCCGCCACGCGCTGTCAAGATGCCGGCGGCAGCATGCATGCCATGAATATCTTCAGGACTAGTTTCAAGACGCACCAGAATCACCGCCTCACCGCTGGCCGCCAATTCCTCTGCGCGATCAGCATTCAGCACAATTTTACCGCATGCCGCGCCTGGCGATGCCGGCAGACCGCGTGCCAGAATGACCTTTTCAGCATTGGGATCAAGTGTTGGATGAAGCAGCTGGTCAAGCGCGTTCGGATCAACACGACACAAGGCTTCATCACGGGTGATCAGGCCTTCATCAGCCATTTCAACAGCCATGCGAAGCGCGGCTTCGGCAGTGCGTTTTCCGCTACGGGTTTGCAGCATATACAGCACGCCCTGCTGTACGGTAAATTCAAGATCCTGCATGTCGCAATAATGCGCCTCAAGCTTTTTGCGAACCGCATCAAGCTGGTCAAAAGCCGCCGGCATTGCTTCTTGCATCGACAAAGCATCACCCCCGCCCTTTTCGCGGGCAGCCAGCGTCAATGGCAATGGCGTGCGAATACCGGCAACGACATCTTCACCCTGTGCATTGATCAAAAACTCGCCATAAAAGCTGTTTTCACCGGTTGATGGGTCACGCGTAAAGGCAACGCCAGTTGCGCAATCATCACCCATATTGCCAAAAACCATGGCCTGAATATTGACCGCTGTTCCCCATGCCGCAGGAATGTTATTCAGTCGCCGATAGGTGATGGCGCGGGTATTCATCCAGCTGGCAAATACCGCCCCAACCGCACCCCAAAGCTGTTCCCACGGATCTTGCGGAAAGCCGATACCGGCCTCATCTTGGACAATGTCCTTATAGCTGGCGACAAGTGCTTTTAAATCATCACCGGTCAATTCGGTGTCTTCATAAACACCGCGTTGAAGCTTCATATCCTCAAGCGCATCTTCAAACAGGCCGTGATCGACCTCCATCACAACATCGCTATACATCTGAATAAACCGGCGATAGCTGTCATAGGCAAAGCGGGTATCATTGGCGCGGCTGGCAAGACCCTCGACAGTAACGTCATTCAGGCCAAGATTGAGAACCGTGTCCATCATACCCGGCATCGAGGCACGCGCACCTGAACGAACCGAGACAAGAAGCGGGTTGGCAGAATCGGCAAAGCGGGTGCCGGTTTCGCTTTCGATTTTCGTAATGGCGTCACGCACCTGCTGATCTAATGTGTCAGGATAGGTTTTGTCATGGTCATAAAAATGCGTGCAAACGTCGGTACTCAGGGTAAATCCGGGCGGAACCGGAAGACCAATGCCACTCATTTCGGCAAGATTGGCGCCCTTGCCACCAAGAAGATTGCGACGCGACGCATCGCCATCTGTTCCGGTTTTGCCAAAATTATAAACCCATTGTGTCATGTCTCTATCTAGCCTTCTATTTTCGTGAAATCTGCCACAGCCAGCATTTTTTCGCGGATCATTGCCAGTAGCCCAAGTCGATTCGAGCGGATCGCCGGATCATCATCATTCACGACGATTTTTTCAAAAAACAAATCAATGGGGGAACGCAACGCACCAAGCGCGGCAAGCTGCGACTCAATATTGTCTTGATTTTCAGCCATTGTCGATAATGGTGCAAAAAGCGCCTTTTCAGTTTCGGTAAATAGCGCCGGATCAGATGTTGCGGCAAAGGCGGTTTTGGCCTTTTTTTCTTCGGCAGCAAGAATGCTGCTGACCCGCCGCCAACTGGCCATCAATCCAGCACCATCTGCCGCTGCCAAAAAGCCAGCAAGCGCAGAAGCGCGTGCCGCCATCAAGCAGATATCATCACCATCATCATCGGCCAATGCCGCAGCAACCACATCGTGACGCATTTTCTGATCACGAAGATAGCCACGAAGCCGATCACGAATAAAGGGCAAAAGATCGGCATCAACTTCGACAAAGCCATAGCCGCTGGCGGCCACCTGCAAAATCTTGCCAAGCGGGATGGCTAGCTGTCCATCAACAATGATACGGATAACGCCCAAGGCTGCGCGGCGAAGCGCAAACGGATCTTTTGATCCGGTTGGTTTGGCATCAATGCCAAAAAACCCGACAAGCGTATCAATCTTGTCAGCCAGCGCAACAACCATGGCCTCAGGCGTTGCTGGCAAATCATCGGCGGGGCCTTGAGGCCGGTAATGCGCAGTGATGGCATCACAAACGGCTTTATCCTCGCCGCTGGCCGCCGCGTAATAGCCACCCATGATACCCTGCAATTCGGGAAATTCACCAACCATTCCCGTGACAAGATCGGCCTTGGCAAGACGGGCTGCGCGGGATGCGGCTTTTAGGTTGGCAGATGGCATTTGCGGCGCAATTGCGCTTGCCAGCTTTTCCATCCGGATTGCCTTATCGTGAATCGAGCCAAGCCCCTCATAAAATGTGACATCGCCAAGCGCGGGAAGATAGGTTTCCAACTGGCGCGCCTGATCCTGCTGCCAGAAAAATTCGGCATCGGCCAATCGCGCCCGCAAAACACGCTGATTGCCTGCGATAATCACCTTATCGCGCACCGCATCGCCAAGCCGGTTTGAAAGAACGATGAAATTTGACGAGAATTTACCATCAGCGTCACTAAGCGTGATGTATTTCTGATGCGTTGCAATTGTGGCCTGCAGCAATTCCGGCGGCAGCACCATGAACCGGTCTTCGATCTGCCCCATAAGCGGCGTTGGCCATTCGACCAAACCAGCGATATCGGCAAGATAGCCGCCAAGCTGGGTCTCGTTGAGATGGCATGACCGGCTGGCGGCTAATTTTTTTGCATCTTTGATAATCGCATCATGGCGTTCATCTTGATCAAGCATGACATAGCCAGCCCGCAATCTGGCCTGTACATCATCAAGGCTGGTAACGCCGGTAAGGTCAATATCGTCAGGCGCCTCAAAATAGTGACCACAGCTGGCCGCCCCAAAATTGATAACATCGCCGCCGCCCAAATCCAGCGAACCGGCAAGTGGTTTGCCATCAAACAGAATATTGATCCGATGAAGCGGGCGAACCCAGCGGAATTTGCCACGGCCCCATCGCTGGCTTTTCGGCCAGGGGAAATGGGTCAGAATATCAATAATGATAGGCGCCAAAAGCGCGGCCGTATCGCCGCCGGTGATCTCGCTTCGCGCAAACAAAAAGCGGCCTTTTGGGGTATCTTCTTCGACAAGATCTTCACGGCTGACTCCAGCCGAATTCAAAAAACCGGCAATCGCCGCCTCAGGCGCATCAACACGCGGGCCACGTTTTTCGATAATGCGATCCGGCTGCGATGCGGCAATATTGGTAACATAGGCAAGTAAATGACGCGGTGCACAAAGGCCGGTTGCCACACTGTCATCATGCCAGACACCAAGCGTTGTTAATGCCGTTTCAATAAGCCGCGCCAGATCACGGCCAGCGCCAGCCTGCATTCGGGCGGGAATTTCTTCTGAGACAAATTC
>DFSK01000069.1:0-4362 GCA_002378605.1 Alphaproteobacteria bacterium UBA3439
GCGGTTGCGCCGTGATCATGGTAGAGATTTGCCTGCCATTGCCACCGGTGGTCTGGCGCCATTATTTGCCGAACATGTCAAAGCGATCTCAATCGTCGATCCAGATCTTACCCTCAAAGGGTTGGTTCGCATTCACGCTCAAAATAAAACCGACTAAAAATAAAACCCGTAAAATGAAAGCAAGGCCCTGTTTATGAATTATGCAAAAGATGACCTGCTGTTTGCGCCATTAGGCGGATCTGGCGAGATTGGCATGAATGTTAATCTTTACCATTATCAAGACAGCTGGATCATGATTGATCTTGGCATTTCTTTTCCCGATGAAAGCACCCCCGGTGTTGATGTTATTCTTCCCGATTTGAAATTCATTGCCGAACGGCGCGATAAATTGGCGGGTCTGGTTCTCACCCATGGTCATGAAGATCATTTGGGGGCAATCCCATATCTATGGAGCCAGCTTGGTTGCCCGATCTATGGAAGCGCCTTTACCCTTGCGCTATTGCGGCGCAAGCTTGCCGAATCTCGCGGTGATTTTGACATAAAGCTTCATGAGGTTGGCATGAATGCGCCGTTCCGACTGGGCGCATTTGAGATTGAAATGGTGGCGTTAAACCATTCGATCCCGGATCCGGCAGCGCTTGCCATCCGCACCGATGCTGGCACAATCCTTCATACAGGCGACTGGAAATTTGACAAAACGCCTGTTCTTGGCACCGATACCGACTCATCGCGTCTTGCCGCCATTGGTGATGAGGGGGTTTTGGCACTTGTCGGGGATTCAACCAATGCCATGGTCGAGGGGCGCACCGGATCTGAAAGTGATGCCAAAGAGGGGTTAAAAGCGGCCATTGCCAAAGCAACCGGACGGGTAGCAATCACCTGTTTTGCCAGCAATGTCGCGCGGATTGATTCGATTTGCAAAGCGGCCAAAGCCAATGGCCGGTCGGTGGCAATTGTCGGGCGGGCGCTCAATCGGGCGATTTCGGCCGCGCGTGAGGTTGGCTATCTTGCTGATTTGCCGGATTTGGTACCCGAAGGCGATGTTGATCTATTGCCACGCGATTCGATTGTGATTGTTTGCACGGGCACTCAAGGCGAGCCGCGTGCAGCCATGGCGCGCATTGCCGCAGCAGCGCATGAATCGATCAGCCTTGAGGCGGGTGATACAGTTATCTATTCATCACGGCAAATTCCGGGTAATGAAAATGCCATTGCGCGGGTTCAAGATATGCTGATCCGGCGTAAAATCCACCTTGTGACCGATCAGGATGCGCCGGTTCATGTGTCGGGTCATCCCTCACGCGGTGAAATGATCGAAATGTATAGTCTGATCCGCCCAAAAATCGCGATTCCGGTTCATGGAACAGCGCGGCATTTGCTGGCGCATGCGGCCTTGGCCGATTCATGTCAGGTTGCACAAACAATCCTTCCTGATAATGGCGTGGTGATCCGGCTGAATGGTGAGAAGGCGGCCATCATTGATCATGTTCATACGGGTGCTTTAACCGCTGAAAAGGGCAATATCATCGAATTGCAGGCCGATATGATGCGGGCGCGGCGCCGGATGCTGTGGAATGGTGTTGTCACCGCATCGGTAATCTTGAACAAAGCAGGGGCGCTTTGCACGGTGCCAAGCATTGCCCAAAGCGGTCTGGGTGATGGTGATGCAGCAAGCGACTATGTTGCGGCGGCCTCGATTGCGGTCGAAGATGCGATTGGCATTTTGGGCAAAACAGCGCGGCGCAATGATGCATCGGTTGAAGATGTTGTTTCGCAGGCAGTGCGGCGGGTTGCGCGGTCAATGTTCGGCTTGCGACCAATCGCGCAGGTTCATATCATGCGGGTAGGCGAAGAGGATTTACGAGCATGATTGGAAATATAAACCATATTGCGATTGTGGTTCCCGATCTTGACGCGGCGGCCGCGCATTGGCGCGATATGCTTGGCGCCGAGGTTAGCCAAGCGCAAACATTGCCCGAACATGGTGTGCGGATTGTGTTTGTGCGCTCGGCGAATGGTCAGGTTGAGTTGATGGAGCCTTTTGGCGAGGGCTCGCCAATCGCCGGATTTTTACAGCGTAATCCCGATGGTGGCATGCATCATATATGTTATGAGGTCGCTGATATCGACCAAGCGCGAACCCAGCTAGAGGCAAAGGGCGCGCGGGTGCTAGGTGATGGCAGTGTGAAAACCGGCGCGCATGGCAATCCAGTGTTGTTTTTGCATCCAAAGGATTTCAACGGCACGCTTATCGAATTAGAACAGATACCCGAAGGTGGAGCGCATTAGATGGATATTGTTTCAGGAATAGTGGTTTTTATTCTGCTGTGGTGGTGGGTGTTCTTCATGACCTTGCCATTTGGCGTGAAGACGCCTGATTCGGTTGAGATTGGCCATGCCACATCGGCGCCAGAAAAACCAATGCTGTGGCGCAAGGCGATGATTGCCTCGATTATTGCGTCAATTTTATTTGGCATCGTATTTTGGGTGATTGATTCGGGTTTGCTGTCACTCGATCAGCTATAGGCCTTTGCCGCTACAACGGCGGCAGTCGTATCATGGCGACGGCATTTGCCAATTTATCGATATGATGCACCAGATTTTGGCCAAAAGAAAAGCAAGGCTTACGCCTTGCCTTTTTCAATCACTGATCTTGGTGCCAGTGTTTGCTCTCCCTAAACCCGGTTTTGGCAACCTGTTCTAAAAACGTTAGAAAAATTTCGGTGGCTTGTCGACATAAAATTCACTTAAAACCTCCAAAATAGACAAATATTTGCCATATTTGCCGCGTCGGAAATAAAATTGGGTGGATCATCAGCCGTAAGTAATGCAGCTTTTGTCCAAAATTCGTTTATCTTTGGGTTTCGCCAAAAAATCATGGTATCAGACGTTGATTTTTGAGATGCTGAATTTGTCGGTCAGCCTGTGGGCACAAGGGACAACAGACTAATGCAAAAAGAAACGATTTATCTGGCGTCAGACCATGCCGGTTGTGCGCTAAAAGCCAGTATTTACGCGCATCTTGATGCTGCTGGACATCAGGTTGTTGATCTTGGGCCGGATCAAGGCGAGTCGGTTGATTATCCCGATTATGGTGTCAAATTAGCGATGGCCCTAAAGAATGATACATCGGCGCGCGGCATTGCCATTTGCGGCAGCGGTATTGGTATTTCGATTGCGGTAAACCGGTTTTCATGGGTGCGGGCGGCGCTTGTCAGCACTGCCGAAGCGGCCAGCCTGTCGCGCCAGCATAACGATGCGAATGTTTTAGCGTTGGGCGAGCGGTTGATTGATCCGGCATTAGCACTTACATGTATTGAGGCGTTTCTAAGTACTGCCTTTGAAGGTGGTCGTCATCAGCGGCGGGTAGATAAATTAACCGCGATTGGCAATGATCGTTTGGAATCGGAATAGGCTTGCAATATCAATTGCCGGTTTGATGAGTTTATAGCTAGGATTAAGGCTGCTTTTGTCGTGGGTTTGACTGCGGTACGGCATATTTTTGAGGAGACGAAAGATGGACGAATTTGGTAATGCGCAAGCTGCGATGAAAATGGACGGGTTTTTCAGCAATTCACTGGCTCAAAGTGATCCCGAAGTTGCTGCCGCGATCAGTGATGAGCTGGTTCGCCAGCAAGATCAGATCGAAATGATTGCCTCTGAAAACATCGTCAGCACTGCGGTTATGGAAGCCCAGGGCTCTGTCCTGACCAATAAATATGCCGAAGGCTATTCAGGACGTCGTTATTACGGCGGTTGCGAGCATGTTGATGTGATTGAAACATTGGCAATTGAGCGCGCCAAACAATTGTTTAATTGTAATTTCGTCAATGTGCAGCCGCATTCGGGTGCGCAAGCTAACCAAGCTGTTTTCCTAAGCTTGCTAAAGCCCGGCGATACCATCCTTGGCATGTCATTGGCGGCTGGTGGTCATCTAACGCATGGCGCCGCGCCAAATCTGTCTGGTAAATGGTTCAACGCAATTCAGTATGGTGTGGATGAAGCCACGGCACAGGTGGATTTTGATGAATTGCAGCGGCTAGCCCTCGAGCATAAACCAAAAATGATCCTTGCTGGTGGATCGGCCTATCCGCGGACACTGGATTTCGCCGCATTTCGTAAGATTGCAGACTCAGTTGGTGCCTATTTCATGGTTGATATGGCTCATATTTCGGGTCTGGTTGCCGCCGGTGCGCATCCTAGTCCGGTTGAGCATGCGCATGTGGTCACATCTACCACGCACAAGACATTGCGGGCGTCACGCGGCGGCTTGATCATGACCAATGACGAGGCGCTTGCCAAAAAATTCAATTCAGCCGTATTCCCTGGTTTGCAAGGCGGCCCGTTGATGCACGCGATTGC
>DFSK01000069.1:4655-5570 GCA_002378605.1 Alphaproteobacteria bacterium UBA3439
GAGGCGCTTCGCCCTGAATTCAAAGCCTATACAAATATGGTTGTCAGCAATGCGCGTATTCTAGCTGAAACATTGATTTCGCGCGGTGTGTCTATCGTTTCAGGTGGTACTGATACCCATGTTGTTCTTGTTGATCTGCGGCCAAAGGGTCTGACCGGTAATGTGACCGAGCTGTCGCTTGAGCATGCTGGTATTACCTGTAACAAAAATGGCATTCCATTTGATCCGCAGCCACCTACAGTCACATCGGGTGTTCGCCTTGGTACGCCTGCGGGAACAACGCGTGGCTTTGGTAATGACGAATTTGTGAAGATTGGTCATCTGATCGGCGATGTTCTTGATGGGCTGGCCCAGAATGCCGAGGATAATAAGGCGGTTGAGGCGCGTGTGCGCGAAGAAGTACGCACATTATGTCGGGCTTTCCCAATCTATCAATAGTGTGTACACTCGCCGCATACACCAGATGTTGTTTGCCATTTCCGAATTAGGGTAGTGTGATACGATGATTTGTCCGTTTTGCGGGAACGAAGATACACAAGTAAAGGATTCACGCCCTGCCGAAGATGGCGGGGCGATCCGACGCCGGCGCTTGTGCGGAAAATGTGACGCCAGATTCACCACTTTTGAACGTGTGCAAATCCGCGAGATTACGTTGGTTAAACGCGATGGTCGTAAATCAGTTTTCGACCGTGAAAAGCTGGAACGGTCATTCGATATTGCCCTTCGTAAACGTGATGTTGACGCCGAAGCCATCGCCATGGCGATCAATGATATCGTCCGCCAGTTAGAAAGCCATGCCGATGGTGACGTGCCAAGCGCGCGCGTTGGCGAATTGGTGATGGCGGCGTTGCACAAGCTGGATCAGGTCGCCTATGTCCGCTATGCGTCGGTTTATCGTAACTTCCGAGAGGCCAA
>DFSK01000008.1:0-3774 GCA_002378605.1 Alphaproteobacteria bacterium UBA3439
ATTCCCCACTGCTGCCTCCCGTAGGAGTTTGGGCCGTGTCTCAGTCCCAATGTGGCTGGTCATCCTCTCAGACCAGCTACTGATCGTCGCCTTGGTAGGCCATTACCCTACCAACAAGCTAATCAGACGCGGGCCCCTCTTTCTCCGGCGGACCTTTCCCCCGTAGGGCGTATGCGGTATTAGCGGTCGTTTCCAACCGTTATCCCGCAGAAAAAGGCAGGTTCCCACGCGTTACTCACCCGTGCGCCACTCTATAAATAGCGTTCGACTTGCATGTGTTAGGCATGCCGCCAGCGTTCGTTCTGAGCCAGGATCAAACTCTTAGGTTAGACTGGTTTGAACGGATAAATCCGTCAAACATGTCATCCTATTCAATCCATGTTCGTTAACTTTTGTTCAAAATTAGCGTTTTGAAATTCAACAGGCTGACTTTTTATATCACAAAGAACGACACGTTATCACGTACCGCTGCCCGCGAACTTCTTCCAAAATGCTTCCAACTTTTTCAAACAGCGCCTGAACGTTTGGGCTTTGCCCTTGGTTCAGTTCCCGTTCCTCATTCGAGGCAACGGAGGCGGGTTATAGGCCTGCCGAAGCAGACTGTCTAGCCCTAAAATTTCTTTTTAGTGACTTTATTTTTCAGCCCTTCCAGCAACCAGCCTTGGGGCTAAATCCGTTTCCCATTTCTGGGCAACGGAGGCGGGTTATAAGCCTGCAAAAGCAGGCTGTCTAGCCCTAAAATCGGTATTTGTGATCTTTTTTCTGAAAACCACGTTCTGGCGCGCTAAATATAAAAACAATTAGCGTGAACCAGGCCCTTCTAACAGGGTTACAACGATGTTTCCCAATCACGATTTTTATATAGCAGGTCTGTTTCAAGATGAATAGGTAAAAGATACCGTTCAAAGGGATAAATATCGATTTTCACTGCTTTTCTCCATTAGACCATCTGCGTCGCCCTCGATAAAATGCGTTGCAACACACCTGCATTAAACCAAAACCAGCGGTATCGGCATATAATGATTTCGGGGCAATGGCAAAGCGACGACATCAGATCATAGAAAATTCCTAATTACCTGATTCATAACCAAATTAACTATATGAATTTGATCGAAATGATTGACTTCTTATAAAAGCTACGGCATGTAAAGGCTGCATTCAGGCGGCTGGTAAGCCATATGGGGACGTGAAAATGCGGGCAAATTGCTTGACCAAACAGGCATTTCAAAGACGGTCTTGTCGGGCTGTAATGTCAATTGCCCTAACCTGCCTTTTCTTTGGCGGTTTGGTCACCGCGCAGGCTGAATCAGGCTTGGCGCGCGAATCAGCCAAATCACTTCATGTCGCTTTTGCGCCGATGGAACCTATTTTTCAAACGGCACCAGCCTTGCCAACAAGTCGTCCGGATCCGGCACTTGCCTATCCGGCAATCCCCGTTTCGATCATCCCGCCAATGTCAAAACCGGCACTTATCGATGTTCTTCCAAAATCAACCAAGATGATTGGCGAGATGATTCGGTCACAAACCGGATTAGAAAGCGGTGCCGAAACAGAATTAAAGCTTCGCAATGGCGAAGGCATTGGTGCCCTATTGCGCCGTGCCGGATATGATTCGGCATCAATTGCCAAAGCTATCGACGCTGTTTCGGGCAAAGTTAGCCTGCGTCGCCTGCAAATTGGCACTAAATTCCAAGTGGCGTCGCAAGGGTTTCGCTTTTCGACCAAGCCCGGGCGCGACATTTATGTGATCCAGCATCCCGACAGTGGCTGGCTGGCGCTCACCGCGCTTCGTCCGATCGATCGTTATATGAATTTTTTCCAAGGCACGGTTGACGATTCTATCTACCGGGCCGCAATGGCAGCTGGCATCAACGAAAACGCCTTTAATGACTATATCCGTGTCATGGGCTTTTCGGTCGATTTCCAGCGCGAAATTCGGACAGGTGACCGATTCGAGCTTCTCTATGAAACCGAGCGCGACAGCATCGACGGCAAAATCGTTGGTGGCAAGCTGCATTATGCTGGTCTTGTCTTATCTGACGAGCAATTGGGATTTTTCCGCTATGACGGCGATGAAAACACCATTGGCTGGTATGACGAGAATGGCAATTCAGCTGCGCGAACCCTTATCCGCACGCCAATTTCCAATGCCCGCCTATCATCATCTTTTGGCCATCGCAAACATCCGGTTAGCGGCTTTAACGCCATGCATAAGGGTGTTGATTTCGCGGCACCACACGGCACGCCTATCATCGCCGCCGGATCGGGCGTGATTCGTGAGGCCGGTTGGAAAGGCAGTTTTGGCCGCTATATCCGAATCAGACATAATGCCACCTATGATACGGCCTATGCACATATGTCACGCATCGCGCCAAATATTCGCCCGGGGTCACGCGTCAAACAAGGCGAAATCATCGGGTATGTCGGATCAACCGGCAGATCAACCGGCGCGCATCTTCATTATGAAGTGATGGTCAATAACCGGCAGGTAAACCCCATGACGGTTCGCCTACCAACCGGCGAGCGGATTGATGATCAGCATTTGCCAGCCTTTCAAAAAACCGTTGCCGCCATTGATCAAGAAGTTTTGTTGCATGGCACCGTCCGCTTTGCCGGCGCCGTGCCGAATAAAAACACGCAATAGCCCAGCATCACTCGCGGTAAGTTCGTATCATACAAGCCCTATTGCCTAAATTTATACTGGCAATTGGCGATTACCTCTGGCTAACGTCAATGTCATAAAGCGGTATAAGGCATTATTCTGAGGAACATATCATGCAAATTCATGAGCTTTGGCATTATCCAGTCAAAGGGCTTGGCGGCAATCAGATGCCTTCGGCTCGTCTGCGGCAAGGTGGCTATTTTCCCAATGACCGGCAATTTGCCATTTCGATTGGCAGCGAAAAAGCCGCAGCTGCCAGCGATGGTACATGGTTGCCAAAAGCGCATTTCCTGCAATTAATGTCGCATGAATTATTGGCCGAATATAGCTGTCGCTATTGCGGTGATGCTGCTAACCCCAAATTAGAATTACGTCATCAAGGCGCTATATGCCTAAGCATTGATCCGACGCAGCCAGCCGACTGCCTCCGTCTTGAAGATTTCTTTTTTACCTTGCTTGGCAGCACGCTTCGCGGAAAGCCGCGTTTTATGAAGATGAACCATCAGGCCTATAGTGACCAATCAACAGCGCTTATCAGCATTGCCAGCACGGCCTCACTTGATGCTTTTGCAGACGCGACCAACACAAAGCCCGACAGCCGCCGGTTTCGTATCAATATCATTATTGATGGAGAGATGCCCTTTGCCGAGGACAATTTGATTGGCAAGACATTACGCTGTGGTGATGCGCTGCTGTTGGTCAAGAAATCCGTTGGCCGCTGCACCGCAATCAATGTTGACCCGGCAACGGCCAAACGCAGCCCAGATGATTATGTGCGCTTTATGAAAGCCCATTTTGGCCATAGCAATCTTGGCATTTTTGCCGAAGTGATCAATGGCGGCATGATTAAGATTGGCGACAGATTGCAGCCAGCCTGAATCATGCCGAGCGCCGATGGCTTGCCGTGATGACCGCAGATTTAAAAGGCCCATTTCGACATTGCAAAACCCGCAAAGACACGTTTGTTAGGATGGTTGATCGCTATCTTGATCACCCTGAACCGCCTCGGCAAGCTGGGCCGGAGACAGGTTTGTGCGATCATCCGCGCCATTTTTAACAGCTTCATTTTTGGCAGCACCATTATTGTCCGTACCATTTTTGGCAGCACCATT
>DFSK01000008.1:4044-11813 GCA_002378605.1 Alphaproteobacteria bacterium UBA3439
GCAGCACCATTGCGGGGGCTAGACCGCCGCTTTTTCGGCGCGGCATCACCTGTATCATCTGCACCATCGCCACCATTGGCCTTTGCTGATTCCTGATTGGCGATGCCATCAGCCTCGGAAGCAGCCTCGTCATTTTCTGTTGCTGATTCCTGATCACGCCGTGGTTCGCCAGGGGCACCGTCATCATCAGCCGCGGCATTGGCCTGTTCTTGCTGGCGTTTGGTTTCGGCAACGCCAACAGCCGCCTGATGAAGCCGGAAATAATGATCGGCAAATTGGGTATAGGCTTCAGCCGAAATCCGTTCACCCGATGTCGCCGCGTCATGTGCAAGCGCCATATATTTTTCATGAAGCTGTTGGGCATTGCCCCGCAATTTCACGTCAGGGCCATTTGACTCATAGGACGTATTGCGGTTTGGCACATGATTATGATTGCCACTCGTATTTCCACGACGGCCACGACCACGGCCGCGTTTGGCGTTTTGAGGTTGTCTCATTTGGTTTGATACCACATTCGTTATTAAAAACGGTTATCGATAAATCTAATCAAAGTCATTTCGGTTGCGGTTAGTCTATTAACGACAGTTCGACATAAAGCCGGTGCAAACGATCCCATTTCGTTAGGAAAGGCGCTGGCGTATTGGTGACCAAAATCACCCCGCCGCGAATGGCGATACCATAACGTTGGCTTCATATTAATATCAAGAAAAATATCACCCATTTCACATTTTAATTGAAAATGCGAGACAGCGCGTGATGCCAGCAAGATCGTGATAGCTGCCACTAAGCTGTAAATTTGCTTTTTCGGCCTCGGCGGTAACAGCATTTTCCTGCCCGCGTCCGATTTCAACAAAGGCCATACCACTAACCGCAAGCGCCGCGGCAAGCCGTGGCAAAAGCTGCTGCCAGCACGCCATACCATCAGCCCCGCCATCAAGCGCCAAGGCCGGATCAAAAGATTTCACATCCACTGCAAGCCCATCAATTTCGCCTGTCGGGATATAGGGCGGGTTTGACAAGATCACGTCAAAATCGCCAAGCGGGCCAAGGTCATCAGCAAAGCTATGCGCGGTAAACGCGGCGCGTTCGCCAAGACCAAGGCTGGCTGCATTGCGCCGCGCCGTGGCAATCGCATCAAGATTCACATCAATGCCAACACCATTTGCTTGGGGCAATTCAGATAATAACGCCAACAGCAAACAGCCGCTTCCCGTGCCAAGATCAAGCAAGCGCAACGGCCGGTCTTTGGCGGCGTTGCGTGATACCCATCGAACAGCCGCATCAATCATTGTTTCTGAGTCGGGGCGCGGGTCAAGCGTTGCTGGCGATACGGCAAAGCGAAGTGACCAAAATTCACGCCAACCGCGAATGCGGCTGATTGGCTCGCCCGCAAGACGGCGTGCCATCATCGCCGCTAGCCGGTCATCACAAGCCTGATCCATTGGCGCAATATCTTCATGCGGCAAGACAGCTTCATCACGTCCCAAGGCCATGCCAAGAAGACACCGCGCATCACTTTTGGCACTGGCAATACCGGCATCGGCAAGAATTTGCTCAAGCGCATAAAGAATGGTGCTGGCTTCTTGTTTTGCTGGCAGATCGGTTTTTGCATGATCGACCGGCGTCACCATTATACCCCTTCGGCAAGCCGCCGTGACTGGTCTTCTGACACAAGCGCGTCAACCACCTCGTCAAGCGCCTCGCCAGTGATGACACGATCAAGCTTATATAGCGTGAAATTGATACGATGATCGGTAACACGCCCTTGCGGGAAATTATAGGTTCGGATCCGTTCAGAACGATCACCTGAGCCAACCTGTCCTTTGCGTTCGGCGGCGCGAACAGCCTCAACCCGCGCGCGTTCGGCATCATAGATACGCGCCCGCAAAATCTTCATCGCTTTGGCACGGTTTTTATGTTGTGATTTTTCATCCTGCTGGCTGACAACGATGCCGGTTGGCAAATGCGTTATGCGAACCGCCGAATCAGTTGTATTAACCGATTGCCCGCCCGGGCCAGATGCCCGAAACACATCAATCCGAAGATCCGATTCATCAAGCTGAATATCAACTTCTTCCGCTTCGGGAAGCACGGCAACGGTTGCTGCCGATGTGTGAATGCGTCCGCCAGCTTCGGTTTCAGGAACACGCTGCACCCGATGCACGCCTGATTCAAATTTCAACCGCGCAAAAACATCATTTCCCGAAATTGTGGCAGTGGCTTCCTTATAGCCGCCAATGCCGGTTTCCGACACTTCCATAACTTCGAATTTCCAGCCATGCTTCGCGGCATAGCGCTGATACATCGAAAATAGGTTTGCGGCAAAAAGGGCTGCCTCGTCACCACCCGTTCCGGCGCGCACCTCAAGAATCGCGTTCCGCGAATCATCTTTGTCTTTTGGCAATAGCAAAAGCTGCAGAGCGGCCTGGGCCTCGGGAAGCTGGGCTTTGAGACTATCCGCTTCGGCCTGCGCCATTTCCAGCATATCAGGATCATCTTTCGCTTCTTCAACCATGACCAGCGCATCAGCAAGCTCGGCTTCGATCCGGCGAACCAGTTCGATCTGCTCGCAAACCGGACGAAGGTCAGACAGCTCGCGGGAAAACTGCGCTAGATCGCTGTTGCTCATATTGGCCGAATCCGACAGCCGGTCTTCGACTTCGCGGCGGCGTTCAAGTACTTTATCCATTGATGAGTCGAGGCTCATGCCAAAACTCCTTTTTGGTCTAGTTTCAATCACTGTGAATTTGGCAGATCAAACGGCACGGCTGCCAGCCGGAATAGACTGCCAGCTATGGGGCGAGAAGACTTTCGGCAATCGCCGCCGCAAGGCCGCTAGAATCGGCCAAATCAAGCGACAATTCCTGTTGGCTTCCATCGCTTAGATTGCGCAGCTGGACGGTATTTTTGGCAAGCTCATCACTTCCCATAATCACCGCGATCCGAATACCGGCCTTATCGGCTTTTTTCAATTTTTTACCCATTGCGCCACTTGTTGGCAGGTCAATATCAATACCCGCATCGCGAAGCTGTTCGGCAAGACGAAACGCCGCTTGGCGCGCGCCGTCATCAGCCGTCAAGATCGCCACTTTCGGACTGTTCACCGAAGCGGTTTCAACAAGCATGGCAAGCCGCTCGACACCAGCCGCCCAGCCCACACCGGCCACCTGCGGCCCGCCAAGCATTTCCGCAAGCCCGTCATAGCGCCCCCCACCCAGAACCGTTCCTTGTGCGCCAAGCGATGTGGTGACAAATTCAAATGCCGTATGGCAATAATAATCCAGCCCACGAACCAATAGCGGATCAAAAACCCAGGCCACACCAGCGCCATCAAGCGCCGCTGTCAGATCGGCAAAATGCGCCTTTGACACATCGTTCAGATAATCTTGAAGTCGCGGGGCATTTTGCAATATCGCGCGATCACCAGCATCTTTTGAATCCAAAATGCGAAGCGGGTTTACCGCAAGGCGGGTTTTGCTGTCATCCGATAATTGGTCGGTAAATGTTTCCAAATAGGCAATCAAGGCCGCACGGTAGGCCGCACGACTGTCGCCATCACCAAGCGAATTGAGATGAAGTTCACAATCATCAAGCACGCCAAGCGATGCCAAAAACCGTGCGCCACAAGCAATGATTTCAGCGTCGGCAAGCGCATCATCTGGGCCAAGATATTCGATGCCGACCTGATGAAACTGGCGCATCCGGCCCTTTTGCGGACGCTCATAGCGGAACATCGGCCCCGCATAGAAATATTTCAAAGGCAGGCTTTGCGTCAGCCCGCCCGAAATCATCGCCCGCACAACACCAGCAGTATTTTCCGGCCGCAAGGTCAAAATTTCACCGCCACGATCGGCAAAGCTGTAATTTTCCTTGGTGACAATATCGCTGCTTTCGCCAAGCGGGCGAGAAAATACCTCGGAAAATTCAAAAATCGGCGTCGCCATTTCTTGAAAGCCATAGCGTGCCGATGCCGTCCGTGCAGCGTCAATCACCAAACGATGTTTGGCCATGCTATCGGGAAGAAGATCAGCGGTACCGCGGGCAGGTTGAAGTCGTGACATGGGCTGTAATCTGCTTTTTAAGTTTGTGTTGATGCCGCTTCGGCGGCTTTTAATTCGGCAACGCGGGTTTCAACCAGATCAACCACATGTTCAACAATATCACCATTTGACAGGCGATGATCAGCCATGCCTGACAGATAAATCTGATGTGTTCCTTTGCCGCCACCGGTTAGGCCAATATCGGTTTCACGCGCCTCACCCGGCCCGTTCACAACACAGCCGATGATTGAAACGGTAATCGGCATATCAATATGTTCCAGCCGATCTTCGATAATTTGCACAGTTTTGATAACGTCAAATTGCTGGCGCGCGCAAGATGGGCAGGAAATAACCGTTACACCGCGGCGGCGAAGCCCGAGTGATTTCAGCATTTCATAACCGGCTTTCACCTCTTCGGTCGGGTCTGCCGATAAAGACACCCTTACCGTATCGCCGATACCGGCCCATAGCAGATTACCAAGGCCAATCGCCGATTTGATCGTGCCTGCCCGCAGCCCGCCTGCTTCGGTGATGCCAATATGCAGCGGGCAGTCAATAACATCGGCAAGCTGTTGATAGGCAGCTACAGCCAGAAACACATCTGATGCTTTGACTGAAATTTTGAATTCGTGAAAATCATTATCCTGTAAAATCTTGGCATGTTCCAAGGCAGATTCGACAAGCGCTTCGGGGCAGGGCTCGGCATATTTTTCAAGAAGATGCTTTTCCAGCGATCCAGCATTGACACCAATACGCATCGAACATCCATGATCACGCGCGGCCTGAACCACCTCGCGCACCCGCGCCGCATTGCCAATATTGCCAGGATTAATCCGCAAGCAGGCAGCACCGGCCTTGGCCGCCTCGATGGCACGGCGATAATGGAAATGAATATCAGCAACAATGGGAACCGGACTTTGCGCGCAAATGGTTTTCAGCGCCGCGGTACTATCCTCATCGGGGCAGGACACCCGCACAATATCGGCACCTGCCGCCGCTGCCGCATTGATTTGCGCCAACGTGCCTTCAATATCACTTGTCAGGCTATTGGTCATGGTCTGCACCGAAATCGGCGCATCGCCGCCAACCGGAACCGACCCGACCATCACCTGACGGCAGCGACGGCGCTCAATTGTTCGATAAGCCCGATAAGCGTTTGACACTGTTGCACTCCAAATGACGGCGCGGCGCACCCATGTTGAATTTGCCCCATTCTATACCCTGTTCGGCGGGCAAGCGCCAGATCATTGCGTCACTTTGTTCAGATGAGGCGTTGCCATTAATTTGCAAGAGGTGATAGCAGGCCATGCCTTTTGTCCGGCAAGTGACGCGCAAAAGCGCAAAGCCCCACGCAAAAACGCCAAAATCAGACGAAGAACCCGAAATAGGGATCAAGCGCCAAACTATCTGGAAACAACAACATCCGCGGCTAATAATTTGGAGAGCTGGCGAAAGACAGGCTGGCGTAAAAGGCTAGCGCACCTGCCGCAATTTGTCGGTAACCAGCGGCAGATCGCGGACAATCTGGCCGATTTCGCCGATTGACCGCGGGTCATCGCCACCAACAACAACCTGTAGCCCGCCAGCATTGCCGGTGCTGAGATAAAGCCGCGTATTGCCTTCGACAACATAGCTATCACCAGCCTGCATTAATTTGGCCATCACTTCTTCGCCATTGTCGCGCACGATCTCGACCCAGCTTGCGGCAACCGCACGAATGGTGATTTCCTGCGCCGGATCACGAAGATTGGCGATGGCGCTATTTCCCGCCGACTGCGGTTTGCCATTTTGCGATATGGGGGTAATGACCTGTGTTTCGGCCAAATCACCTGATAAAACGGGGCTATTCGCATCGACTGTCGACACGGCTGGTTCACGCGGCGCGATAATCGCTGACGCAATTTCAACGGGTTTCGCCGGTGCCGTTGTTAGCGGCGCCTTAGCGATGACGGTTTTTGTCGTGGCGGCCAGATCATCTGTTACCGCGTTTGGCGTTGGCGTTGCAGCCGCCGCGGCAATCTCTTTTTCTGGCTGAACTGGCGCAGTCATATTTTGCGTTTGCGCCTGACCGTCAACCGGCATAACCGTCATTGTGCCTTGATCGATAAGCGTGTCTCGCATCGCGGCAGAATCTGACGGCGTTGCCGCGACGTCATTTGGCACCATCGCCATCTGATCATTCACATCACCGCCATTTAACCAGTACCAGCCGCCATAGGCAATGCCAGCACAAACAACCAGCATTGATGCAATGGCTGGGGCCGAACGCTGTGGTGGCCGCGTACTCATCGGAATTTTATAGTTTGGCATGGCCGCCGCTTTGGCCGTCAATGCCGAATAGCGCGCCACAAGTGATGATGGATCAAGCGCAACAAACTGGCCATAGCTTCGCAAAAACCCTGTTACATAGGCTGGTGCTGGCAATTCATCAAAAGCACCGGATTCAAGCTTTGACAGATAATCAACTGAAATCCGGAGCTGCTGCGATACATCGCCAATTTTCAAACCCTGGAGCCGACGCGCATGTTTCAGCGTCGCACCGATCTGTTCGAAACTATCACCTGCAACCAACGGTTTGATTTCTTTATCTTGAACGCGCACCAAGCTGGTCTCCATTCATTAACCATATGTCCAAAAGCACCAGAAATTTCCGATGATTGCAAACAAAACTTTAAGTTTTCAAAAGAACAACCCCCGACCATATGGCTGATAACGTTGACTGACGTCGGTTTATATCGCAGATTTTCGCATGTTTAGCAAGCATCGGTTACTATCACCGCGATATCAAGACTCGTCATCCAGCCCATAGGCTGTATGCAGGCTACGAACCGCCAATTCGGTGTATTCAGCATCAATCAAAACCGAAATCTTGATCTCGGATGTTGAAATCACATGCAGGTTTACGCCCTTTGTCGCCAGCGTTTCAAACATGGTCTTGGCAACGCCGGGCTGGGTCCGCATGGCCGTGCCCACAACCGAAATTTTGGCAACATTTGGCGAGGAGTCAACCGACTCAAACTTTAATTGGTCTTTAATTTTGTTAATTATATCAACGGCTTTATCAAGATCGCCACGGCTAACCGAAAAACTGATATCGGTTTTCTTCACGGCGCTTGATGCGCTTTGTACAATCATATCCACATTCACATGATTATCTGCCAAGGCGCCAAAAACACCAGCAGCAACGCCGGGCTGGTCAGGCAGACCAACGATGGTAATTTTGGCCTCGTCGGGGCTATATGCAATCCCGCTAATGGTTTCTTGTTCCACGACTGAATCCTCATTCACGACTAAAGTGCCTGGTGCATCATTGAAACTTGAGCGCACCTGCAGATTGACATTATGGCGCATCGCCATGGCGACTGATCTTGTTTGCAAGACCTTGGCACCTGATGATGCCATTTCCAGCATTTCTTCAAAGGTGATTCGCGCTAATTTGGTTGCTTTTGGCGCGATTCGCGGATCGGTAGTATAAACCCCATCAACATCAGTATAGATATCGCACCGGTCAGCTTCGAGCGCGGCGGCAATCGCAACGGCTGATGTATCCGACCCGCCACGGCCAAGCGTGCTGATCCGCCCATCGGGGCCAATGCCCTGAAAACCGGCAATGACCGCGACTTGTCCTGCTTTCATGCGCTCGCGAATGGCCGACCCGTCAATCGAGTCAATCCGCGCCGCACCATGAACATTATCTGACCGGATGGGAATCTGCCAGCCAAGCCATGA
>DFSK01000008.1:12157-13441 GCA_002378605.1 Alphaproteobacteria bacterium UBA3439
GTCGCAACAATCGTATCATATTCACGCGCATCATGAATGGGGCCGACTTCTGATGCCCATGAGACAAGCTGATTTGTTGTTCCCGACATTGCCGAGACAACAACCGCGACCTCATGGCCAGCGTCGACTTCGGTTTTTACCCGCTGCGCCACATTGCGTATGCAATCGAGATCGGCCACCGAGGTGCCGCCAAATTTTTGAACAATTCGTGCCATTTGCTGTATGCTGTTTTCCAGTAAATCTAATTTCACGCAGCTATAACGATTACCAGCCGCGGGGGCAAGCCTATGATGACAACCGCCGATCAAACTGAGATCGATAATTTTGCCGCCCTATCCGACCAATGGTGGGACCAAAAAGGGCCAATGGCACCTTTGCACGCTTTTACGCCTGTTCGCATTGACTATATTCTACAAGCGATCGGCCGGTTTTTTCCGATTAAAAAAGACCAACGGCAAAGCGCAAAACCATCATTGGCCGGATTGAAAATACTCGATATTGGCTGTGGCGGCGGCTTGCTTGCCGAACCAATGGCACGCCTTGGAGCAGCAGTAACCGGCATTGACGTTACCGCACCGGCGATCAGCGCCGCCAAAACACATGCAGACGCGATGCAGCTTGCCATTGATTATCAGGTGATCACGGCTGAAGATCTAGCCGCAAGTGGTGCCAAATTCGATGTGATCTATGCATCTGAGGTGATCGAACATGTTGCCGACCGCCCGCTTTTCATCAAGGCAATCGCCACTATGCTGGCGCCTGATGGCGTTGTTGTGATCACCACCATCAACCGCAGCTTGCCAGCGCTGATTTTTGCCAAATTCGCGCTTGAATATATTGTTCGGCTTGTGCCTGCTGGTACGCATGACCCGCGCAAATTCGTGCGGCCAGCCGAATTACGCGCCGAATTTGCCTCGGCTGGGATCCTTCTTGATGATATGACCGGTTTTGCGCCATGTCCTGGCGGAGGATTTATGCCCATCGGATCGCTGGCAATCAATTATGCGGCAAGCGGCGGCTTTCGATAGGGCCAAGGCGCGGGCATCTGGCTTAATGTTCAGGCGGCAACCACGGTAAAGCCACAACATCAATGCCTTCATCGGCAAGTGATTCGCGTTCTTCGGCGCTTGAATGACCATAAATATTTTCAGGCGCGCGATCGCCGTAATGCATTTTGCGAACTTCGGCTGCAAAATCATTCCCGACATCGCGACATTCAGACTTTATCTTACGTTGCAATTGGCGTAATTGCGCGATCGCCTCACCAAGTGCGGCCTGTGATGG
>DFSK01000008.1:13733-19775 GCA_002378605.1 Alphaproteobacteria bacterium UBA3439
GCGACTTGGGCAGATGCAACTTGGGCAGATGCGGCTTGGGCAGATGGCGTGATTGTTGGTGTGATGATGCCAGCCTGATTGCCAACCTGATTGCCAGCCTGATTAGCCGTTTCGCTCGCTGGCAGCCGGTTCACATCGTCACGGCGACGTTTTGGGCTGGCCAGATTGGGCGTCATCAAAGCGCGGCGCACCTTGGCACTGTCACAAACCGGACAGGTGACA
Organism: Alphaproteobacteria bacterium UBA3439; assembly: GCA_002378605.1. GTDB lineage: Bacteria > Pseudomonadota > Alphaproteobacteria > Puniceispirillales > Puniceispirillaceae > UBA3439. The sequence continues at coordinate 13,956 of DFSK01000008.1, forward strand.
AGCCCGGTTTCGTTCTGCGCATCAAAAGCAGCACCAGTTTGAAACCAGCCTTCAAATTCATGTGTCAAATCGCAGATCAATTGATATTTGATCATCTGTTCCGCCTCGTTAAGATCTATCGATATTATAGATAGGGGGCATATAGACGGGCCACAAGCCCCAAAACCAGCGATATAATTGCGCTAAAGCGCCCCATGGCAATGTTTGAATTTCTTGCCTGACCCGCATGGGCAAGCTGCATTTCGCGACACTTTCGCATTGGCCGACAAATCCGCTGCTGCGGCTGGCGGCTGGCCCTGTTCATCAGGCTGGCGGATCTCGACATGCGAGAGAACCATGCTTGTGGTCTCTCGCATATTGGCAAGCATCGTCTCAAACATCAAAAAAGCTTCGCGCTTATATTCATTCAGCGGATCCTTTTGCGCATAGGCCCGAAGGGTGATCCCTTGGCGCAGTTGATCAAGCGTCAATAAATGTTCTTTCCATTGCTGATCAAGCACCTGCAAAAGCAAATTCTTTTCTGCCATCCGCATGATATCGGGCCCAAGCCTGACGGCCTTTTCAGCCATATGGCGATCGGCAGCGTCAATCAATCTGGCTTCAATTTCCGGCTCGGCAATGCCGTCTTCGGCAAACCAATCGGCAATCGGCGCTTCGACACCCAAAACGCGGCGGGCATCGGCATCAAGCGTTTCTGAATCCCACTCATCATGATAGGTACCAGCGGGAATTGACCGTTCGATAATCAGGGCCGCAGCTTCATGGCGCATATCAACAACGGTGTCATGCACATCATCGGCGCGCATGATTTCCTTGCGCTGGTCAAAAATCACCCGGCGCTGGTCATTCATCACATCGTCATATTTCAGCAATTGCTTGCGAATTTCGAAATTGCGCGCCTCAACTTTGGATTGGGCTTTTTCAACGGCCTTGTTGATCCATGGATGCATAATGGCCTCGCCATCTTCAAGGCCAAGCTTTAACAGCATATTATCCAATTTTTCCGAGCCGAAAATACGCATCAAATCATCTTGCAGTGACAAGAAGAATTTTGATGCGCCCGGATCGCCTTGGCGGCCTGTCCGGCCGCGAAGCTGGTTATCAATCCGGCGTGATTCATGGCGTTCGGTACAGACCACATATAATCCGCCAGCAGCAAGTGCGGTGGCTTTGGCCGCTTCAATTTCGGCAGCAATTTTGGCAGTCGCCGCTTTGGTAACTGATTTGCCTTCGGCTTCAAGGCCGGCAAGCCGCATGTCCAGATTACCACCAAGTTGAATATCGGTTCCGCGTCCGGCCATATTGGTGGCAATGGTGACCGCGCCAGGAACGCCCGCATCGGCAATGATTTTAGCTTCTTCTTCATGGAAACGGGCATTTAGAACCCGATGGTCGATTTTGCGCTTTTCCAATTCGGCTGATAGACGTTCGGATTTATCAATGCTGATCGTCCCAACAAGAACTGGCTGTTGGCGTGACCGGCATTCAAGAATCAGCGCGATAACCGCTTCGTCACGTTCGGCGCTGGTACGATAAACCTCATCATCATAATCAATACGGGCCACATCACGATTGGTCGGAATGGCCATGACCTCTAAAGCATAGATTTCAGAAAATTCACCAGCCTCGGTCATGGCTGTACCGGTCATCCCCGCCAGCTTGTCATACATGCGGAAATAATTCTGGAAGGTGACTGATGCCAGCGTTTGGTTTTCCGCCTGAATTTCAACGCCTTCTTTCGCCTCAATTGCCTGATGCAGACCATCAGAGAAACGGCGGCCCTCCATTGCGCGGCCGGTAAATTCATCAATAATGACGACCTCGCCAGCCTTTAGCATATAATGCGTGTCTCGGGCAAAAAGCCGGTGCGCACGAAGCGCCTGATTGACGTGATGCAATAGCCCAACATTTTCAATATCATAAAGCGTTGCTTCGCCAATGGCACCACGCTCGCGAAGCAGGTTTTCGGCATGTTCAATGCCAATCTCACTCAGCGAGACACTATTGCCCTTTTCATCAAGATCATAATCTTCATCCACCAATAACGGGATGATTTGATTGGCAACATGATAATGTTCAGCATTGGTTTCAGCAGGGCCAGAAATGATCAGCGGTGTACGCGCTTCATCAACAAGGATCGAATCAACCTCATCAACGATCGCAAAGCTGAAATCGCGCTGCACCATATCACCAAGGCTGAACTTCAAATTATCGCGGAGATAGTCAAAGCCAAACTCATTATTCGTGCCGTAAGTGACATCACAACCATAGGCAGCACGGCGCTGATCGTCATCAAGCCCGCCCGTGATGCAGCCAACGCTGAGACCCAGAAATTCATAGACCTTGCTCATCCATGCCGCATCGCGTGATGCCAGATAATCATTGACCGTCACCACATGGACGCCGCGACCATCAAGCGCATTCAGCACCACCGCTAAAGTCGCGACAAGCGTTTTACCCTCGCCGGTTTTCATTTCGGCGATCTGGCCGCGATGAAGGGCAATACCACCCATCAACTGAACATCAAAATGACGCTGGCCAAGGGTGCGTTTGGCGGCTTCACGAACCAGTGCAAACACATCAATCAAAAAATCGTCTTTTGGCGCACCATCAGTTATTTTCTGGCGGATATCAGCGACCATAGCGCGAATGGCATCATCCTCGAGACTGGCAAAATTGGCTTCGCGGTCGTTAATCTGCTGAACCAATGGCTGCATCGATTTGACGATACGGTCATTCGAGCTGCCAAACAGGTTTTTTGCAAAAGACGCAAACATCGGAACTCCCCAGCCATGTGGCAAATGCGTTGCCGGACGGCAAATATAAAGCTGGTGCAAAAAGCACCTGATTGGACATAGGTATAGACGCGAATTTTGTCAATTGTTTGAGCATGTTTTTCCCGATTTACCTGTGATTTGGCAAAATCGCTCACCGGCGAATAACGCCGCCCAACCTGATGTAGAATATTGCGCATTTTTCAAGCGCGGGCTTGCCCTTGAGCGTTAGCTTCGCTAACACTAAGACATGGGCTGGTGAACGAAAGTCCAGCTTGGTTGATTTGAATTTTTCTTGATTACCCTCCGGCGCGCCGGTGATCGCGGCAAGGCCTGATCATGTTTAGAGGATTTACGAATGCGTAATGGTATTTTCGCCCATCGGTTTATTGGCCTTGTGACAGGCGCCGCTCTTTTTGCTGGTATGGGCATGATGGCGCATGCCAATGAAGACCGTATTCCGGTCGGCACGGTCAATGGTGAAACCTTGTGGCTTGATGATGTCATGCGTCAGGCCGAGCGCCTTCCTGATGAATTCCGGCAAACACCTTTGGCAAATTATTTCGACCAGCTGGTCACCGATATGGTTGATGCGCGCATTGCCGCCGATGCTGCCCGTATGGCAAAACATGACAGAAAAGAAGATGTTGCCGCGGCGATGAAAACTGCCGCTGACCGCGTGCTTGCCGAATCATGGCTTGGCGAAACGGTTGCTGGCGAAGTGAATGATGCCGCGATTGAAAATGCCTATCAGAAATTTGTCGCCGACAGCGCCTCACGCGAACAGGTGACCGCATCACATATTCTGGTTGAAACCGAAGATGATGCCAAGGCAGTGATTGCCGCACTTGATAAAGGCGAAGATTTTGCCGAATTGGCAAAAACCAAATCAACGGGGCCAAGCGGGCCAAATGGCGGATCACTTGGCACTTTTGGCCGTGGCCAGATGGTGCCAGCCTTTGAAAATGCGGCCTTTGCGCTAGGTGAAGGCAACTTTAGCAAAACCCCTGTCCAGACCCAGTTTGGCTGGCATGTTATCAAGGTTGATAAAAAGGCAATTGCTCCGGCGCCAACGCTCGAAGCCATGCGTGACCAGCTTGTGCAAAATCTTTCAACTCAAGCCCTAGGCCGTGTTCTCGAAGAATTGCGCGCAAAACAGGATATCAAACTCCGCAGTTTTGCCGATATTCGTAAAGATGCGATGGCCACGGGCAATACCCAGTAAAAGCCACCGCCATGACCCGTTCTCCTCTGGCACCTGACAGCTTTCCCGACCTGCCGCCGATTGCCGGCATCAAACTTGGCACCGCAGCAAGCGGCATGCGCTATCAAGGGCGCGATGATTTGCTGTTGATCACCTTGGCGCCTGAAAGCAGTGTTGCCGGTGTCTTTACCCAATCTGATACAGCCGCTGCCCCAGTTGGCTGGAGCCGGAAAATTGCCGAAACCGGCAAGGCGGCAGCAATCATCACCAATGCTGGCAATGCCAATGCTTTTACCGGCAGTCGCGGCGATAACGCCGTCCATGACATCGTCAATAACCTTGCCAGCCATCTTGATTGTGATGCTGGCGCAATCATGGTGGCGTCGACCGGCGTGATTGGCGAGCCGTTAGATGCGGCCAAGCTAGCCCCCTATTTTGACGCGTTGGTCAATGAAAGCAATGCCAATTGGCACGACGCTGCCAATGCCATTCTGACAACCGACACCTTCGCCAAAGGCGCCCATGCAAAATGCATGATTGATGGGGTCACGGTTCATTTAAGCGGAATCGCCAAAGGGTCAGGCATGATTGCGCCCAATATGGCAACCATGCTTGGCTATATCGGCACCGATGCAGCCGTGCCAGCATCCGTTCTGGCGGCATGTCTTCGCGCTGCCAATGACGATAGTTTCAATGCCATTACCGTCGATAGCGACACCTCAACCAATGATAGTGTTTTCCTGATGGCAAGCGGCATGGCTGGCAACCGGTTGATTACCGATGCCAATGATCCGGCATTGGCTGATTTCCGTGCCGCCTTGGCCGCGGTTATGCGCGATCTTGCCATCCAGATTGTGCGCGATGGCGAAGGTGCGACCAAGCTTGTCACCATTGATATTGCTGGTGCCAAGACCAATGCGGTTGCCCGTCAAATCGGCCTTGCCATTGCCAATTCACCTTTGGTCAAAACCGCCATTGCTGGCGAAGATGCCAATTGGGGCCGGATCGTTATGGCGATTGGCAAATTGGGCATTGGCATTGCGTCTGATGCTATCAGCATTGATATTGGCGGCTATCCGGTGGCGCGTGACGGCATGCGCATTGCCGATTATGACGAAGCCCCGATTGCCACCCATATGACTGGTCAGATGATTGATCTTGCGGTGACGGTTGGCGATGGCGATGGCGCTGCTCGGATTTGGACATGCGATTTGACGCATGGCTATATCTCGATCAATGCCGATTACCGAAGCTAGAAAATCGATGTTGCTGGTAAGCGCGGTGGCGCTGGTCGATATTGATGGGCGCGTATTGCTGGCGCAGCGGCCTGAAGGCAAGTCAATGGCTGGATTATGGGAATTTCCGGGCGGCAAAATCGAAGCTGGCGAAACGCCTGAGGCAGCGCTGATCCGTGAATTGCGCGAAGAGCTTGGCATTGATACTGCCGAATCCTGCCTTGCCCCGCTGAGCTTTGCCAGCCATCATTATGCTGCCAGTGATGATGGCGATGCGTTTCATCTTTTAATGATGCTGTTTGTTTGCCGCCGCTGGCAAGGCCGCCCACAAGCAGTTGAAGGCGGCATGTTGAAATGGGTACGTCCGCAACAATTGCGCGACTATCCAATGCCTGCAGCTGATATTCCATTGATCTCGGCCTTACAGGATCTTCTCTAGGGCAGGATTAATCGGTGAGCCGCGATTGGATAAGCCAAATTTTTAGCCATGTTTTTGGCGTCAGCCCTGTTTTGGATCATCACGATCATCGCTATCGCCGCCAATCACATTGGCAAGATGCGTTTTTCCCGATCCGGGGCGAAGCGGCTTTTGCTGGCTTTCATGTGG
>DFSK01000159.1 GCA_002378605.1 Alphaproteobacteria bacterium UBA3439
GCCAATATGGCGATCAATAACGGCAAACAACAAGCGTGCCCCATCGGGTCAAAAGTAAATTGCTGATGAAACGCGAACCTCCAATTCTGGCCGATCTGGTTTTTCTTGGTGGTGGCCATGCCCAAATTGCGGCAATCAAAAGCTTTGCGATGAATCCGGTTCCCGGATTGCGCCTCACGATTGTCACCGCGAATATTCGCACCCCCTATTCCGGTATGCTTCCCGCCTATATTGAAGGCGTGTGGGATGATGATGATCTTCATATTGATTTGGCGCATCTCGCCCAATTTTCAGGGGCGCGTCTGATTGTTGCGGCTTGTACCGGCATTGATGCTGATGGGCAAAAATTGCTGTTTGACGATCGGCCACCGCTGCATTTCGATATCTTGTCGATCAATATTGGTGGCCAACCCGACCTTGGCGCTATTAAAGGCGCGGCTGATTATGTGATTCCGGTTAAACCAATCGCCGAATTTCAACAGGCCTTTGATGATCTTCTTGCCGCTGGCTTGCCAAAAAAGCTTGCCGTTATTGGCGGCGGTGCGGCGGGATGCGAATTGGCCTTGGCGCTCAACAAACGCTGGCGCGATCATGGAGCGTCACCGGAAATGACGCTCTATAGCCGGTCAACAAGGCTGATGCCGCAAATGGCTCGGCGTGCCAGTCATTTGATGTTTGCTGCGCTTCTTGATGCCGGCATCAAGCTTCAGCTTGGCCGCGCCGTTGATAAGATTGACGCTGGCATGATCCGGTTTGGTGACAATAGTAGTGAAGCGTTTGACGCTTGTTTTCTGGTTTCGGCCGTGCGCCCACCGCGCTGGCTAAGCACAACCGGCCTTGCACTTGATGATAGCGGGTTTATCGCCGTTCACCCAACGCTTCAATCAAAAAGCCATGCCAATATTTTTGCCGCCGGCGATGTTGCCACAATCAGCAGCAGCCCGCGGCCAAGAGCGGGTGTCTTTGCGGTTCGCGCCGGGCCTGTTCTGGCCAAAAACCTTCGCAAATATCTGCATGGTCATGCGTTAAAACGCTGGTCGGCACAAAGGCGCTATCTTGCGATTATTGGCACGGCAGATAATGGAGCCATCGGGTCTTGGGGGCAATTTGGTGTTAAGGCTGATTGGTTTTTAGCCCTGAAATACTGGATTGATCGCCGGTTCATGGCGAAATATCAGCAATTGACCATGCCAACCCCGCCAGCGCCCCAGCCTTTTACCGGTCTTGATGCCCATCTTGATTCGGGTCTTAATGATAACTCATCTCAGGGTCACCGCGATCCTGTTTTTGCAACAATGCGCTGTCTTGGTTGCGCCGCCAAGGCCAGCCATAACGTTTTGGCAAATGCGCTTGAAGATGCGGTTGGTCTAGCTGTATCAAATGGGGCTGACCCTGCCTTAATGCCTGAGGCGGGTATTGAAACTGACGCGGCGATCATGGCGTCGCCACCAGCCGGATATCAACTCGTTCAATCAGTCGATGTTCTATCTGAAATTGTTTCAGATCCCTTTATGCTTGGCCGCATTGCCGCAGTACATGCGTTAAGCGATCTATACGCCGCCCTTGCCATTCCCACATCAGCCTTGGCCATTATCAATCTTCCTGAAGCTAATCTATCAATCCAGACAAACCAATTAACGCAGATTTTGGCAGGTGGGCTGTTTGCACTTAGCGAGGCAGGTGTAAGGCTCAATGGCGGCCATACAAGTGAAGGTGGTGCCCTTTCGGTTGGGTTTTCGGTCACCGGCCATAGCAAGAAAAAGCCGCCAATGGCGCCTGTTGATCCTGGTTCCGGCGATGATCTTGTTCTTGTTCTCACCAAACCGCTTGGCACTGGCGTGATTATGGCAGGCCATATGCAGCTTGTTGCCAAGGCGCAATGGGTCGATGGAGCGATCAGGCAGATGGCCGTATCAAACCGGCTTGCCGCACATTGTTTTTTGCAAAAGGGTGTTATTGGCGCAACCGATATTACCGGTTTCGGTTTGGCACGCCATGCGCAGAATTTAAGCCTTCGCCTTGGAGCTAGCGGTTGCAGCCTTGATCTATCATCCTTGCCACTGCTTGATGGCGCCATTGCGCTGTTATCGTCGGGCATTAGGTCTAGCCTACATGATCAGAACCGCGCCGCGGTGCAGATTGATGCAAGCGGTCTTCACGACGATGCTGCCACGCATTTTGATGCACATGTCGAAACGTTGTTCGACCCGCAAACAAGTGGCGGCTTGCTTGGCGTGTTTTCCCGAGACGCCGCCAAAAGCCTCGTTGCAACGCTGAATAAAGACGTGGCGGCGGCGGCAATCATTGGCAAGCTTGATTTCACCAATGCCGGTATTCACTTAACCGAAAATATGTAAAAATATCATGATGAAACAAAATTCAACAAAGATGGCAATTTACGCGGGAACAGATGCCGCAGAATGGTGCAGCAAATGACGGCACCAATAACCCGCATTGCGCCTGATTTTGGCGTGATCAAGAAAACGGGGTTTGACAGCATCATTGATGTGCGCTCGCCATCTGAATTTCGCGATGATCATATGCCAGGGGCAATCAATCTGCCAGTTTTAGATGACGCGCAGCGCGCCGAAATTGGCACGATCTATAAGCAAATCAATCCGTTTCAGGCCAAACGTTCAGGCGCGGCTTTGGTGGCGCAAAATATCGCTGGGCATCTTCAAGCTGATCTGGCCGATAAGGATCGCGATTGGCGCCCACTTATCTATTGCTGGAGGGGCGGCCAGCGAAGCGGCGCCATGGCAAAGATATTTAGTGATATTGGTTGGCATAGCGCCGTGATTGCGGGTGGCTATAAATCCTATCGCAAGGCGGTTCTTGATGATCTTGATCATCTTCCCGCCAAATTTCGACTGATCGTTTTATCAGGGCCAACGGGTACGGCAAAAACGCATATTTTGCGTACAGCTGCTGACAATGGGCTTCAGGTGCTTGATCTCGAAGGTCTGGCGAACCATCGTGGCTCGCTTCTTGGTAGTGAGCCAGGATCACCGCAGCCAGCCCAGCGCTTGTTTGAATCGCGCCTATGCGCTGCTTTGCAAGATTTCAGTCCCGACCGCCCCGTCTTTGTCGAGGCTGAAAGCAATAAAATCGGGCAAATTCACGTTCCCTCAGCGCTTTGGGCATCAATGCGACAGGCACACCGCGTTAGCCTGACCGCCCCAATCGAGGCCCGTATTGCCTTTTTGCAGCGCGATTATCGCCATATCATCGATCAACATGATCATCTTATCGAATTGCTAGCAGGGCTTCGTCAGCGTTACAGCGCCGCCACTTTTGATATATGGGAATCAGCAATCAAGGCTGGTGACTGGCACAGCTTTGTTCATAATCTGTTAGAAACGCATTATGACCCATCTTATGCGAGATCAAGCGCATCGCGCCCCTTGACTGATATACTGACGCTGAACGCAACAACGCTTGACGGTGATGATATTGGGCGGCTTGCCACTGCCCTTGGCGACCTTGATCAGTGATGGTCGTGCTCAAAGCTGTTTTCATAAGCTGGATTTCCATTTTCACTGCCAATCAACGATTTTGCTTGAAAACGGGCTTGCATAACAATTTTTGTTCTGTATAACGCT
>DFSK01000006.1 GCA_002378605.1 Alphaproteobacteria bacterium UBA3439
CGAAAAAAACGGTGGCGAAAAAAGCAGTAGTCAGAAAAGCCACACGCAAAGCCACAAGCCGGACATAACCACCCTATCGGCACGCCCCCTTTCGCGTTTGCAAGCGCGACATGATGATGCATTGTCATGAAATCGGTTTCGAAGGCATCTCAGCTCAAAAACAATCATGATTGGCGGTTTTCGCCCTCGCGCTAACGATTTATTAGCCATATCAAACTATGCTGTTACGAAGCGGATATTTCATCCTCGCGACCATGATGGAGATCACACGCATGAACCAAACCTGCCCGCATTGTCAGGCACTCGTTATTTTGCCTGAGCTGGTTCGCAATTATGGTGACATGCCAATCCAATGCCATGATTGCGAAAATTCGTTTTTTCTGCCAGCCGAACAATTAAGCAAAACCATGGGCGGGGTGGAACGGCGGCGCTGTCGATCCTGCAAATTGGCGCTTTATCTGCCAAAGATGAACCATATTCCTGCGCCTTTGCGCTTTATCTGCCCGAATTGCACATCACCCTTGCCAGCACGCCATTGGCGGCGCGTGCCAGGCTGGCGCGGCATTATTCTGGCCATTGGCATCGGGCTTTTTATCGGCGCGGTCGGATTTCAATTAGAACCAGCCTCTTTGATTACGCTCAAAGCGGCATTGGCGCAGACTCAAACAATGGCGATCGATATTTTTGACGCCATTCAAAGCTGGGCCAGATCGCTTTATAACGCGCTGTAAGTCACGAAGCTGGGCATAAGATCGTTACCGACCCAAAACGCGGTCTATCGCCTTGCTTGTATAATCGACCATCGGGATAATCCGCGCATAATTCATATGCCGCGGCCCTAGAACGCCAATCGCCCCGATGATCGATCGGTCATTATTTCGATAAGGCGCAATCACTAATGAACAGCCGGTGCTGGCAAAAAGGTTGTTTTCAGCACCAATGAAAATTTTCACCCCATCGCCATCGCGTGTTGCATCTAAAAGCCGAAGCGCATTTTCGCGCGCCTCTAGCGCATCAAACAGCCCACGAATTTCGGTAAGGCCTTCAGCCGCCTGAATATCATCAAGAAGATTGGCCTGCCCGCGCAAAATAAGGGCTGCATCGTCACCACCAATACCATCTGACCAGATGCCAAGCCCCTGTTCGACAAGAACTGTGGTCAGCTCGTCAAGCTCGGCCTTATGTTGGGCAATTTCACTTCGGATCAGGCTTGCAGCATGGATCATGCTATTATTTTTCAACTTGGCATTCATATAATTGGCAGCGCGCGTCATCGCTGATGCTGGCACGCCGGCTGGCAAATCAATTAACCGGTTTTCAACCTGCCCGTCCGACCGCACCAAAACCGCCAAGGCGCGATCAACACCGATTGGCACAAATTCAAAATGCTGTAACTCGGCTTCGCTGCTTGGCGATAAAACCAGACTAGCGCAATTCGACAGACCCGATAGGGTTTTGCTGGTTTTATCAAGAAGATGATTCAGGCTGATTCCGCGGGCTGCGCATTCGCTGTCAATCGACTGGCGCTGCTCTGGTGGAATATCGCGGTTAAATTCCATCAATCCATCAACAAAAAGACGAAGGCCGGTTTCGGTTGGCACGCGGCCTGCCGATGTATGCGGGGCAAATAAAAGCCCAGCATCTTCAAGATCGCTCATCTTGCTTCGGATCGAGGCCGGCGAGACATCAAATTTGCCCGATCGGGCAAGCCGGCTTGAACCAACCGGTAAACCATCTTCCAAATAGGCCGAGACCAGCTCATGGAAAATTTCCAAGCTGCGCGGCTTTAAGTCCTTTATACTAGCATCTGTCATTCGGAAAATTTAGGATAGGCCAAGCCATTTGGTCAATCGAAGAAACGGTGATGCGGCAAATTACCTTATCCCTTTACTTCACTGGCATATCGCTTTAACCAGCTCAAACGCTGCAACATAGGATATTTATCATGACACGCCCTTCCGGCCGCGCCATTGACGCGCTTCGCTCTGTTTCACTTGAACCATCTATATCACTTCATGCCGAAGGATCATGCTTTGCCAAATTTGGGAATACGCATGTTCTTTGCACAGCATCGATTGATGAGCGCGTCCCACCATTTTTGCGCAATAGCGGCAAGGGCTGGGTAACAGCTGAATATGGTATGTTGCCGCGTTCGACCCATAGCCGTATCGACCGCGAAGCGGCACGCGGCAAACAGGGTGGCCGCACTCTTGAAATTCAGCGTTTGATTGGTCGCTCGCTTCGCGCTGTTACCAATCTTAGCGCACTTGGCGAACGCCAGATCAAAATTGACTGTGATGTGATTCAAGCTGATGGCGGCACGCGTACAGCGGCCATCACCGGCGCATGGGTTGCGCTGCGGATCGCCTGCGAACGTTTACTTTTGGCAGGCGCGATCACGCAATCACCCCTAACCGGTCAGGTGGCGGCCATTTCATGCGGCATCTATCAAGGCCAAGCCGTTCTGGATCTTGATTATGACGAAGATAGCGCCGCTGAAATTGACGCGAATTTCATTCTAACGGCCGATGGCCAGCTTGTTGAAATTCAGGCAACTGGCGAAGAACATCCTTTTTCACGGGCAAGCTTGAATGAAATGCTCGATCTGGCCGAAACCGGATGCAACAGCCTGTTTGACCTGCAACGCCGTGCGGTTCAAGACGCCGGTTTTTAAACAGGCTTAACCAGAAAGAAAGATCCGATCATGGCCGATCGCCAATTCACCGAAGATACGCTTGTCATTGCCACGCATAATGCTGGCAAGATGCGTGAAATTGGCGCGCTATTCGCCGGTTTTGACATTCATATTTTATCGGCTGCTGATCTTGGTCTCGCTGAACCGGATGAAACCGAAACCAGCTTTACCGGCAATGCAATTTTAAAGGCTCGCGAAGCGGCAATGGCCTCTGGCAAGCCCGCACTTGCCGATGATTCGGGTTTGGCGGTAACAGCCCTTGAGGGCGCGCCAGGAATCTATTCGGCACGCTGGGCCGGGCCGGATCGTGATTTTAGCCTTGCCATGAAGGCTGTTGAAACCGCGCTTGCGAAAACCAGCTGCGCTGATCATAGCGCCGAATTTATTTGTGCGCTTGCCATTGTCTGGCCGGATGGGGATGTGGTTTGTGTCGAGGGCAGAATTAAAGGCCAAATCACCTTTCCCGCCCGCGGCACAATGGGATTTGGCTATGACCCGATTTTTCAGCCCGATGGTCACAAGATCAGTTTTGGCGAAATGAACCCTGATGCCAAACATGCCATTAGCCACCGCGCCGACGCGTTTGCGCAATTGCTATCACGCTGTTTTGGCAAAGCCGATGGCCGGTAAAACAAAATCGCTGGTTTTTGATCAGGCCAGCAGGCCTTTTGCGCTTTATCTTCATTGGCCTTTTTGCCGCGCCAAATGCCCCTATTGTGATTTTAATTCGCATGTCAGCAATGATGTCGATACCAAGATTTTTGGGGATGCACTTTGCACCGAAATGACCCATATGGCGTCATTGATGCCATCACGCCCGCCCGTATCAAGCCTGTTTTTTGGCGGCGGCACGCCATCATTGATGCCACCTATACTGGTTGAAAGATTGATCCGCCATGCCGAAGATTTATTTGGCTTTACCAACGATATTGAAATCACCGCCGAAGCCAACCCAACCTCGGTTGAAGCTGAGGCCATGCTTGGATTCCGCAAAGCAGGCGTGAACCGTGTTTCAATGGGGGTGCAATCGCTTGATGATGCCGGTCTGAAATTTCTGGGCCGTGAACATTCGGCCATAGATGCGCTAAAGGCGCTAGATAAGGTCAGCAAGGCCTTTGACCGCGTCTCGATTGATTTGATTTATGCGCTTCCAGATCAAAGCCCGAAAGCATGGCAAGCCATGCTTGGTCAGGCATTGTCGCTTGGACTTGGGCATTTGTCTTTATATCAATTGACGATTGAAACTGGAACCGTTTTTCATACAAGACAGCGGCGTGGTGAAGTGATGGCGCTTGATGATGATCGCGCTGCCGATCTTTATGAAATGACCCAGCAAATGAGCAATGCAGCTGGCTTGCCAGCCTATGAGATTTCCAATCATGCGGCCATTGGTCAGGAATGCCGGCATAATCTAACCTATTGGCAGGCTGGTGACTGGCTTGGTGTTGGGCCTGGTGCGCATGGGCGGTTTGCATTGTTTGATCCAGCTGAAAATCGGGCGATCCGCAACGCAACTGTGACAAGGCGCAGTCCGGCAGGATGGTTAGATGCGGTGACCGCAAATGGGCATGGCATTGACGAGACGCAGATTGACTCACCGGCGGATTGGGCCAGCGAAATGGTGATGATGGGACTTCGCCTGACAAGCGGTATTGATCTTGGCGTGATCGAAAATCTTTGCGGGCCATGTGATGACTGGCTTGATGGTGATGGCGTTGAACAGGCGGTTGCGGCTGGCTGGCTGCGGCGCATGCCAAATCAATCCAAATTGATGGCCAGTGATGATGGGCGGTTGCGCCTGAATCATATTTTATCGACAATTCTGCGCTAGCCAAAGCGGCGATAAAACCCGTGCCGGCCCGATCAATGGCGGCAACAATTTTGACTGTTAAATCTTGTTTGGCGCCGGGCGAATGATCTTGGCCTCACCCTTATCGATTTTGCGCAATTCAAAACTGCGGATATTGCGACCATTTGGCAGCAGACGAAAGGCACCGCTATAGCCTTGAAACCCGCTATTGCTGACAAGCTGTTTTGACCAATCCCGATTATCCGATTTTGCCAAGGCCGCCACAAGCGCCATCGCATCAAACCCCACCCGCGCCAACTGGCCTGCCGGTTCCGGCCAGATTTCAGTCCAATCGGCATCAAAGCGCGCATCAAGATTGCTTGGCCGTGTTGAAAACAACCCGCCTTGAAGCGATGGTTCGACCAAAAGCTGGCGTTGATTCCATAAGGCATTACCAAGATAAAGTGCGCGATCCGGCCCCACATCGTAAAAGGCAAGAACCGGCGCGGTGCGAAGCGCAAAAGCCGGATCACCCGCAAAAATTACCGCATCAAACGGGCTGTCTTTGGCAAGCGGTACGTCATCAATTGGCGCTGTATAGCGGGTAAAAGCGCGAATGGCATTTTTCAGGTTGGTTTCATCGGCAAGTTCATCATCGCTAAGCACGCGCACCGCTTCGGGGGTTAATCCGAAATCGGCCAAACGTTGGCTTGCATGCGTCAATAGACGTTGCCCAAAAAGCGAGTCTTGCGCAATCAAGGCAAAGCGGCGCTTGCCAGTACTGACCGCATGACCAAGCAAACCATCAAGCTGTTGTTCGGGAAGATAACCCATCAACCAGCGATCGGCGCTGGCAACATCGACATTATTTGACAGCAATAGCATTGGTGGCCGCGAACGACCATCGCGCATTTGATCAGTGACGGCGCGTGCCTGCGTGACCGCATCGGTGAAAAGCGGGCCAATAAAAATATCAACATCACTGTTCAGGCCGGTCATTGCCGCATTGCCAGCGGTTTCACCACCCTTTGTGTCGAGAAACACAATTTCGATCTTGGGATTGCTGATTTTGAATAATGCCATTTCAACGCTTCGCCGGATTTCCATGCCAAGCGCCGCATATTCACCACTTAACGGCACTAAAAGCCCGACACGAATAACCCCGTCACCTTTTGGCGGCATTTCAAAAACCGGCGCAAAGCTTTGCGGCCGAACCCGGCTTGATAAAAGCGCAAAAGCCGCGTCAAGCGCATCATCACTTAGCGACGGATCAGCGCCAATAGGTATTGTTGCCTCGTCGGTTTCAAGCACCTTATCATCAGTCTGAAACTGCCAAATGATCGAATCCATAATCGCATTTGCCGTGGCAAGATCAGTTGCGCTGCCCTGATCAGACATTTTCGTATCAGGGGGGTTGTTTGGCGCTATCCGACTGGTGACCGATCCGGTTTGATTTGATGTTTCGGCTGATGCTGGTTTTGTTACGGGTGACACTTGTTGAATTTGTGATGATGCTGCTGCTGCTGTTGCGGCCGGGAGAGAAGATGAGGGCATGGTTGCCGGTTGGCAACCGGCAAGCGCCAACATCGTAACAGCTGCCACAAATCCTGTGATCTGCCGCCAGCATAGGTGACAATCCGTAATCAAGCTTTGGCTTGATTGATTTATCCGGTCATTTTCAAACATATCTTGCATATCCAGATATTCCCCATAGATTCTGGCATTTTTTTGTTCAGGTTTTCTGCAAATTTCACCCAAGATTTATCTTCGTTTCACCCAAGGTTCATATTGGCTGGTTTTGCCCAGCTTGTCATTATCGCAAATTGTGATCTGGCATCATTCACCGTCAAACCATAATTGCATCGCATTATGCGCTTGTGAGGCTTCTTGCCATCGCCCTATACTGCCCATCTTATTCATGCAGTTCAGGCGGTCAAAAATCATGACGCAAAGCGCGGGACAATTGGTGGTCATCGCAACACCGATTGGCAATCTTGGCGATCTATCGCCTCGCGCGGCCGAATGGCTGCAAAAAGCCGATATTCTGGCATGTGAAGATACCAGAATGACGCGCAAATTACTGGCACTGACCGGTTTGCGCACCACGGCAAAATTCGTGCCCTATCATGATCATAACGGGAAAACCATGCGGCCAAAGCTGCTTGAAGCCTTACAAAGCGGCAAGAAAATTGCGCTTGTTAGCGATGCTGGTACGCCACTTGTTTCCGACCCCGGATATAAGCTTGTTGCCGCTTGCCACGATGCCGGGATTTCTGTCACGGCGATCCCCGGGCCAAGCGCTGTCTTGGCTGGCCTGGCCGCCGCAGGCCTTCCAAGTGACCGGTTCTTATTCGCTGGATTTGTGCCACATGGCCAAAAGGCCGCCATAACAGCCTTTCGTGAATTTGCCAATCTTAGCGTGACAAGCATCTGGTTTGAATCACCACGCCGTCTTGGTGCAAGTTTGCAAATCATGCATGAGGTATTTGGCGAACGGCTCGCCGTCATCGCGCGCGAATTAACCAAATTGCACGAATCCTATCACCGTGACACGCTGGCACTGCTTGCCGAATTTTATCAAAAAGCCCCACCACCCAAGGGCGAAATTGTCATTTTGGTCAGCGGCATGACAGCAAGCGATGATACATTCGACACAGCCAAATTAACCGCAATGCTGCGGGAGGAAATGCAGGCAACAAGCCTTCGCGATGCGGTACAGACGGTCAGCCAGATTTCTGGCCAATCGCGTAAAATCATCTATTCATTAGCCATTGATCTTGACAAGGAAAATTGATCGCTAGCCAAATAGAGCCATGATACTAAAGCCACCGGCAAATCATCGTTCGCTATCGGCCAATGCCGAAACGAAGCCTGCACCAAATCGGGCAAATCCAAATC
>DFSK01000134.1:0-143 GCA_002378605.1 Alphaproteobacteria bacterium UBA3439
CGTCTCTGGTTTACTGTTGGTGCTCTGATCATTTATCGGCTTGGCACCTATTTGCCTCTACCAGGTATTGATCCTGGCGCGCTGGCCGATATCTTTTCACAGCAATCAAGCGGCATTCTGGGCATGTTTGACATGTTCTCAGG
>DFSK01000134.1:423-3970 GCA_002378605.1 Alphaproteobacteria bacterium UBA3439
ATTACGGCATCGATTATCATGCAGCTAATGACCGCGATCGTGCCGACGCTTGAAACCTTGAAAAAGGACGGCGAGGCAGGGCGCAAGACGATCAATCAATATACCCGCTATTTGACCGTGTTATTGGCCACTGTTCAGGGCTATGGCATTGCGGTTGGCCTTGAATCAGCCAGTGGCGTTGTTGATGATCCGGGCCTGTTTTTCCGCGTAACGACTGTTGTGACGCTTGTTGGTGGAACGCTGTTCTTGATGTGGCTTGGCGAACAAATCACCAGCCGCGGCGTTGGTAATGGAATCTCGCTTATCATTTTCGCAGGCATTGTTGCCAATCTGCCAACCGCGCTTGCCGGTACGCTTGAGCTTGGCCGGACTGGTGCGCTGTCTTCATTGTTGATTGTGTTGCTGTTTGTCATGGCGGCTGCGGTCATTGCCTTTATCGTGTTTATCGAACGTTCGGTACGCAAGATCCTTGTGCAATATCCAAAGCGCCAGCATGGCAACAAGGTGTTTGGCGGCGATCAGTCATTCCTGCCGCTAAAGATTAACGTTCCGGGTGTGATCCCGCCGATTTTTGCCTCATCACTTTTGTTGATGCCGATATCAATCATTAACCTGACTGGTGGGCAGTCTGGCGGCGCCGATTGGCTTGTTGCATTAAATGCAATGTTGGGCCGTGGACAGCCTCTTTACCTGTTGATCTATGTGTCGATGATCGTGTTCTTTGCTTTCTTCTACACAGCGATTGTGTTCAATCCTGAAGACACAGCTGAAAATCTGCGGAAATATGGCGGTTATATTCCGGGTATTCGTCCAGGCAAATCGACCGCTGACTATCTGGATTTTGTGCTGACCCGTTTGACCGTTCTTGGTGCTGCCTATCTATCGGCGATTTGTATCTTGCCGGAATTGCTGATTAGTAAATATGCCGTACCATTTTATTTTGGTGGTACATCCTTGCTGATCGTTGTAACGGTTACATTGGATACGGTTGGGCAGATCCAGTCGCATTTGCTGGCACACCAATATGAAGGTCTGGTGAAGAAATCTCGTTTGAAGGGGCGCAGATAGATGAATATTATTCTGTTTGGCGCACCGGGTGCCGGTAAGGGTACACAGGCTGAACGGCTTGTTGCAGAACGCGGGCTTGTACAATTATCAACAGGTGACATGCTTCGTGCGGCGATTGCTGATGGAACCGATCTCGGGCTTCGCGCCAAAGGGATCATGGATCGTGGCGAACTTGTATCTGACGAAATTATCGTTGGTATGATAGCATCACGCATTGATGATGATGATTGCGCCAATGGCGTCATTTTAGACGGTTTTCCGCGAACCGTGGCGCAGGCGCATGCGCTTGACGAGATGTTAGACAGCAAGGGGCTAGCCCTTGATTGCGTAATTGAAATTAAGGTTGACGAAGCAGCGCTTTTTGCGCGCATCGAAAACCGTGCTGCCGAAACTGGTGGCGCCAGAAGTGATGACAATGCCGACACATTGCGTAAGCGATTGGCGGTATATCATGAGAATACAGCACCGCTGCTTCCGTATTACGCGGATAAAGGGGTGTTGAAGAGTGTGGATGGGATGAATTCAATTGATGATGTCGCTTCACAAATAGATCGAATTTTAGGATAACGCATTTGCGTTAAGGTTGACTGTTTCAGGTTTAGGCCTATAATTCGCCGCCTTCAAAGGGAATGCCCGATGAAGCTGGCGAAATGGGTTCCGCGTCGCGGATGACCGATGAAGATAGTCGTGAGTTGAAAAGGAGCCAGGCTGTGGCACGAATTGCTGGTGTAAATATTCCGACCAAAAAACGGGTCGAGATCGCACTGACTTACATTCATGGTATTGGGACAACCAGTGCCAAAAATATCTGTGCAAAGGCGGGTGTTCCAGACGAACGCCGCGTCAATGACTTGTCGGAAGAGGAATTGACCCGTCTTCGCGACATTATTGATGCCGACCACCTTGTTGAAGGTGATCTTCGTCGTCAGACCTCAATGAATATCAAGCGCTATCTTGATCTTGGTTGTTTGCGTGGGCTTCGCCATCGTCGCAATCTGCCGGTTCGTGGCCAGCGTACCCATACAAATGCGCGTACCCGTAAAGGCCCTGCAAAGGCCATTGCTGGTAAGAAGAAATAGCAACGCGAACATTAGGAGACCAATCAAATGGCAAAACAACCAAGCCAAGGCCGTGTTCGTCGTCGCGAGCGGAAAAATATCACCAGTGGCGTTGCGCATGTGAATTCCACATTTAACAACACAATGGTTACGATCACTGATGTTCAGGGCAATACAATTGCATGGGCATCGGCTGGTGGCATGGGCTTTAAAGGCTCACGCAAATCAACACCATTTGCCGCACAGCTCGCTGCTGAAGATGCTGGCAAGAAGGCAGCTGAACATGGCATGAAGTCGCTTGATGTTCAGGTACGCGGCCCCGGTTCTGGGCGCGAATCTGCGCTTCGTGCATTGCAGTCAGTTGGGTTCAATGTCACATCAATCCGTGACGTAACCCCAATTCCACATAATGGCTGTCGCCCGCGTAAACGGCGCCGGGTTTAATCCCACCATTATTGTCGAATTTAATCCCGTCAGTTGCTGCATGGCAAATTGCCGGTTCATCTCGAATTAAAGGATATCGCCATGATTGAAAAGAATTGGCTAGACCTCAAAAAGCCTGACGAAATGGAAATCAAAATTTCCGAATATAACCCTAGTCAGGCCGTTGTTGCTGTTGGCCCGTTTGAGCGCGGCTTTGGTGTCACCATTGGTAACGCATTGCGGCGTGTTCTGTTGTCTTCGCTGCAAGGCGCTGCGGTTACTTCAGTCCAGATTCAAGGCGTTGTTCATGAGTTTTCGTCAGTCCCAGGCGTTCGTGAGGACGTCACTGATCTTGTGCTGAACCTTAAAGGTGTTGGGGTTCGCATGGGTGAAGAGGGGCCAAAGCGTCTGCGTTTGAGTGTTGACGGCCCAGCAACAGTTACGGCTGGCATGATTACCGAGACAGCCAATGTCGATATTATGAATCCTGACCATGTTCTTTGTCATTTGGACAAGGGCGCAAAATTGGCGATGGAATTGACCGTTGATACAGGCAAGGGCTATGTTCCTGCCAGCGTTCACCGTTCCGAAGATTCGCCAATTGGTCTGATCC
Organism: Alphaproteobacteria bacterium UBA3439; assembly: GCA_002378605.1. Classification (GTDB taxonomy): domain Bacteria; phylum Pseudomonadota; class Alphaproteobacteria; order Puniceispirillales; family Puniceispirillaceae; genus UBA3439. Next base: position 3,586 of record DFSK01000134.1, read on the forward strand.
CGATTGATGCGATTTTCAGCCCTGTTCTTCAGGTTGCCTATAAGGTGGAGAATGCCCGCGTTGGTCAGATCACCGATTATGACAAGCTGCTTTTGACCATTGAAACTGATGGATCAATCACACCCGAAGATGCGGTTGCTTATGCTGCGCGTATTTTGCAGGAACAGCTTCAGACCTTCATTAATTTTGAAGAGCCGAAAGGTGAGCCAGCGCCAACCGAGCCTGAGCTGCCATTTAGCCGTAACTTGCTTCGTAAGGTTGATGAGCTTGAGCTGTCTGTTCGTTCAGCCAATTGCCTGAAGAATGACAATATCGTCTATATTGGCGATCTGGTTCTGAAAACCGAGCATGAAATGCTGCGGACACCTAATTTTGGCCGGAAATC
>DFSK01000102.1:0-3866 GCA_002378605.1 Alphaproteobacteria bacterium UBA3439
AGCCGGTTTTCAGCATCGACAAGTAATGGACGAACACGTTCCATCGAATAGACGCGCCGGCATAAATGCGACAATATTGCTGCCTGATAGCCACTGCCGCATCCGATTTCAAGAACCAGCTCGCGCCCGCCTAGCTTCAAGGCTTCGGTCATTCGCGCTACAACATAGGGCTGGCTTATGGTTTGATCATAGGCGATGGGAAGCGAGGAATTTTCATAGGAATGATGGCGCAATGCTGGTGGTACAAATAATTCGCGCGGCACCGATTCTAACGCTGCCAAAACCCGCGAATCTAGAATGCCCATACCGCGCAATGTCATGATCAACTGCGCTTTTTGGGGTTGGAAATCACCTGTCATAATGTGCCTATTTCGCCGCCACTATATCTAATATCGGCAATTGGCCAAGCATGTGATGCGAGGTTACATCCATCATGAGCGGGGTTAGCGAAATCCAGCCATCATCCAGCACGGCGCGGTCGCTTCCTTCGCTTGTTTCTGGATCGCTGTGCAAAGGACCAAGTCGGTAATGATTGGGCGCAGCGCCATTGATAACAACATCACCAAGCTTGTGCCGGTCAAGATGCGCCGGTTTAACGCCTTTTATGGTGACCGGGTCGGTTTTGGGGAAATTGACATTCATGACCGTGCGCGGCGGGATCCCGAGATCCAGAATATGGCGGATCACCTGTTCGCCATAAAGGCGGCTTGCGACATAATCAACAGGGTCTTCGCGGCCATGACGTTGCGACAGCGCGATTGCTGGTACGCCAAGCAATGACGCCTCCATGGCACCGGCAACCGTTCCCGAATAAAGAATATCATCGGCAACATTCATACCGTGATTAATGCCGGTAAGCACCAGATCAGGCGCATGATCAAGGATTTCAGCCATGCCAAAAATAATGCAGTCGCTTGGTGTTCCCGAACATCGATAGGTTTTTGGCGCTATTTCTTCGATCACAACATCGCGTCGAAGTGTGATTGATCGCGACGCCCCTGATCTGTTTTCACTTGGCGCAATGATCCAGATATCGTCACTTAATGCCGTCGCAATTTCACGCAGAATTGTGATTCCGATCGAATCAATGCCGTCATCATTGCTAATCAGAATGCGGCCAACAGGCTTATTGGATAGGGCTGCCATCAGGCCTTTGCCACCAACCGGTCGGTTCCCATATAGCTGTGCAGGACTTTTGGCAGAAGAATGCTACCATCATCTTGCTGACCATTTTCCAGAACAGCGATCAAGGTGCGGCCAACTGCCAACCCAGAGCCATTCAGGGTGTGCAAAAAGCGGGTCTCGCCTGTTTCAACATCGCGGAAACGCGCTTTCATGCGACGTGCCTGAAACGGCCCACAATTTGAGCAAGAGGAAATTTCGCGATACATACCGCGGCCTTCGTCCTGACCGGGCAACCACACTTCCAGATCATAGGTTTGCTGGGCGGAAAAACCGGTATCGCCACTGCATAGCTTTAGCACACGATATGGTAGTTCGAGTTTTTGCAAAATCGTTTCGGCGCAGGATGTCATGCGCTCAAGTTCATCAGCCGATTGATCGGGATGAACGATGGACACCATTTCCACCTTGGAAAACTGGTGTTGGCGGATCATGCCTCTGGTGTCACGGCCAGCCGATCCGGCTTCAGATCGGAAACATTGGGTATAGGCGGTCATCCGCAATGGCAGAACCGCGCTGTCAGTAATCTCATCAGCCACGATATTGGTCAGTGGCACTTCGGCAGTCGGTATCAGCCATTTATCGCCAGTGCGATAAAGATCTTCGGCAAATTTTGGCAATTGGCCAGTGCCGGTCATTGTTTGGCTATTCACCAAGGCTGGAGGCAAGGTCTCGACATAACCAAATTCACCTGTATGTGTGTCCAGCATAAAAGCGGCCAAGGCACGTTCCAAACGGGCCAGCTGGCCAGACAAAACAACAAAACGTGCGCCAGCCAATTTGGCACCAAGCGCAAAATCCATAAGCCCAAGCCCCTCACCCAATGCCACATGATCTTTTGGCGTAAAGCTGAAGCTGGGAACATCTCCAATGGTGCGGATCAGTTGGTTCTGATCTTCATCATCGCCATCAGGCACCGACTCATCAAGAAGGTTTGGAAGCTCAAGAAGTCGTGACTCAAGGTTTTCGGCAAGGCTGGCTTCTTCGGTTTCAAGCGCTGGCATTTTGGTTTTGATGTCATTGACCTCGGCGATCAGGGCATCGGCATCGCCGCCTTTGGCCTTAAGGGCGCCAATTTCCTTTGATGCCTGATTGCGGCGCGATTGCATATCTTGGATCTGGGCCTGCAATGCGCGGCGATCACTATCTGTTTTCAGAATCTCGCCTGCCATAGGCGCAAGTTTGCGCCGCTTTAGGGCCGCATCAAAGGCTTCAGGATTTTCGCGGATAAAACGGATATCATGCATTTTTAACTCGGTTTGTTGGTCAGGTTTGGATCAGGATAGCTAGTCGCAAATTGCATGCCGACCGTCAAAATTGACCTGCGGCGCATAACTTTTGTTTTAACTATTATCGAATTCATTATTTTCAGGCGGGCTCATCAGCCTTGCCCCAAAAATAGATAATTCGTAGAGCAGGATAATCGGAACTGCCAATAGCAATTGTGAAATCACATCGGGTGGGGTCAGAACAGCAGCAACGACAAAGCTGATAACAATGGCTATTTTGCGCTTTTCGGCAAGGCCCTGATGCGTTACCAGCCCCGCGCGTGCCAGCAAAAGCAGAATAACCGGCAACTCAAAAGCAAGTCCAAAAGCAAAGATCAACCGCATCATCAGCGATAGATATTCACTGATACGCGGCTCGAGTTCAATTGCCAGCGCGCTATTATCACCAACCATCTCAAATGACACAAAGAATGCCCATGCCATTGGGGTGACGACATAATAAACCATCGCCGCACCAAGAGTGAACAGAACTGGTGTGGCAATCAAAAATGGCAAAAAGGCTTTGCGTTCGTTCTTGTAAAGCCCGGGCGCAATGAATTTCCAAAGCTGCATGCTGATAATCGGAAAGGTAATGCAAAGCGCGGTAAAAAAGCCAACTTTGATTTGCGTGAAAAACCCCTCATGAAGGGCAGTGAAAATCATCCGTCCACCACCTTTAGCATTCATGATTTCAGCCAGCGGCGCCTGTAAAAACACAAATACTTGATAGGCAATGCTGTTGCTTGTTGTGCCGGGCAAAGGGGCAACACTGATCAGGAATAAAAGCAAAAAGACGCCAAGGGCAATGCCAAGCCGGTTCCGCAGCTCGGTCAAATGGCCGATCAGTGTCATTCGGCCATCGGCCAACCCTGAATTATCTGCGTCTTGCTCTGCCATTGTGGCCTAGCTCCCCGTTTTCTTATTTGCGTCAGAAGATGCGTCTGTTGTGGCATCATCTGCCGGTGCTTGATTGATCACTTCGGCAAAGCCATCGCCGGTTGTCCCGGCCAGATTACGGATTTCGCCAACATCATCCTGCAAACCCGTCTCTGACGCAGATTTCTTTAAATCTTCAACCGAGTCTTTCAGATTTCCTGCAGGATCAATCGCATCGGCAACCCCGGCCAGATTGCCGCGCTTGACGTCTTCTAGCGTGCTCTTTAGGTCACCAAGTTCGGCGTCGTCGGCCATCGTCTGCATGCTGCGTGAAAACTCAGCCGCCATTGATCGCACCTGACGCATTACACGGGTAAAACCACGAAGCATCTTCGGAAGCTCCTTTGGGCCAACCACCATGATCAGCACAAAGGCAACAACCAAGAATTCCCAGCCGCCAATATCAAGCATTATCTGCTCCTAGCGCCTATTTCTTGGCGGCTTTTTTAGCAGGTGCTTTTTTGGCTGTGGCTTTTTTGG
>DFSK01000102.1:4196-9013 GCA_002378605.1 Alphaproteobacteria bacterium UBA3439
TCTTCGATGGCCTCGGCCTCTTCGCCAGCATCTTCTTCAGGCCCTTTCAGGCCTGTTTTAAAGTTGCGCAAGCCTTTGCCGAAATCACCCATGATCGCTGAAACTTTGCCTCTGCCACCAAAAAGTAGCAGAACAACCGCCAGAACAACAATCCAATGTAAAATACTGAATGTACCACCAAACATAGTTTAGGTCCTCATTTCCAATTCGTTTCGGCCATAGGAAAAACCAATGGCCTTGTTGCCCCCGCACTATAGACAGGGCTTTGGCTGTCTACAAGAAGTCGTTGGCAAAACCGGTACAGAAAAGTGACAAATATGTGAAAAAACCACTGACTTTAGGCCGTTATGGTTTAACTCCCAGTCTATTCAGCGCCATTTCCGGCGGCAAAAACAAATGCCTGTGCCGGATCAACGCGAACCCGAACCTGACTTCCAACTTCAATCGAGTTCAAACCGGGTATGCGCGCGTGAAGGTGAAGCACATCCCGCCCCGTTGGAACCGATAAATGGATCAGTGATGCGCGGCCTAACAAGCGCGACTCCATGACTTCGCCAACGACGCCATCATTGCCAGCATCAATCAAAAGCGCTTCATGCCGGATCACGACACTGGCCGCGCTGCCATCATTCAAGGTTTTTGGCGCGCTAAATTCGCCAAGCGCGGTAATGACCTTATCTTTGGCAACAATGCCTTCAATGCGATTTACTTCACCAAAAAATTCAGCAACAAAGGCGCTGCTTGGCTGGCAATATAGATTGACCGGACGGCCAGTTTGAACAACGTTACCATCGCGCAGAACAACAATTCGATCAGACATAAACATCGCCTCTTCGGCATCATGAGTCACCATCAGGGCTGCGGCATTCGAAGCTTTTAGAACATGCAGCATCTGGTCACGGATACGTTCGCGAAGGCGGCTATCAAGACCGGCATAAGGCTCATCGAGAAGGATAACCGATGGTTTTGGTGCAAGCGCGCGCGCCAAGGCAACGCGTTGTTGCTGGCCACCCGATAATTCATGCGGATACATATCGCTAAGATCGTCAATGCCAACCTCACCAAGCACGTCAAGCCCGCGCCTTGTCGCCGCACTGCCTTTTTCTGCAAGGCCAAAAACCACATTTTGCATCACGGTCATATGCGGAAATAGTGCGTAATCTTGAAACATATAGCCAATGCCGCGTTGTTCAGGTGGCTGGATGTAATCAGGAGACGAAATAACATCACCATGAAGGCTAATGCTGCCATGTTGCGGCTGTTCAAGCCCTGCTGCCAGCCGCAGCAAGGTTGTTTTACCGCATCCAGACGGCCCAAGTAGCGATACAACTTCGCCTGGTTGAACCTTAAAACTGACATCACGAACCGACAAGCTGCCGTTATAGGCATGCCGGATACGCTCAAATTCAAGCATGTTCATCTCCGTCATAACCGGCTTCTAGCAGTCCATCTTCCAGAAAATCGGCGTCACTGTCATCTTCGTCATCAAGATCATCAGTTTGCGGTGTATGATCCATTAAAGCGCCAAGTATCTGGCCTTTGCGAAGCAGGCCTGCTGCTTTCAAATCATCCATACCCGGCAAATCACCAACATCGGCAAGGCCGAAATGATCAAGAAAGGCTGGGCTGGTTCCCCATGTTAAGGGACGGCCCGGCGTGCGGCGACGGCCTCGTGGTTTGATCCAGCCAAGTTCAAGCAAAATATCCATGGTGCCTTTTGACAGGCTGATCCCGCGGATTTCTTCGATTTCGGCGCGTGTAATGGGCTGATGATAAGCGATGATTGCCAAAACTTCCAGCGCGGCGCGGGATAGCGGCCGCTCAACCTGTTTATGCTGGCTTAGCCGTTCGGCAATTTCGACTTTGGTACGAAAAGCCCAGCCATCGCCAACCTGACATAGTTCGACACCGCTTGTCGCATCATAACGCAAAGCAATTGTGGCAATCACTTCGGCAAGATCCATATTTTCTGGTAGATGCACAATAAGCTCGCGCTCGCGAATTGGCCGATCCGACGCAAAAATCAGGGCTTCAATTGTAGCGGCGCAATCTTGCAGCGGTGACAGCACACTCATCTTAGTCTCTAACCTTCATATATAGCGGCGCAAAATGATTGTCTTGGCGCAGTCTTAGCACGCCTTCGCGTGCCAATTCCAGTGATGCGACAAAATGAGACGCCGTTGCCGATCGCAAATCCATTGGTGATTGCAGGCCCGTGGGCAAGAAATGCTGCAAAACCGTCCAATTCGGGCTTGATCCAATCAGGTTACGCAACCTTTTTGCCGCCTCTTCAACCGAATAAAGCCGGGTTGAGGCAATGGTCAAGGTTTCAGCATCTTCGGTTGAGCGAATATCGCCATAGCACGATAACAGGTCATAAAGTGATGCTGTCCAGATCGGCTCGCTGGTATTGGCAAATTGTTCGGGTGCGCCGCGGGCAAATCGTTGCTGCCCCAGTTTGGGTCGTGATGACAAGCGTTTGGCAGCTTGCTGCATGGCTTCGAGCCGCAAGAGCTGGTAGCGCAAGGCATCCGCCATATCGACCATTTCTTCGGCCTGTTCGGGTTCAGGATCAGGCAATAAAAGCCGTGATTTCAGATAGGCAAGCCACGCTGCCATCACCAAATAATCGGCAGCGATTTCCAGATCGAGTTCACGCACATTATTAACAAAGGTGAGATATTGTTCGGCAAGTGGCAAAATCGCGATTTTGGTCAAATCGACCTTTTGATCACGCGCCAGTTTCAACAATAAATCAATTGGCCCTTCAAACCCATCAAGATTAACGAAAAGCGCCAACTGCTTTGGCCGGTCTATGGGGCTTTCATCGGCGGTGAATGTGTCTTGGAGATCGGTCATAATCGCTTTAGTATGCCAGTTCACATTTTGCTTTGAGGTTTCGGGCTTGGCCTTGATTTATGGGCTTGGCGGCGTGTATTTGCGTAAAAAACAATCTTGACCCGACCGCCGCAAAACACTGCAAATCTTATCGGCGTCGGATCGTGGCAACGGGGCGCTGACAATTCGGTAGAAAATGCCGTTACTGCCAGTATCAACCAACATCGTTTCAAGATCGACATCTTTGAGGCGCGTTTTATGTTTTTGCGACAAAATTTCAGCCATTTCAGAGGCTTTTTCCGCATTACGAAACGCGGCAAGCTGGATCATATAAAGCGGCGCATCACCCTCAATCACAATCACTCGCTTCTTGATTTTTGATGCAGAGTCTTTATTGGCTTTGGCATCAGCAGGCTTGGCCGAAATCGGTTTGGTCTTATTTGCGCTAGCTGCTGTTTTAGTGGTGGTCTTTACCGCATCATCACCAGTCGCAGCTTTTGGCACGGGTTTTGTTTTTGGTAACGTCTCCTTAGCCGGTTCTTTGGCCGCCTCATCACCGCTATTAGCCATTGCTGTATCTTCGGATTCGGACTGGTCTTCGCCAGTATTTACGCGTGTTTCCAAAGGTGTTTTCTGTGCGGTTTCGGCTTCGGCAACGGGTGGTGGTTCAGGGCTTGGTGACGTTGGGCGAAGCGTTTCAGTCTGATCATCGGCTTTGCTGCCGCCTTTTAGAATATCAACAACAAGCAAATTTTGATGATCGACCACCTCACCCCCCGGAACCACAGGCTTTACCTTGATCGGCTCGTCAATGGCTTTAACCACGGTGATATCGGTAACGGTTTTTGAAATCAGGCTCGGCAGCAGGAAATAAGTTGCGCCGCCCACAATGGCAATGATGCTGGCAAGGATGGCAAACCACCCCCAATTTACGCCGCTAACCTGTTGGTCTTCATCGCTCATTTTGTTCTCTACATTTCTTCTAAGGCTTTAATTGATAACACATTTAAGCCGGTGCGAATAACGAAACTTGTTGCTTGAACAAGTTGCATTCGGGCGGCTGTTTTTGCCTCATCATCATCAAGGATAAAGCGCAATGACGGGGTTTCCCGACCTGCATTCCACAAGGAATGGAACCGGCTTGCAAGATCGACAAGATAAAAGGCGATGCGATGCGGCTCATGCGCGCTGGCGGCTGACTCAACCAGCTTTGGCCAGCCCACAAGCATCTTTACAACGGCCAGCTCGGCAGGGTCGGTAATCAGGTCAAGATTTGCCGTTTCGGGGATTGTCCGGTCTTTTTCAAATTGCCGAATAACCGAACAGGCGCGGGCATGCGCATATTGAACATAGAAAACCGGATTATCGCGTGATTGTTCGGTTACTTTTGCAAAATCAAAATCCAAAGTTTGATCATTGCGCCGCGTCAGCATGATAAAACGGATCACATCAGCGCCAACCGCCTCGATCACATCTTCAACCGTGACAAAGGTGCCAGCGCGTTTTGACATTTTTACCGGCTGTCCATTATCCAGTAAATTCACCAGCTGGCATAATTTGATATCAAGCATGTTTTGCATACCCGATAATGCGGTAACCGCCGCGGTCATGCGTTTGACATAGCCACCATGATCAGCGCCAAAAATATTGATCAAAGGGCCGCGGGTTCGTTCCAGCTTGTCAAGATGATAGGCAACATCGGCGGCAAAATACGTCCATGTGCCATCCGATTTTTGTAAAGGCCGATCAGTGTCATCACCAAATTCGCTGGCTTTGAAAAGCAATTGTTCGCGTGGTTCCCAATCTTCAGGCTCTTTGCCTTTTGGCGGCTGCAAAACACCCTGATAGAGATGGCCGTCTTGCTGCAATTTATCAATTGCCCGCTGAACCGCGCCCGAATTCACCAGCGCGCGTTCAGATGAAAACTGATCCATCTTGATGCCAAGTGCCAAAAGGTCGGTTTTGATCCCCTGCATGAT
>DFSK01000175.1 GCA_002378605.1 Alphaproteobacteria bacterium UBA3439
TATCACCGCTATGACTTCCAGATGAATGTGAACTATTTCTACCAGCTGCCAGATCCGGTTCTGGGTGTTCATCGTCATTATGGTACCGACCAGATCCGTAAAGGCACACATTTTGTGAACTCATCACGCTATAGCAATCCAAAATTGGATGCGTTGCTTGATGCGGGTGCTGGTGAGCCAGATGCTGCAAAGCGGACTGCCGCCTATAAAGAGATCCAGCAGATTCTGGCAGATGACATGCCTGTCGTGAATTTGTTCGAGCTTGAATTCTTGGTCGTTTATAACACCAAGCTGAAAGGCGCTTACGGCTCTGCAATGGGTGCTTATGGCTCATTCAGAGAAGCCTATCTTGACGACTAAGGCGTAACATTTATTGGGCCAGAATTTAATGTCTGGCCCAATATTATTCATTTATTTATTCATCTACCTTTATATCCAGAGTTTCCGGATAGGCGTACCAAATGACAAGATCCACGAAAATTTTCAAATATGTTGGCAAACGATTATTGCAAGGAATACCGATTATTCTTGCCATCGTTATCATCAATTTCTTTCTTCTGAACCTGGCTGAAGGCGATGCGGTTGACGTTTTGGCTGGTGAGGCAGGCTCGGCAACACCCGAATATATGGCGCAGTTGCGCAAGAAATTTGGTTTGGATCAGCCGTTACCTGTCCAGCTGATGGTTTATCTGAAAAATGTTTTAAGCCTTGATCTTGGATATTCTTTTAGACATGACATGCCCGTCAATGAATTGATCTTTGACCGTTTCGCCGCCACCGGTTTGCTGATGACCAGCACGATTATTCTGGCTGTTGGCTTTGGCATTCTGCTGGGCCTTCTGGCTGCAATGCGGCTGAACACATGGAAAGATGCCGTTATTACCGTATTTGCGCTGATCACATATGCAACGCCACTATTCTGGGTAGGGTTAATGATGATCGTTGTCTTTTCGCTAAATCTTGGATGGTTTCCCACAAGCGGCATGACCAATATTGCCGCCTTTTATGAAGGCTGGGACTATGTTGTGGATGTGTCTCGCCATCTCGTTCTACCGACGATTACATTATCGCTTTTCTATCTGGCGTTATATACGCGAATGATGCGGGCCTCGATGCTAGAGCAATATGGGCAGGATTACGTTGTGACGGCACGGGCAAAGGGTCTGACCGAAAGGCGCATCACCTATGTTCATGTTTTGCGTAATGCGCTTTTACCTGTTGTAACGATGGCCGGCGTTCAGGTTGGCGCATTGATTGGTGGGTCGGTGATCGTCGAGTCCGTCTTTGCCTGGCCCGGATTGGGAATGCTGGCCTTTGAATCGCTATTTGCGCGGGATTTAAACCTGCTTCTTGGCATTTTCCTTTTATCGTCAATGCTCGTTGTCGTGGTGAATTTGATTGTCGACATCATTTACTGCTTCCTCGATCCACGAATTGAGGTGAATTGACATGGAAAATTTTTGGTCGCGCTACAAGCGAAATCATGCTGCTGTTTTTGGATTATTCGTCGTTGCGTTGATTATTGTGATGGCGATAACAGCAAGTTTTCTTTACCCAGAAGATCCCTTCCGTTTGGTTGGCAAGCCACTGTCAAAACCACTAACTAATGGCTTTCTACTTGGCAGTGACTCGCTTGGACGTGATGTGGCTTCAGGCATTGTCCATGGTGCCAAGACATCATTGCTGATCGGATTTGTTGCCACGCTTGTTTCGGTGTTTATTGGAATTTTCTTTGGTGCCTTTGCCGGTTATTTCGGCGGCCTTATTGATGATATTCTGATGCGTGTCACCGAAATTTTCCAAACAATTCCATCCTTTATCTTTGCCATTTTGCTGGTGGCGATTATGAAACCGTCAATGAGCAGTATTGTTATTGCGATTGCGGTTGTGTCATGGCCAGGCGTTGCAAGGCTTGTGAGAGGCGAATTCTTGGCAGTCAAGAATCGTGAATTTGTTCAAGCATGCCACACGCTGGGGATGAGTGACCTTCGCATCATGCTGTGGGAAATCCTACCGAATTGCCTTAGCCCAATTATTGTTGTTGGCTCTTTGATGGTGGCAACCGCCATTCTGATCGAAAGTGGGCTGGCCTTTCTTGGCCTTGGCGATCCAAATATTATGAGTTGGGGTTTTCTGATTGGTGCGGGGCGCACCATGTTGAGATCAGCTTGGTGGGTTTGCACCTTTCCCGGTGTTGCTATCTTAATAACGGTGCTGGCAATTAACCTGATTGGTGAGGGGCTGAATGATGCGCTGAACCCTCGTTTGAAAGAACGTCAATGACAAAAAAGCTTCTCTCGATAAATGACCTTTCTATTTTGCTGCCAACTGGCGCTGACCGGCAATATGCGGTTCAGGACATTGACCTTGAACTGAATGCGGGTGAGACCGTTTGTGTTGTTGGTGAAAGTGGATCAGGAAAATCACTAACGGCGCGTGCTGTTATGGGTCTGTTGCCAGCACCACATGTGCGTGTTGGCAAGGGTGAAATTATCTTTGGTGGTGAAGATCTAACCAAGGTCACTTATGAACGCCTTCGTGAATTGCGTGGCAGTGAAATTTCGATGATTTTCCAAGAACCCATGACTGCCTTAAATCCAGTTATGACAATTGGCGATCAGATTGATGAGATTTTTCGTTATCATGTATCAATGTCACCCAAGGAACGGGCCGAAAAGGCGTTAAGCCTGTTGGTTGATGTTAATTTACCCGACCCTGAAAAGATCATTGATGCCTATCCGCATGAGCTTTCTGGTGGTCAAAGGCAGCGCTCAATGATCGCTATGGCACTTGCACTTGGCCCAAAGATTCTGATTGCTGATGAGCCAACAACGGCGCTTGATGTGACAACACAAGCGCAGATTCTCGAATTGATTAACGATATGCAAAAACGGCTTGATACCGGCGTATTATTCATTACCCATGATTTCGGTGTCGTCGCGGATATAGCTGATCGCGTCATTGTAATGCAGCATGGCAAGATTGTTGAAACCGGAACCACCAAGCAAGTTCTGCAAAGCCCAAAACATCCCTATACCAAATCGCTGATTGCCGCCATCCCGCGGCTAAAGCCACGCAAAGCAAGATCAAGGGCGGCTGAAGTCGTGTTGAAAACCGAAGGTGTTTGCAAATCATTCGGTGGCGGTAAAAGCTTTTTTGGATTTGGAAAGCCAAACCGCGAGGTCAAAGCCGTTCAAAATGTGCAAATCGAATTGCGTCGTGGCGAAACCCTTGGTGTGGTCGGCGAGAGTGGCTCTGGAAAATCCACATTGGCACGTTGTGTAATCCGGCTCATTGATAGTGATGAAGGCCAGATTAAACTTGGCGATGTTGATATTACCAAATTAAGTCGCAGCGACTTACGCCCATACAGAAAGCGCATACAGATGGTGTTTCAAGACCCATTTGCGTCATTGAATCCACGCATCCGGGTTGGCGATATCATTTCGCAAGGCCCTATTCTACAGGGCGAAGATAAGGAAGATGCTTCCAAACGCGCCTATGAACTTCTCGATATTGTTGGCCTTGATCGCCGATCATTTGATCGCTTCCCACATGAATTTTCCGGTGGACAGCGCCAGCGCATCGGTATTGCAAGAGCATTATCCCTAAAGCCAGATATCTTGGTTGCCGATGAGCCAGTTTCGGCATTGGATGTTTCAATCCAGGCACAGATTCTTGAACTGCTGGATGACATTCGCGAGCAAATGGATCTATCCATGCTGTTCATTACGCATGATTTGCGTGTCGCAGCACAGGTTTGTGATTATGTTGCCGTCATGCAATATGGCAAAATTGTTGAAATGGGGCCAACGGCTAAATTATTTAAAGATCCAAAAGACGCTTATACAAAATCGCTTCTTGCTGCGGTTCCGGGAAAAGACTGGCATTTTGGAAAATTGAAGCCATAGACACTATGCACCAATAGCCTGTTCTTCGTAGTTTGATCCTTACCATTATGCATATGAGATATTTGTGATGTCGAACCCCACAATCCTTGATCCTATGAACACAATTCATGGGCTTTATCGCAGCTACCAAAACAACAGCACCAAGCCTAGCATTGTTGTTCAGGCCTATCTGGATGAAATAGAACGGCTAAACCCCCGTCTTGGTGCATATCAAGACACATGGGCTGATACTGCATTGGAAATGGCGGCGGCGGCAGATAAGGCATTGGCTTCGGGATTTGCTGCAGGGCCATTCTACGGGATGCCTTATGCCTTGAAAGATATTTTCCATGTAGAGGGTAAGGTAACAACCTGCGGGTCGGCGGCGATGCTTGATAACATTGCCAGCACCACCGCAACAACGGTTCAGCGGCTAGCAGCAGCTGGCGGGATTATTCTTGGTAAAACCAAAACGGTTGAATGCGCCTTTGGCGGCTGGGGAACCAATCAAAAAATGGGAACCCCGATGAACCCATGGGATATGGAAACGCATCGGATTCCGGGTGGGTCATCATCGGGAACGGCGGTGGCGGTTGCGTCAGGCATGGCACCATGCGGCATGGGTAGTGATACAGGCGGGTCAATTCGTTTGCCAGCTGCCTATTGTGGGCTTGTTGGCCTGAAGGTGACGGCGGGGCGCTTGCCGTTGCATGGGATCATGTCGCTATCACAATCGCTTGATACACCCGGGCCAATCGCCCAGACCGTGCTTGACTGCCTGATCATGTTTGATGTGCTAGATGGCCGCGAAGGGTGGAAAATCGCCCAAGATATGGATAATGGCGATGGTTTATATGCGGTATTGAATAAAGGCGTCTCTGGATTGCGCCTTGGCAGCCTTGCCGATAGCGAGCGTCAGCAATGTTCAGAAGATATGCTTGCATCCTATGATGTGGCTTTGGATCGTTTGCGCGCTATGGGGGCTGAAATCACACCATTTGAAAACCCCGTATCCTATGGCGATATGGCTGATGATAATGGAATGATTACAGCGGTTGAGGCCTTTCATAATCATGGCCGTTTCTACAAAAACCCTGATTTGCCAATGGATGAAGATGTGCGCATCCGAATGCTGTCGGGAGAGCATTATCACGCCCATGATTATTTCCGTGTTTTGCAACAGCGCAAAGAAACCATGGCCGCCTTTGGTGATGCGATGCGCGGTTTTGATGCGCTTGTGATGCCGAGTAGCACAAGCACTGCCCCCGCATTGACCAATGTTGATCAGGCGGTATCACCGGGCTATTTCACCCGGCCTTTTAATTTTCTGGAAATGTGCGGCCTGTCGCTGCCAATTAACCTTGCGAGTGACGGAATGCCAACCAGCTTACAGATTGTTGGTAAAGCGCATGATGAAGCGATGTGTCTTCGTATCGGCGCTGCGCTTGAACAGGATTTACCGCCAATTGGCCGGCCAGATTTATCCTAAGATCCAACAAATTTGTGAACGACATTTCGAAGTAGCTTTGAAACATTGTTATCATAATTGTTCCAAGGCAATGACCCGCAAAAGGTGATTGACCCGACTGCAAATACCTGTCCGCCTGTATGTGTTTTAAAATAGACCATATCAGCGCGTTTTACCTCAGCTTCAGGGCCGCCTGACAGATTTGTCAGATGCGTTAACATTTCTTCTGGAACAAGAATAAAGCGGTTATCCTCGTCATAAGATTGCGCAAGGATGATGATATCCTCACCGTCATCCAGCTTTTCATCGCGCCGATCAAGTTCAAACCCGGCCGCGCCATGTCCGCTAAAGCCGAAATCGCCAAGCAGATCGTCATTTATGCCGTCAAACACCCAGTCCATATTTTTGTCGTAGCAAACGCGTTTATAGGGCATGCCAACAAAATTTCCCTGTGCGGTAAAGCCAATGCCAACAAGCTGCTGCGGAGGGCGTCCATTGCGCCGCCAAAGGCCACCATAACTGCCGTCAAAGGCATTATAATATTCACCCGGTTCAGATGCCCATGCGCGCAACCCATCTTCAGACCGCCTAATTTCAAGCAAGGCCGGATCTTCAGGGTGGCGCACAATCCGCCAATAAAATCCATTGCCGCCAAGATAAACAAGCCCACCGCCGTTATCCCGATAATCTTTCAACGCATCAAGTGTTTCGCTGGTGTGATATTCAGGATGGCTTCCGGTTACAACAGCCTTATAGCCTGAAATAGCGGCCACCCCGTCACGGTCAAGCTCATCATCGGTAATAATGTCATAATCAATGTTCTGATTATGCAGCCATGCGATCAAATGACTATCGGCCTGAAAATGGCGAAGGCCAGAGCAGGTTGCTTCGCCAAAGGTCAGATAGCCAGGCCTAAGATTAAAAAGAACGCGTTTATGCGATGCGTGGCAAATGCCCGACCCGTCAGTGTGATTATTGTAGGTCGACAGCCCATAATGCCGATATTGAGACGGGTTATTTGGATAGGCCTTCCATGCGCTGATCTTTTCAAGCCATGATGGCGCAAAATCGGGGCGGGCATGATTGCCATAGATCGTATAGGTAAAAGTTGAAACCAGAACACATAAATTCGCGCGGCGCTTGCCAAGTGGCGGGCAAACAAAAAACGGCATAGCATCATAATGCCCTTCAGCCTCAATGCGCATGATATATATGCCCGAAGGCATATCTTCGGGGATCACCAATTCAAAATCACTGTCCCACTCGAAATCATAAATATCATCATCGTGAAACGATATTGCAGCATAGTGATCTGGCTTGTGCCGCCAGCAAAATTCGGTTGCATCCCACTTGCGCCCCGTAACCCCCCTTGTCGGGGCGTTCCTCAACAAAAGATCAGGTCCGGCATTTGCCTTTACCGATAGCGAAGATATGGCTTGGGCAAAATCCCACTTCGCAATTAAATCGCCATCAGCCAGAATTTCGGGCGCCTCGATTTTCCCATTAAAGCAACAAGGGGCGTCACCAAAACCGGCCGCGATGCGAACCGGCGCCTTCACGGAAACGGGAAACATCTGCGCAATGTCAAATTCTGTATGGCCGTTATTGGCAATTTCAATATCGGCTTTTGCCGTCATCATTGATTTTACATCAAGCGCTACCACACCCGATGCCGACACCTTAAACTCAAGGCTATGCCAGTGATTGCACTTTATTGCTGCCGATGTTGAAACAGACATGCCATCAGGTAATTTCACGGTGATCATACCCTGCGGATCAAGGATGATTGAGACTGTCCCCCAAGCCAATAAAGTTTGGTCAGCAGCGATAAGAACCGTCGGCATGAACCATAATTTTATCACAAGATCGGCATTGATATCGGCCTGCAGATCGGTCGTGCTTTGCGCAAATGAACCGGGGGTAAACCCCTGATAGCGCGACGCAAAAGACGATGGTTTGAAATAGGTGCTGGCATCATCTTCGATAATGCCAGGCCCGTCCGGATTCGGATCTGCCGAAATTGAACGATGCAATGTTGCCTTAAACGCTTCGCGTGCATGGCTGGACACGAAAAATGTAACAGTCTCGCCGGGTCTTGCTGACAATTTATCTGAATATCCCGCTATAAATACATCTTGCATAAACGATCAATCCTGTTTGTTTGAAAAATACGATATTTGGCTGAACGGCGGACGGCGCCTGCCTATAATGAAACATGCACAGCGTAAATGATCAAGCGCAGCGGCTAATCAAAACAGACATGATGAATGTCTGGCTAGGTTTATCTTTTTCAAAGATATTAACCCGTCCGATGAAATCCTAAGAATGATCCCATTGGCCGTTAACAATGCCAACCAATCAAGCAAAGCAAACAGTGGCGCGTGAGCCCCTGCGTCGGGCGCTCCACCCATTGTTCATAAAGTCATTCTGATTAGGGAAATAGCCTCAGTAACCTTGATTTTTATGTGGGGTGAAATTTTTTATCTTGTCTGTTGCCGTTACATAATCGGGATCGAAAACAGATAGCGCATTTCGCTGTTGCCAGCTTTGGTAAAGCTATCAATCTGGTTATTGGCGTTGCGCTTGGCCCCTTCCAGATCAAAAATCCTGCCGAAAACCGCCACATCATATTCGGTCAATGGAGTTTGGCGGTAAAGGGCACGGGCGGCGATTAGATGCCGTCGCCAACAAAGGCACGTTCAATCACATAATCACCCGGGCTAGATAAATTGCCCTCATGAAAATTCTTTTCCAGCAATTGCGCCGCGATATCCTGATTAAGGCCAATCGACCCGCAAATCATAATCCGGTCAAAAGCCGGATCAAGGGGCGGCAGTGACAGGCTGCTGGCCAGTTTTCCATCGGCCAAAAGTGTGGTGATGCGGCCAGTCTGGGTAAAGTTTTCACGCGTCACGCTTGGCACATAATGCAATTGGCGCGTGACCATTTCGCCAATCAGCGGATGGGCGCGACTGTCGGCAACAATCTTTTGACTATAGCCAAGCTCGGCAATCGTGCGGCACCCATGAACAAGGATGACCTGCTCAAACCGTTCATAGATTTCCGGATCACGGATGAGCGCGGCAAAGGGCGCAAATCCGGTGCCGGTTGCCAGCAAATATAAACGTTGTCCATCGCGTAACCGCGCCAACCCCAATGTGCCGGTTGTTTTGGGACGAAGTATGATTTTATCGCCAATCTGAACATGCCGAAGCCGCGAGGTTAACGGGCCATCAGGAACAATGATCGAATAGAATTCCAGATGATCATCCCAATGCGGGCTGGCAATCGAATAGGCACGCGTAACGGCTTTGCCTTCATCATCAACAAGACCGATCATCGCAAATTCGCCAGATTGAAACCGAAAGCCCGGCGGGCGGTCAGTCTGAAAGGAAAACAGCTTGTCGGTCCAATGCGTAACCGCTGTCACGGTGACCTGATCGGGGGCGCTGATCCCGCCTTTGGGGTGTGAAGCAAGCGATTTGTTGGCTTGATCCAATGCAGCTAGCGGGCTGGGATTTTGAAGCTGTGTCATTTTCCGTCACTGTTCCAAATGTGGTGATGTCTATCAGCTATAGATAGAATGATTTACTCTGAAGGAAAGGGTTTTGGCGGCAAAAAAGAATTTATTTTCTTGAACCAAAAATCACTGCAAAAAATTTGTAATGTTTTGAAAAATCATGCAATGGCGGTGGCTTTACCAACCGATCTGTCGATCGGCCACATGATTTTACCCAAATAATTTTACCC
>DFSK01000116.1:0-682 GCA_002378605.1 Alphaproteobacteria bacterium UBA3439
TGCAGCAAATATGAGTTTTCGCGCGTCCTGCAATGCGGGGCAGCGGCCATTTTACAGCCGAATCTTGGACGCGCTGGCGGTATTTTAGAAGCCAAGAAGATTGCCGCCATTGCCGAGCCTTATTATGCACAGATTGCCCCGCATCTTTATTGCGGGCCTGTTGTTGCCGCTGCCAATATCCAGCTTGCCGCCTCGATTCCCAATTTCCTGATTCTCGAATCAATTCAGAAAATGGATGGGTTTCATGCCACCTTGCTAACATCACCGCTTTGTTGGGAAGATGGTCACATCATTCCGCCAACGACGCCGGGCCTTGGCATTGAATTGAATATGGATGTTGTTGCCCAAAACCCGTGGGATGGATCAAGGCTGCATCTCGAAATGGCGCAGCATCCCTTTGATCCGGGGCGCGACGGCCCCTTTGCCGGCGGCTAATTGGCCTTGACGACATAGCCATTGCGGATGCAGCAAAACTGGCCGCCAATCGCCATTGCATGCATCACCAGCCGCAGCCCGCTCGAAACCAAGGCAATGACGCGGCGTAAAACCATGATAGAAAAGGGGAACAAAAGCATCTGGACACTTGACAGCGAGGCCGCAAAGCGTATATTCCAGCCCGCTGTCGCGCTTTGACATTGTTGTTTAGGCGCCGCTGCCCCATTGGTGGGGAAAAAGCGACTGG
>DFSK01000116.1:955-1386 GCA_002378605.1 Alphaproteobacteria bacterium UBA3439
CAAACTGTTTAGGTAAGGAAGATCGCCATGTACGCTTTGGTGAAGACCGGTGGCAAACAATATCGCGTTTCAAAGGATGACACCATTCTGGTGGAACGTCTGTCCGCTGAAGAAGGCGAACAAATCATTTTGAACGACATCGTCATGCTTGGCGATGGCGACAAAGTTACGATTGGCACACCGCTTGTTGACGGCGCTGGCGTCAGCGCAACGGTTATCCGCCAGACACGCGGGCCGAAAATCATTATCTTCCGCCGCAAGCGTCGGAAAAACCATCGGCGGACTCAAGGTCATCGTCAGGATCTAACCCTGCTGAAGATCATTGATATTGCCGAGGACGCGAAAAGCCTGAAAACAGCAAAACCTGCTGCCAAGGCCGCACCGAAAAAAGCCGAAGCAAGTGATGCGCCTGCCAAAAAGGCCGCAGCACC
>DFSK01000116.1:1656-3298 GCA_002378605.1 Alphaproteobacteria bacterium UBA3439
GCACCGAAAAAAGCGGCACCAAAGGCCGCCGCGGCAAAAAAGCCAGCAGCGAAAAAAGCCGCAAAAAAAGACTAGATAAAGATGATACCGCAATCGCGGTTATGAACTGATAGAAGGTTGGTAGAAAATGGCACATAAAAAAGCAGGCGGTAGTTCCAGAAACGGTCGCGACTCGGCTGGCCGCAGACTTGGTGTAAAGAAATTTGGTGGCGAGAGCGTTCTTGCTGGCAATATCATTGTTCGCCAGCGCGGAACCAAGGTGAATCCCGGACTAAATGTCGGCATGGGCAAAGATCACACATTATTTGCACTGATCGAAGGCAAGGTTGCTTTCCGTGAAAAATCAGGTGGCAAGATGTTTGTGGCTGTTGAGCCGATGGCCGAGGCTGCTGAATAGCGCCTTTGGCATCGAAAAATGATGCACGAAGGGCGGTTTATACCGGCAGCCGTGCAATAGTTGAAGGGGGATGACAATTGTTATTCCCCTTTTATTTATCGGGTGAACCATCTCGCTACGGCAAAGCAATGATGGTCGTGGTAGATATCGGCGATCACCTTGCCGCATCAAACCCCCCGAATGACAAATCGGAACCGTTGTAATGAAATTTCTCGATCAGGCTAAAATCTACACCCGTTCAGGGCATGGCGGGCCGGGGGCAATCAGCTTTCGGCGTGAAGCGCATGTGCCTTTGGGTGGGCCTGATGGCGGCGATGGCGGCCGCGGCGGCGATATTGTGGCAATGGCGGTTAATGGCCTGAACACGCTTATTGATTATCGCTATCAACAGCATTTCAAAGCCGAATCGGGCCGTCCGGGTGCCGGACGTGACCGCAGCGGTGCGTCGGGCAAAGATGTGATCATGCGTCTGCCGATTGGTACGCAAGTCCTATCGGATGATCAGCAAACAGTGCTTGCCGATCTGACCTATGAGGGGCAGACCATCATTCTTGCCAAGGGCGGCACCGGCGGTAAGGGCAATGCCTTTTTCAAATCATCAACCAATCGCGCACCGCGGAAATCACAACCTGGCGAAGAAGGCCAAGAAATGTGGGTCTGGCTTCGGCTGAAACTCATTGCCGATGCGGGTCTTCTTGGCATGCCGAATGCTGGAAAATCCACCTTCCTAAGCGCGGTTTCGGCGGCACGGCCTAAAATTGCCGATTATCCCTTTACCACACTTCATCCCAATCTTGGCGTCGTTGGCATTGATGGCAAGGAATTTGTCATGGCTGATATCCCCGGCCTGATCGAAGGCGCGCATGAAGGCGCTGGTCTTGGACATCGGTTTTTGGGACATGTCGAACGATGCCGGATTTTGCTGCATCTTATTGATGCCACGGGCGAAGACCCTGTTGCCGCATGGAAAATGCTTCGCAATGAACTCAAAGCCTATGGCGGCGATCTTTATGACAAGCCGGAAATTGTCGGGCTGACCAAATTGGACGCAACGCCAGAAGATTACGCTGCCGACCTTGCCATTGCGTTGCAAGAAGCAGGCGCGGGGCAAGTGCTGGCATTATCGTCAGTAACGGGAAGCGGCGTCACAACGATGCTTCGCCAGCTTATCAATGTGATTGAAACAAGTCGGGCCAAAGAAGCGGAGCCCGAAGAGGCTGTGCCATGGTCACCGTAACATCAGCG
>DFSK01000044.1:0-13615 GCA_002378605.1 Alphaproteobacteria bacterium UBA3439
GCGATAAAGCTGCGAAGCTTTTCATCAGCAATCGCTTCGGCAGCTTCGTTTGATTCGGCGTCAATTTCGATAAGACCATCAATAATCCATTGAACTTTAACTATCATTTTTGCCTTCTTTGCCTGTGGCTGGCAATGGTTTGAATTTATATTTGTCAAAAAGGGTCTGGGTTTTCATTTGCAATTCGACAAGATTCTTGCTGTCGATTTGAGATTCGGCATCGTCACGCGCATCGCTTGTCTCGGGCAGATTGATCGCGGCGGCAATTGAATACCAGATATAGGCATTGCCATAATCGGGTTCGGCGAGAATGGTTAAATGATAATTGGCAAATTGCGGAATTGCGTTTAGATCGTTGGCGTCGATGCGCGCTTGTAATGCCTCGCCAACGCGGCTACGCACTTCATCCGCCACTTTTGGCGGCAGCAAATCAACAATATCATTGGCCAAATCTTCGGCATCTTCAATGCCGCCAAGCTGGGCCTGCCATGACCAGAACAGCGCATCAACATAATTGCGAGGGCGGCCCTTGCCAGCATTCAGCAAGACCGCAAGATTATGCTGCGCGTCATGGCGTGCCATTTTGGCCTGTGCTTCAAACAGGGTTATGGCATGGGCGTAATTTCGGTTTTTGACCGCCTTTACCGCTTCTTTGAAAGCCTTGTTTTCCATCTGGGTCTGCGGGTCGCTGGCGCTGACAGGCAGGCCGAAAAGGCAGTTAGCAATCACAAAAAGGCTGAAAAATATGCGTTTTAGTGGGGCGAAACGGGTCATCACCGCCCCGCCATCATCACCAACTGCAAATACAGAACGCGAATTTTGAATTTTGAATTTGGCCGCTGTTCATAAACAACAATCCGCGGGCGATCCACATTTTGGCGCTGGAATTCAATCAACATATTTTCAGGCAGAAATACGCCATGGCTTTCTAACGTGCCGCATGGATCTTTATCAAACGCGGTACGAAAATCAGCGTCAATCCATGTGCGGGCAAGCGCCTTGCCAAGAATATCCGGCAAAAATTCACGCACATCTTCACGGCTGGTGAAATGTCGCTCGCCGTCATAGAGCGAAAATGATGGCTTGCTCGTTTCGGCGGGGCGGGTTGCGGGCAATTGTTTTGCCACGGGAACCAGCGATGTGTTTTGTTGCTTTGCCATTCTCTGCCTTCGCTTAACAATCTGATAATATGCTGCATTAGCAACGGCTAAACAAGTTGAATTTTAAGCGTGGCGATTTGCCCAAGACATTGATGCTTGGTTGCCCGCAAAAATTGGCCAAGCATGATGATGATGACGGCTTTGGCATAAAATTTGCTCAGAAAGGGCGAAGCAAACTACGTTAGGTCTAATGATCATGATTTCGGTAATTCGCAGCGGTATGTCGGCAGCCTTGAGTGACCTTGATGTTACGTCAAATAATATCGCCAATGCTGGAACAACCGGCTATAAAAAGCGTGAAGCCAGCTTTGTGGATGTTTACGCTGATACGGTTGCCATCGGTGTTGGTAACAAGGTTGGATCGGGCGTAACAACGCCTGAAATGCGGATTATGCGATCGCAAGGCGAATTAAAGCAAACCGGCACCGTTCTTGATTTGGCTGTTGAAGGCGAGGGAATGTTCACGCTTCGCAATGGCAGTAATTTGGGCGATGTTCTTTATACGCGCGACGGCTCTTTTTCGATTGATTTGAATGGCGAGATTGCGACGAGTGAAGGTCATAAAGTCATGTCGGCAAATGGCATGGCAATTACGGTTCCGATGCGCGCCGCCGGCATTGTTACGCAAAACGGTGTCGAACGGCTCGGCTCGGCGGCGTTAACCAGTGTAAATATCCAGTCAGATGGAACCGTTGAGGCCACCTATGGCGGCACGAACATTGTTGCTGTTGGAAAAATTGGCCTTGCGACGTTTGCTGATGCGAATCGTCTAACTGCGGTTGGCAATAATATGTTCCGCGAAAATGCAAGATCTGGGCCGGGAAATCTGGGGCAGGCGGTAAAGGACGGCCGCGGTAAAATCCATTCGGGCGCTTTGGAAATGTCAAATATCGACATGACGGGTGAATTGGCCAAGCTGATCCGCGCGCAACAGGCCTTTTCCGGAACATCACGCCTGCTTCAATCTGAAACCGAAATGGTGCGTAAATTCCTGTAATTGACCTTTGGTCATTTATTTAAGCGGAATTGTCCAGACTAGATTTGTGATTGCCGCATCAACTGGCGGATCAATAAACAAAATCCCATTATAATCAACCGATAGCGGCTTGTCTAATGTCGTCAATAGATTGATTGGGCGTGGCCCCGACTGGCGCAGCTTTTGCGCCAAATCATCAAATGGTTTTTGCGCCAGCGATATTGTTGCCTGCATCACGGCACGATCGGCCGGAATATGCAGGGCACCAACAAATGACGGCGCGCGTTGCCCATCAGGGCGGATGATCATTTTGCATGATCCGCGGGCAATCGATACCAAGGATAGCGATAGATGCAGCTGTTCTTGAAAAGGATTATGCTGCAGATGATGTTCGGCAAGCTGCAATGACATCTGAATTTCGGTAATTTCGTTGAATTCAGATGCGGCCATGATCAATCAATATGCTGTGATTTAGAGATATAGGAACGCAGATTGGCAATCGCTGACTTCTTGATCTGCGAGACGCGGCCAGTCGAAACCTCCAGCACTGCCGCGATCTCAAACACGTTTAACTCTTCGACATAATAGAGCTGGATTACCAGCGCTTCTTTTTCGCTTAGCTCATGAAGCGCCAGTTTCAGCAATCCTTGCAATTGATGCTGGTTCAGCTTTTCTTCTGGCGAATCCTCATCTGAGGCATACCAGATCGAATATTGGTCATAAACACTATCCAGCGAGTCATGTGCATTCGCCTGAAACGCATGTTCCCATTCTTGAAGCTCGGTTTCAGACATGCTCATGGCAACGCTGAGTTCGGTAACCGTTGGCTGGCGCATCAATTTGCTTTGAAGCTGGCTTTGCGCCTTATTATAGCGCTTTTTCATCTGAATCGTTGTGCGGCAAAGATTTGAGCTTTTGCGCAGATAATCGATGATTGCGCCTTTAATGCGGATGCTGGCGTAAGTGCCAAAAGTGGCACCTTCTTTGCGCGTATATTGCTGGGCGGCGTTTACCAGACCGGTAAAGCCAACCTGCATGATATCTTCGATTTCGGTTGTATGGCGTGTTCGGCCGTGAATTTGCCAAGCGATTTTCCGAACCAAATCACTATGTGTTTTGATTAGTTCATCAACATCTATTTTCTGATTGGCATAATGATCACGCGCTGCCATGTTCATTAACTCGTCCCGTCAAAAAATTTCACCGCATCATGCGTGCTTTTTTGGGCCTTCATCAAATGCCGCGCAAGTGACTCATAGTTTTCCGCCAGCGTTGATTTTGGCTGGCTAACACTGATCGGCTTGCGCTGGATAATCGACTGCCGGATAGCTGTTGATTGCGGTATCATACCGGCGTAATGCAATTTTACGTCCAAAAACCGCATTGCGATGTCACGAAATTTTTTAAAGTTGGCTTCGGCAGTTTTTGAGTTCTCGGCCATATTCACCATGATTGAAAATTCGGTGATGTTTTTTTCAAGATATGCGGCCTTTAACAGCGCATAGGCATCCAAAAAGCTTGTCGGTTCGGCCACCAAAACAACCAATGCAATATCAGCCGCATTAACAAAAAATAATGTGCTATCAGAAGCGCCAGCCGGACAATCAACGATCAGATAGTCAATTTCAGACTGCAGACTAGATAAGCCAGCCAACATGCGATAGCGCGCCTGATTATCAAGATTAAGCAGTTCAATCAGTCCCGAACCGCCAGAAATGAAGTTCAGCCCAAGCGGCGCTGGCGTCATGGTTTCGGCCATGCTGGCTTTGCCCGCCAAAAAATCAGCGGTTGTGGTTTTGGGGTTGGTGCCAAGCAGAACATGGGCATTGGCAAGGCCGAAATCGGCATCAAAAAGAATGACCCGTTTGCCAAGTCGACACAGGGTAGTTGCCAGATTGACCGCCGTGTTGGTCTTGCCAACCCCGCCTTTACCGCTGGTGACTGCAATGGATGTTGCCATAATATTTACTCTGAACCCGTACCTGTTGGCATGATTGCTTCGTGATTGCTGAAATTCTCTTTAAGATACTGCAATAAGATGTTTTCCGAAGCAAATATTGACGCTCCGATCACTGATTTTGTTCCTGACAGAATGCTGATGCGCGCACCTTGTTCAACATAGGCAGAAAATTCACTTGCTGTTGTTTCACATTCATCAAGCTTGGTCAGCGCGATCATTGGTTCCAGATCGGCAAAACGCTGCATGGTCAATTCGATCATGGCGCGGCTTGTGCTGCCCGGAATTGTGGCGATAATGCCAATCTCCTTGGCGCCGACATGCGCCTTGATTTCGGCAATTTTCTGGCTGGCCTCATCAGGCATCGCGGTTACATCAATCACCATGATATCATAATCAGTCATTTTGTTGAAATCAGTGACTGGTGTTGCCAAAGAAAGCGCGCAGACCGGTACATTCAGCAATCGGCCAAAACCTTGCAAGGACTGGTTATTTGATGCGTTCTGCCCATGCAAACTAGCAGCAATAATTTCCTTTCTCGGATGCGCCTCGCGAAGCATCGCGGTTAATTTTGCCACCATTGTCGTGCGGCCAGTACCGGTGGCACCAACAACGAAAATCAACCTTTTTGACAATAATGCTTCGGCATGGGGATGGGCTAGCTTTTCCGCCATGCCGCCAAGAAAGGCATCACAGCCATCACCATAGGCAAGGCCAGCATAACGGGCTTTAAGAAGGTTTAGCGATGCGGCAGAAAATCCGGCGCGTTGCAATTCCAATCTCGTGCTTGCTGACAGGCTGGGATTAACCCCATCAAGGTCGGTTAGCACCAGGCCTGACAGCATATTTTGCATTTGCGCGATATCACGGCGAAGCGCAGCGATATCGGCACCTGCAGCAGCAGGAATTGGCATTTGTCCGTCATTCGGCGCGTTGCCAGCTTTTGCTGTTGCCGCAGGTTTAGCCAGCATTTGGCCTTTGAAAATATCGCTAAATCCGGCCTCAACAGACGGTGCCATGGCTGGTTTAGCGCCGTCAGTCGTCGCTTCCATAACAATGCGGCCATTGCGCTTGCTGGTCGATATTATCATCGCATCTGGGCCAAGCTTTGCCCAGATTTCGTCCATTGCGGTTGCAGAATCTGCGGCTTGTACGGTTATCGTTGGCATTGTTCATCCTCCTTTTTTGGATGACGGCAAAAGCGCCGGATCTTATTTATCTTCAAGCTTATTGTCGGCATCACCGCTGATTGTCGCGATGACATTGATTTTCCGATTGTCAGGCAATTCGGTGAAGCCAAGAACCGCCAGATCGTCAATATGCTGGCGCATGATTGTTGATAATTGGCGACGGATTTGCGGCGAGACCACCAGGACGGCTTGACGGCCATCGGCTGATGTTTTTTCGCTGGCCTGCGCAACTGATTTGATCAATCGCTCGGCAAGACCACTATCAAGAAGTAGCCCGCCATCATTGCTTTGGCGTGACATTGAAATCAGCATATGTTCCAGCTCAGAACTGAGCGTAATCACGGGCAGGGGCTGATTTAACGGGGCAATTTGCTGGATCAAAAGACCGGCAAGGCCCGGACGCAAAGCTTCGGCAGATTCGATGATGCCAAGATTACGACCAGCCAAATTGGCAAGCGTTTCCAAAATTTTGCGGAGATCGCTGATCGGTACACGCTCGGCCAGAAGCTCGCTTAAAATTCCCGTCAACGCATGAAGCGGTACCAACTTGGGAACCACTGATTCAACAAGGCTTGGCGATGTCTGCGCCAGATTATCAAGAAGGACTTTGACATCATCTTGGCCGATTAACTCATGCGCAAATTTATACATTACCTGCGAAATATGCGTTGCCAGAACTGATTCAGGCTCGACAACAACATAGCCATTGCTCTCGGCTTCGGCCTCTTTATGACGGTCAATCCAGATGGCATCCATGCCGAATGTTGGGTCTTTTACCTCGACTCCGGCAATCTTTACACTTGTTGAGTCACCTGGAATAGCCAGTTTCAGGTCGGGGTAGACCTGATCTTCGCCAACAATCGTCTGGCCAATCCGAATGCGGTAATCATTCGCTTTCAAGGCCATATCATCGCGAACCCGCACGGGCGGAATAACAAAGCCAAGCGCCTTGGAAACCTGTTTGCGAATGCCGGTGATCCGGTTCACAAGTGGCCCGCCAGTGGCCTCATCAACCATGCCAATAAGGCCATAGCCGAGCTGTACTGAAACGGCCGAATTATCGGTAACATCGGTCAAATTGATCTGGTCAGGTGATTCCTTGCTGTCATCTTCAAGCAGCGCTTCGGCGCCAGGCTGTTGCTGCGCTTCAAGGTCGCTTTCGCCTTGTTCTCTTTTTCGCATCAAAAATCCGGCAAGACCAGCAATGGCAGCCGCTGCTAAAAACAGAAAATTCGGCATGCCCGGAACAAAACCGATCAATAGCAATACAGCCGAAACCGGAATCCAGGCGCGTGACAGGCTAATCTGCTTGCCAATATGCGCGGCCATATCCTCGGTTGTTGAAACGCGGGTTACGATAATGGCTGTGGCAATGGCCAGCATCAGCGATGGAATTTGCGCGACAAGCCCATCACCGATCGACAATAGAATATAGGATTCTGAGGCGCTGGAAAATGACATATCATGCTGGGCAACGCCGATGATCAGACCGCCAATGATATTGATTGCAAGAATCAAGATACCGGCAATCGCATCACCTTTAACAAATTTCGATGCACCATCCATAGCGCCGTAGAAATCGGCTTCCTTGGAGATATCTTCACGGCGGATCTTGGCCTCGTCATTCGTCAGAACGCCAGCGTTCAAATCGGCGTCAATCGCCATTTGCTTGCCGGGCATCGCATCAAGAGTGAAACGGGCTGTCACTTCCGACACGCGGCCAGCACCTTTGGTGATCACGACCAGATTGATAATCACAAGAATGACAAAGACGAAAATACCAACAGCATAATTGCCAGCAATAACAAAGGCGCCAAATGCCTCGATCACCTTACCTGCGGCCGATGTTCCTTCATGGCCATTACCAAGAATGATCCGCGTCGACGCTACATTCAGGCCAAGCCGCAGAACGGTGGCAATCAATAGCAAGCTTGGAAAGCTGGAGAAATCAAGCGGGCGATAGGTATGCAAAGCCACCATCAGCACCAGAAGCGAGACCAAAATATTGGTCACAAAGAAAGTATCTAGAAGGAAAGCGGGAAGGGGCAGAACCATCATCGCCACCAGCACCAAAATGCCAACCGGCATGACCAGCGTCGACAAAAAGCCAGCCGCATTGCCAAACCCAAATCTTGTTAGCGTCATATTCATGACATTTGCCCTGTCTCAAGCGTAAAACGGCACAATAAATTGACAGCATGTTTTGTGAATATTGTGTGTTTCAACCGGTAACCCTCTGATTAAAAATGCTTTCCTTTGCCGTTATCCAAATGCCATTGAGGCGGCCAGATGCGGGCTATAGCTGGTAAAGGCAAAATTCATGCCAATCATGTGATTTGCCGAAAGCTTGTGATGTGGATGGTGTTTTGCTTGCCTGGCCTGAATTGGTCGGGTTTTGTCCCTTATTGATAGCGGCACGGCAGGGTGCGGCGATCGTGAACTGGTTGGCACAAAAAATGCATAATTGGGCGAGGTACCTAAATTTTTGACGAAACGGAGCTCAAAATGCGCAAGATTTTCAAGACAGCCGTGGTCTGCGGCCTTGGCATCGGGTTTTTGACAGCATGCCAGCATAACGGCACAGCAAGCCTCGACATGGCCGGCACATCCAAAATGGCAGCGGTCGAAGCCTCACAAACCCAGACAATTGTAAATTTAAAAGACGTTCTTGATGCCAGTGCGGAAAATATTCCAACGCTGACAGCTGTTGGCTATGCGGTGACATCATCGCAGCCGGGCCGTGGTGAGGCGCAAAAACGTTTGATGGCGATCCGGTCTGCCCGTATGGCGGCGATGCGCGATCTGGCCGAACAGATCCATGGTTTGCAGGTGGATTCAAGCACAACCGTGATTGATCTTGTCGTGCAGAATGATACGTTTCGCGGTGTTGTGAATGGCACCATCCGCGGCGCGCGCACCGTTCGTATCAACCCAACCGGCACTGATACTTATGAGGTAGTGCTGGAAATTGATCGCGAAACCATCAGCTATCTTCTGACGACGGCGCGTAAGACGGTTTAATGATGTCTAAGCGGGTCATCACATGGTTTTTTGCCACGATCTTTGCCCTGTTAACTGGCACGCATGCGCTTGCTGGTGACGGTTTGCGCATGGTGACGGCAACAGGACGTGCGGTGATCAATGATCAGGCAGCCTTGCATGAAGCAAAAAATATTGCGCTTGAAGATGCGCTATATCTTGCAGCGTTGAAAGGTGGCGCCAAGATTGACGGGTTTTCCTCGGTGCAAGCCGATACGAGCCTTGATGATCATTTCGTGGTGCGCCCTTCAAGTGAAATCCTTGATTATCGCATTATAAATGAGATCAAGGATGACCTTCATTATGAAGTGACTGTCGAAGCCGCCGTTGGCAAGATCGCCGAGCCTGCATGCCATGATCGTGCGGTTGGCCATTTAACAATGTTTGCGCCAACAATGTCGATGACACGGTCGGTTCCGGGTTGGCTATCGACAATGCCGTCAATGATGATGGCTGATCTTTATCGGCAGCTGGAAAATACCGCCAACCTGACATTATATAATGAAGCGGCGACAGTTCTTGATCCGGTAAAGATGAAACGCGATGCACGTTATGATTATAATGCGCTAATGAATGGCAAAGTGTCGATCCGTGATGGTGATTTTGCCTTTGTGACCAATATTGCGTTTGAAAGTTTCAGCGCCGATTTTGGGCTTGGCCAAAGTCAGCATTTGCGTGCCATCATCACAACCAGCCTTTATGCAGGCAGTCAGCTGACGCCGCTTGGCGAGGTTCGTGACGAGATCAAGTTGAAACTTGGCGATCGGTCACCAAGCCTGCTGATCAGCAAATTAAGCACAACTAAACGTGATGTAGTTAAGGCAGCTTTACTGAGCGGGCTTCAAAACCACGCCAAGGCGATTGCTTTGGCCACTTTATGCTTGCCGCTGAAGGCTGTAATCAAATTAGAGAATGATAAGCTGCATGTTGACCTTGGGATGCGACAGGGCATTCAGGTTAACCGTCTGGCGATGGTTTCGGGCGTTGGCAGTAAATGGTCGGTTTTGCGGGTAATCGAGGCTGGTGATGGGCATTCAATTCTTGAGCCGCTTAGTCGCCAACGCAAGCCAGCCGATTTAAACGGCAAGCTTGCGACGTTTCTGGAGATGAATTGATGCGCTATTTGATGTTTGTAATTCCATGCCTTTTCAGCATTGCCATGAATACAGCTATGGCCGAGCCGATTGTCGTGCTGACCTATGGGGCGCGTGACAATGGCGGTGTTGAAGATGCCGCAAGTTCACATCCATTTCGTATGGATCCGGATTATTCGGAAATGCATGAAGTGGCGCAGGATGAAACCCTTGGCCATATTATGAATGACTATTATGGCGGCAGCGGCATGAATATGAAATTTGTGGAAATGGCCATCGTTCAGGTGAACCGTCATGCCTTTGTGCGGGGCAATCCGAATTTTCTCTATGCTAAGAAAACCATTCGCCTGCCATCCTTGAACCAGATCAAGGCCTTGGTAACCGGCGCAAAGCCTGAAAACAGCCCATCACAAGGTGGTAGTGGACGGACAAATGAAATCTATTTCTTTGGTGGGTAAATCTGCGCGCATTTTTGGATTTTATGCAGGCCTGTGCCTTGCCAGCAATCTGGCTATGGCAAGCCAAACCTTATCAGGCGCGATGATCAAAGCCGAAATTCAATCATCCTTGGCCTCACTTGGCATCGCTGCCGACCCTGCGATCAATCAGGATCGGCAATTCCTGCCTTGTGCTGCTGGTTTGACGATTGAACCAATGTTTGGCAGCTATAAGACGGTTCGCGTTTCATGCAGTGATCCAGATGGTTTTTCGATTGCGGTTCGAACGCAGATTCAAACAGATAGCCCTGTTTCCATTTTGGGCGATAACGCCGCAGACGCATTGCAACCATCAAATGAGGTGGCAAAAATTGTCAAGCTTTCGCGCAGCCTGCGTCGCGGCGAAGTCATCACCAATGATGACCTGGTGCTGGTAGCAAGCCCCGATCACCGCCTTGTCGGGTATTTTGAAAAGCTGGATGATGTTATTGGTCGTAAAACAAACCGGTCATTGAGCGTCAATCAAGCCGTACGAAACCGGCATCTTGAAATGGATTGGCTGGTTCAAAAAGACCAGACAGTCACCATCGAAACACAGATCGGTGGCGTCACAGTTGCAGGTTCTGGCCTTGCTTTAGACAATGCCCAAATGGGTGATTTGTTGAAGGTTTTGAACCAATCAAGTAAGGTGATTGTTGAAGGTCGCGTGGTGTCAGAAAAAAAAGTTAAAATAATTACTAAATAAATTCGTACTCATGTCGTTAGTGGTATATCGGAGGTCAACTAAAATGGTTGGTATAGTAAAAAACACTGTTAGTCGTATGGAGCCACGCAAGGTCGCTGTTCCTGATCGGGTATCACAAGAGGCGACCAAAGTTTCGTCTGCCGCAGCTGCAAATGCTAGCGACAGTGTCGAACTGAAGTCTGCCGATGTGCCGTCATCGATCAAACAGATGGCATCATCAGCGCCAATTGATGAGGTGAATGTAAATCGGATTAAAGACGCCATCAAGCGTGGCGAATACCCGATCAACATTGATCGCATTTCAGAAGCATTGATGGACGCGTATAGGGAGTTAAAGACTTAGGATCAGACGAGGTGTCTGTGATGGGGTCTTTACTATCGACAATAGAAATCATCGAGCGTGTCGAGCTGATGCTTGACGCGCTCTTTGTGCCCAATTTATCGGCAAAGGAATTTGCGGATGGATGTGCGGCGCTTGAAGTGTTTCTGGCAACGCATGGCGACAGCTTGTCGCAAACTGAAAAGCTAGATGATGCGGCCCGCGGCCGTGTCGTCGCGGTGATTGCGCGCCTTGATCAATTGCAAAAGCGGGCTGCCGTCAAAGCGGCGATGCCTGGCGAATTGCAAAAATATATTGCCGATAACGACGATTAACCGGCATAATAAAAGCGTTAGGCTATTTACCGGTTTCGTTTAAAGGTTTTATCAAATGGCAGATATGGCCAGTTTTTTCCAAAATCCCTTTATCATTGTGGTTCTGACAGCGTTGGCTGTGGTGCTGTTGCTGGTTGGGTTTGTGGCTGCCAAAATTCTGCTCAATCAACGTCTTGCTGATCGGCGTGTCGCGACAGTTGCTGATAATCTCGCGCAAATCGGTGATACAGTCATCCGGCTTCATCTCAGCCTTGAAACAATTGGCGAGCGGCTTCGTGATATTGAGAAAAAGACCGGTGGTTTGGCCGAAGGCTTTGATCAAAGCCGACAAGAGCTTGCCGATCTGGCGCAAAATTTCAGTGGTGACAAGCAAATGAGTCGGGCCATTGAACTGGCGCGAAACGGTGCGGCGGCAAATGAATTAACGCTGGCAACAGGCATTGGCCAAGATGAGGCCGAAGCCATTGTCAAATTTCACGGGCCTGCCAAAGCCTAGTCGCTTTATTCAGCCCCAATTCCAACAATGCTTACATGGTGAAAATGCTGCGCTCGCACGCTAGGCGGGCAAATCGCGTGCCGCGGCTAATCTTGACGCTGCCATCATTGCGATCCAGCTCTAGATTCATGCGGCTGGCTTCAACTTCGATATGATCATCACTAATGGCTTTGATGGTTGCTGTTTTTTCACTGCCATAGCCAATGATTTTGACTTCACCGCCAATGTTCGTGTCATTCACGATAATTGATTCAAGATCAAAGCTGACGCTTTTACACAAATATTTTTCGTGCCGGAACCGTTCCGCTGGACAAGCGGCAAGGCCAAAGGCAATGGCAAACCAGATTGCGGTTTTGCCAGCACGATAAATCATGTCTTGTCATCCATATTGTCTGATAGGTCGTTATCAGGTGAAAGTGGCTGTTCGGCCTCGGCGGTGGTGGCATCTTCACTGGCGGCCTGATCCGCGGCGACCATCGCCGGTTGTTCGTCACTTGCTGCCTCGGCGGTTTGTTCGCCTGTCACATCTGATGACGCATTTTCGTCGGGTTCAGCACTATCGCCATCATTCGGTTCACTGTCGTCATTTTCATCCTCGACACGATCTTCAGCCTCTGCGGCAGAACCGGCCTCGTCTTGATTGTCAAAATCATCTTCATGAAATTCGATGATATTGCCATTTTCATCAACGCGAACAGCTTTTCCCGACCGGATCAGCTTTTCGGCATCTTCAGGTTTGGCATCAATGATTGCGCCTGATAAGAAGCGCACACCTTGAACTTCGCCTGTTGAGGTCATTTTAAGACGTGCCCAGCCATCTTCAATTTCGGTAACAACCTCATCATCATCATCATTGACGGCATTCATATTTTCGCCGCCAAGATCAAGCGCGCCAACATTGATTTCCGAAATATCGGTCAGTGATGGGTCACGGTTAAAATCCTGAAGATTGGCGATGCGCGTCCGTAGCAGAAAGATGCGCGCGGCCAAAATGCCGATCCGCCGCAATTCATTTTGCTCAGTGGCAAGAGCTGTATTCATAAAATGGTTCATTTCATCCAGCGGCTCGCCAGTGAATTTTTCAATTAGCGCGTTACGCACCTTAATTGTTTCAGGTGCCAGTGAAATTGATGACCCCGGACCGCCACCATTTTGGAGGGAAACTCTGCTCATTTTTTGCTCCATGTCTATTTTGGCATCCTATTTGCAAAATTTACACCAAATCGCAGGTTCATGACCACTAATTTAACAAACAGCCTAGGACGGATTTCGTAGAAAAATGAATAAGATCGGCTCATATTTGAATTTTCATGCACAGGCGCTCGAACTGCGTTCGCGCCGCAATGAAATTCTGGCTTCGAACATTGCCAACGCCGCTACGCCTAACTTTAAGGCGCGAGATCTTGATTTTGATTCAGAAATAAAACGGCATGTTGGTATCGGCCCCTTACAGACAACAAATGAGCAGCATTTTCCAACAACGGTTGCCGCAACTGGCAACAAAATGCTGTTTCGCGAGCCGATTAACCCGTCACTTGATGGCAACACAGTTGAATTGAGTGTCGAGCAGATGGAATTTTCGGAAAACGTGACCCGTTATCAGACGACTTTAACCTTTCTCAATAACCGGATTACCGGATTGATGTCGGCGATTAGGGGCGAATAATGAGTGAAATCAAAAACATTTTTGATATTTCAGGCCGGGCGATGGCGGCGCAGCTGGTTCGATTGAATACGGTTGCCAGTAATCTGGCCAATGCAGGCACGATTGCCAGCACGAAAGAAGAGGCGTTTCGCGCGTTAAAACCAGTATTTCAAACAACCTATGCCGATCAATTGAAGCATTCGGGTGTTTCAACGGTTGATG
>DFSK01000044.1:13833-14899 GCA_002378605.1 Alphaproteobacteria bacterium UBA3439
TTCAAACAACCTATGCCGATCAAATGAAACATTCCGGTGTTTCGACGGTTGATGTTGTGACAGTTGCCGAAGCTTCGCGGGCGCCGGAAAAGGCATTTATGCCGCATCATCCAAGTGCCGATGCGGATGGTTTTGTTTTTCGCGCAGCGGTCGATGAGAATGAGGAAATGGTCGAGATGGTTGAGGCAAGTCGCCAATACCAAAACAATGTCGAGGTCATTTCAACAATACGCGCACTGATGATGCGCACAATCAATATGGGTAAGTAGGGTTCAGCCAGGAGACCTAAAAATGAGTACAATCGATAATAATAATTCATTGAATTCCATTTTGGACAAGCTGGGTATCCAGCAACAAACGGCTGAGGCCGGCCCAAAGGATTCTCTTGGACAGGCCGAGTTTTTAAAGCTGATGACAACGCAGCTGCAAAATCAGGATCCATTCAAACCAACTGACAATACCGAGATGATTGCACAGATGGCGCAATTCTCGACGGTAACAGGCATCACCGAAATGAATGAATCGCTGAAAGGCTTAAATAGTCTTTATTCTGGCCAGCTGTCAGAATTCCGCATCGCAACCGCGGCAAATATGCTTGGCCATTCGGTTCTGGTTCCCGGCGGCAATGCCTATGCATCACCTGAAGGTGGCATTTCGGGTGCGATCGATATTCCAACAGCATCAAACAGTACAAATATTGTCTACCGGTCTGAAGCTGGCGAAATTCTTCACACTGAAGATCTTGGCCCACAGCCAGCTGGACTCGTTGGTTTCGCATGGGATGAGATCCCTGAGAATGTTTTGAATGAAAATACCTTTTTCCGGGTTGAAGCCTATGCCGATACAGGCGAGGGGCTACAAGCCGTTGGTGCTTCGGTCTTTGGTGAGGTGTTGGCAGCCTCGACAGGGGGAAGCAACCAAGACGTTGTCTATGATGTCCGCGGCTTTGGCGGCGTTAAGGCAAGCGATGTTGTGAGCTTTAAGAACTAAATCTGTTTTATGCAAAAGGGCCTCACTAAAGGGGCCGCCTAACGGGAGTTAAGTCGAATGTCATTTTATACCGCTC
>DFSK01000040.1 GCA_002378605.1 Alphaproteobacteria bacterium UBA3439
TTTTGGGTCAGCATCGCGCCTTTTGACCGGCCGGTTGTCCCTGATGTATACAGAAAAGCCGCTAGATCATCGGCGCCGCGTGGCACGGTGGCAAATATGTCGCTTGCGGTTGCAGCACGGTCGGCAAAACTGCCGCTGCCATCGGCGTTCAGCCGTTCAAGAACCGCGCCATGCTCTTTGGCCACTGCCGCAAGATCAAAATGCTGATCAGCAACGACAAGCTTGGCACCTGAGTCACCAACAAAATAGGAAACCTCGGCTGACGTATAGGCCGTATTCAATGGCAGGAAAATCACCCCTGATTGAACACAAGCGGCATATAGTGCCAGCGCTTCGGCAGATTTCTCAACCTGCGCCGCCAGCCGGTCACCAACATCAAGCCCGATTGACCGGATGACATTTGCAAATCGCGCCGTTTGCCGCAAAAAACTGTCATAGGATTGCTGCGACCCATCGGCAAAGATCAAAAACGGCTTTTGTTCACCCTGATGGCATCCAAACAAGCGGTCATACAGTAAATTCGACATAGAAATTTCCTACAATAATAATATCAACATCAGGCCGCTAAATAGCGCGGTCATTTATCTCAATTTCGGCAGCCAAATTTTTTACCGATTTTTCAGCAATCACGGTTTGTTGATTGGCAAAAGCTTCATGATTTTCACTGATCCGGGACAGATCATAGCGATAGTTTACCATGACACCACAAGATTGTGCCATGCCGTTTTTCGACTTATCAGCATTGGCATGAACCGCCCCAACAAGCGCCCCATTATTCAGATGGAACCGCGCCACCGGATCACGCGGCTGGCCATTATGATGCTTGGCGTTCAGCAGATAATGCGCGGCCAATTGCATATGGGTTTCAGCCGTGGCATCCGCATCAAAATTGTCGCTTTCACGAAGCCATTTTACCAGCCCGGGAATTGGCGACAAGGTGACGAAATTTCGGATTTGGGGCAATTCGCGCAGCAAATGCTGAACCACGGTTTTGATCAATGAATTGCCAAAGGAAATGCCCGCAAGACCCGCCTGACAATTCGAGATTGAATAAAAGGCGGCCGTGTCAGCCTTTTCAGCCGCCATCGCATCACGATTTTCAAGAAGAACATTTTGAATCGAATTTGGTGTTCCTTTGGTCAGCGCCACCTCGACAAAGATCAAAGGTTCATCAGGCATTGCCGGATGGAAAAACGCAAAACAGCGGCGATCTTCAGGCTGTAACCGGCGACGCAAATCATCCCAATTTTCAATTTCATGAACCGATTCATAGGTGATGATTTTTTCCAGAATATGCGCCGGACTTGACCAATTGATCGGTCGCAAAACTAGGAATCCTCGGTTAAACCATGATGCAAACAGATGTTTGAAATCGACATTCAATTTGCCGAGATTGGGGTGTTCGGGAAGAAACCGGATCAAATCTTCGCGCATTGCCACCAATTTAGCTGTGGCGTCATGCGTCTGGTTCAACCGACGGATCAGTTGTAATCGGGCAGGCTCAACCGCAGCGGTCATGGCTTCATAGCTTTTGGCAGATGGTGCATCCTGATAGGTCTTGATTGCCGCAATTGCAGCCTCGGCAGGAACATCCATGTCATTTGCCAAAAGCGAAAACCAAGCCAGCTTGCCGTCATCATCAAGATCGGCATAGCGGTCAAGAATCAATTGCGCAAGTGACATACCCGACACATCGCCGCGGCTTGATAACAATGCCTGACATAAACCGTCAATCGGCTTGTTATCATCCTCAACGCGGTTGACAAGCCCAAGCTTGCGTTCAAACAAACTGGACAGGATATCAGCAAAAAAACTCACCAGATTCATCCTTCAATTTTTAGTGGCAAAAAGGCCGGTTCAGCGATGACGAAAGGTCAAGCCTTGGCTAATTAAACCATAATGCCCCTTCAGTTATAATATAAGCCGCCATCGTCACCATCACAAGGCAAAGGCAGCATTGTCATTTGGAGAAATACGCGAAGACGGGTAACCGCTTAGAAAGCGGCGCCGCGACAACTAAAGACAGCAGTCGCCTGATCATGTTCAAATGAAATCGACGTCATAAAGGCACGCTCAAATTCACGCTGGATACAGGCAGCATGTGCTTTTTGCTGGATCTCAACTGGCGGAGTCAGCACCCCTGCATAATCAGTTTTCCAGCTATAGGATAATGCTGCCAAGGCAGGTGCCGCATTTCCTGATATAGCGGGTCTCGGGCCGGTCGGCGCACAAGCCCCTATCAGACCAAAAACAGCGAAGCTGACGGCAATATAGGCTTTGCGATTTTGCATATGAAAGATCGTCCCCTTGCACCAGAAGGCTAAAAGGTACCGACCATAGTAAATGGCGTCAATTTCAAAATAAATTGGGCCAAGATCTGATGGCAAGGTGACGCCGTTGCCATGATGCGCTTTAGCCGATCGCCGCCAATGCCGAACCAAGATCGGCAATCAAATCGATTTGATCCTCTAAACCAACCGATAGCCGGATATGCGATGGCGTGATGTTCAGGCTAGCCCTGTCGGAATCGCTTAGGTTGGCGTGCGTTGTCGTAAAAGGATGACAGGCAAGTGATTTTGAATCGCCAAGATTATTCGAGATATCAATCAGCGTAAGCGCATTCAAAAAGCGAAAGGTCGCTGCCTGATCCCCATCAATTTCAAATGCAAGCATATTGCCAAAACCACTCATTTGCCGTTTCGCAAGATCATGTTGCGGGTGGCTTTCATGACCTGGGTAGCTGATTGATTTCACTTTTGGATGATCATGCAGAAACGCCGCCACATGTCCTGCATTTTCGGTTTGCGCAGCAACCCGAAGCGGCAATGTTTCAAGTGATTTCAGCATCACCCAAGCATTAAAGGCGCTGATGGTGGCGCCTGTTTGGCGGTAAAAAGGCAAAAACACATCTTCGATAAAGCTGGCTTTGCCAAGAACCGCACCGCCAAGCAACCGGCCCTGACCGTCAATATGTTTGGTGGTTGAATAAATAACAATATCAGCCCCCAACTCTAACGGCCTTTGATATAGCGGCGAGGCAAAAACATTATCGACCAGAACAAGCGCGCCAGCATCATGGGCAAGATCACAAACCGCCGCAATATCGACAAGTTCAAGAACCGGATTTGACGGGCTTTCCAAAAATACCAGCTTGGCGGGCGTTTGCAATGCGGCTTTCCATGCGGCAAGATCAGTGCCGTCAATCAGCTCGGTTTTCACACCCCATTTTGGCAGGATCTTTGTCAAAATCGCATGACAAGCCCCAAAAAGCGCCCGGCTAGCCACAACGCGATCACCGCTTTCAAGCTGGCAGGCCAAGGCACCAAATACCGCCGCCATGCCGGTTCCAGTCGCGCGGCAAGCCTCGGCACCTTCAAGTAGCGCCAAACGCTGTTCAAACATTTTGACCGTTGGGTTGCCATAACGTGAATAGACAAATGTATCAATTTCATCACGAAAAGCCGCAGCAGCCTGTTCGGCCGAGTCATAGACAAAGCCCGAGGTCATATAAAGCGCTTCTGAAGTTTCCCGATTTTCAGAACGATGCTGGCCACCACGAACCAGTTTTGTGGCGATTTGATAATCTTTATCAGTCACGATGATTGATCCTGTTTCAAAGCGTGATGGTCTTGGGCCCTATCCGGCAGAATCACCGCCTGACCCACGATCCGGTTGCCATTATCCATGACCATGACCGGATTGCCATATAAAATATAACCGTCGGCAAGAACGTCAGAAACACGCTGACAAAATGCGGCGTCATCGACACCGCTTAAAAAGCGATATGATTTTTTCATGTCGAAAATCCTCAAAACCGTCATTTATGACCCAATCACTGCCAAAGGCCACAATTGCGAGGGTTTAATCTGCTAGGCCAAAAAGGTCAATCGCGCGGGGCGTGCTTGCTCAAAATACGTTGCAGCGTGCGGCGGTGCATTCTTAACCGGCGCGCCGTTTCCGATACATTGCGCCCGCATTGTTCATAAACGCGCTGAATATGTTCCCAGCGAACCCGATCAGCGCTCATTGGATCTTGCGGTGGTGGTGGCATTTCATCACCTGATTGTGTCAGTGCGGCGGTGATCTGGTCCGGGTCAGCCGGTTTTGGCAGATAATCAAGCGCCCCAGCTTTGACCGCCGCCACCGCCGTAGCGATATTGCCAAAGCCCGTTAACATCACGATTCGGCAATCGGCGCGTTTTTTACGCAATTCTTGAACCAGTGTCAGGCCGGTACCATCTTCAAGCTTCATATCAAGAATGGCATAGGCAGGCGGGGTTTTACGCACCATCTCGACACCGTCTTGAACGGTGCCAGCATCCATGACGTCAAATCCGCGCACTTCCATTGCGCGGCGCAACCGGCCACGAAGCGGCGCATCATCGTCAAGAATCAGTAATGTTTTATCTGTCACAGCCATGCCCACCTAACCAATATACGTCAATCTAACAGCCGAATCATTGTCGATCCAGCCCCCTTACCAATCAGCCAAATGCGGCATTCATTACAATGCCGAACGCGGCACTTTCAATTCAACCAGCCCGCCGCCGCCAGCCGCGTTGCCAAACTGCACCGAGCCACCTATCGATTCAAGCAGGCTTCGCGCAATAAACAGACCAAGACCACGATGGCCACCTATACCGCTGCGGCTACTATTCCAGGGCTGACCCGCCTGCGCCAGAATTGAAGCCGAAAATCCCGGGCCATCATCCCGAATTTCAATGCGGATATCATCGCTTACCCAATCTATATGGATATTGACCTCACGAACTGCAAATTGTTTGGCATTTTGTAATAGATTTTCCAGCGCATGAAGCCATTCAGGGCGGTGTGTGACCATCGGCATATCAAGATCATTTGTGCCGCCATTTGTGACAACAAAATTGATCGCGTCACTGCCAAGCCGCTGATAAATCACCTCATCGACAAGAACCGTTACCGGCACTGGCGGTTCTTCGGCAATAGCACGGCGGCCCTGAACCACATCAAGCTCACTTAGAATCACACGGCAACGTTCGATTTCGGCACGAAGAAGCTGGATATCTTCATAAATCGGATCATCAGGTGAGATATCACGCGCAAGCTCATGGCCAATCACGGTAATGGTATTTAATGGTGATCCAAGCTTATGCGCTGCTGCGGTTGCTAATGAGCCGAGTGCGCGCACTTGCTGTTCTTCGGCAATAGCCAATCTTGCTTCGGTCAATGCGGTCGATAACCGGCGCGCATTTGAAGCAACCCACCATGTATATCCCCCCAGAAAACAGCTTGATAAAATCAATGCCATCCAGACCCCAGCAAGATAATAGGGCGGAAATTGAACCGCCATTTGCCATTCAAGCGGATGATTGAAAAAAGCCAGAAAACTGACCGAAGCCGCAACTAAACCAATCAACATCAAGGTTGATTTGCGCCGCAATACGGCTGCCGACACCACCACCGGCGCCAGAATCATCACCGAAAACGGGTTTAACAAGCCGCCCGTCAGATAAAGAAGTGCCGCCAGCTGCACGACGTCGAATCCGAGCGCAAAGGAATTATGCCGATGGCGTTGACGGCTTTGCGGCGTTTGCATGATTTGCCAAAGATTCACCGCGACCGACAGGCTGATCACAAACAGCGCTGGCAATAATGGCAGATCAAGCTGCAAAAACAGATGGGTGAATAAAAGCGCCGCACCCTGGCCAATGATCGCCAGCCACCGGATGGTCAAAATCACCCCAACATCAATGGTGCTGTCAAAACCCGCATCGGCATCTTTGTAATATTGCCGAATTGTCATGATATGTCCTTTATTTTTGCCGGTGCTACCCAGCATTAGACATCAAGATTGGCCACCCGAAGTGCATTTTCCTGAATGAAGTTACGACGCTCCTCAACCGCTTCGCCCATCAAGGTCGAAAAGGCATTATCGGCTTCATCTTCTTGCTCGATTGTCACTTGCAACAAAATCCGCTGTTCAGGATCAAGCGTTGTTTCCCAAAGCTGGCTTGGATTCATTTCGCCAAGCCCCTTATAGCGCGAAATTTGTGCGCCTTTGCGGCCAGTCTGAAAAATCAGCTGGGACAATTCGGATGGGCCATTGATGGTAATCTGTTGATTGGCATATCGCAAACTGGCAGGCTTGCCATAAATGGTTTG
>DFSK01000095.1:0-194 GCA_002378605.1 Alphaproteobacteria bacterium UBA3439
AAATGCACAAGCCCAACAGGTTTGCCTTCGCTGCCGCCGCCTGGCCCGGCAATGCCGGTAACCGATGCTGCTAATGTCGCAAGTGGCGTTTTCAACAGCGCGCCGGTGGTCATGGCAATGGCGGTTTCGGCTGCGACCGCACCATGGCTGGCCAAAATTTCATCACTGACACCAAGAAGGTCTTGTTTTGCCTG
>DFSK01000095.1:443-14365 GCA_002378605.1 Alphaproteobacteria bacterium UBA3439
AAGGTCTTGTTTTGCCTGATTGCTGTAGGTCACAAGACCGCGATCAAGAACCGCAGATGAACCGGCAATATCGGTCAAAGCAGCGGCAATCATGCCGCCGGTGCAAGATTCGGCAAGAACAAGCATCACGCGCTTGTCAGTGGCAAGCTTTATAATGGCCTTAGCCAAATCATTTGCTGTCATATTTGCATCATCTGTCATAGCGCCTCGCCAATGAAGTTAGATCTAAAAGCCGGCAAGCAATTGTGCCGCGCCCCAAAGGCAGAGGGCGGCCAATAGACCTGCGACAATATCATCGGCCATAACGCCAACACCGCCCGAGAGCGATTCAGCCATGCCGACAGGGCCAATCTTGGTAATGTCAAAAAACCGGAACAAAATAAATGCGGCGGCAAACCACCAAAGATCAAGCGGCAGAATGATCACGGCGATCCATTGTCCTGCCACTTCGTCTATGATGACTTCCGGCGCGTCCTTGCGGCCAGTGGTCTGTCCATAAGCATCAGCCGCGAAAATGCCAATAACGGTAACAAGCAATGTTGCCGCCGCCAATATTCCGGCGCCATAGCTGGCAATCATATAGCCGCTGACAACGCCGACAAACGATCCAATTGTGCCCGGGGCAGGGCGTAAATGCCCAATCGGGCCAAGCGTGGCAAGATAGGCAAGTGATGATCGAAGTGAACCGCTGATAACCATCACTTTGTCGTACCAGTGGAGGAAGGATGATCTGATGGTGCGGGCAAGGTGATGCTGGCACTTGCTTGCGCTGCGATTCCTTCACCGCGACCGGTAAAGCCCAACCCTTCGGATGTTGTGGCTTTGACGCTGACACGGTCAATGGAAATGCCGCATATTTCGGCAATTCGACGGCGAATGGAGTCGCGATGCGGGCCAATTTTTGGCGTCTCGCAAATCAAGGTTAGATCAAGATTCATAATGCGGCCACCGCGTGCCAGAACACGCTTGGCAGCAAAATCCAGAAATATCGTGCTATCTGCATTTTCCCATTGCGGATCAGATGGCGGAAAATGGGCGCCGATATCGCCATCGGCAAGCGCGCCAAAAATCGCGTCGCATAAAGCATGCAATCCAACATCACCATCAGAGTGAGCCAGCATGCGGCGGTCACTATCCAGCTTGATACCGCCAAGCCAGATCGGGCCAGCTTCATCGCTGAATTTATGAACATCAAAGCCGGTGCCAAAGCGTGTTTCTGTCATGCTGTTATCATCCGTTTTTTGCCGATGGCCCTGCGCTGCGCTATTGGCCGCAAAGAGATGCGACAACATAGCAAAATCATCACCATCGGTCAGCTTCATAAGCTGTTTAGCGCCATCAATCGCTGTTACTTTGAAACCGGCAGCTTCGGCAAGGCTGCAATCATCGGTAAAACCGCCTTTGCCCGCAAAATCATCATGCAGTTTGGTGATGATATCGCGGCGGAATAATTGCGGTGTCTGCGCGGCGGCAAGCTGGCTTCGGTCAATGCCGCCCGTAATAAGGGCGCTGCTGCTTGTCCGGTCATTTTTGGCGGCGTGCTTGTCGATGGTTTTGATGCTGTCGGCAAGTGGCAAAACCGGAACGGCACCAATGATTTGAATGTCATCATTGCTGGCATCGCCATTGGCATGATCAACAGCGGTGATTAAGCCATCTAATAGATTGGCCGGTATGAAAGGGCGGGCGGCATCATGAATGGCAACATAGTCGATATTCTGGCAATCTGGCAGGCTGGCAAGGGCGGTTAACCCAGCGTGAACCGATTCCTGCCGCGTAGCACCGCCAGCGATAAGATAAATCGGCTTGTGCGTTTCTGGCAAAATATCGGCCATATGGGTGATATAGGGCTTGGCTACGACCAGAATGATGGCGGCAATCGCTGGATGGTGATGAAAATAGTCAAAAGCGTGGGCGATAACGGGTTTACCGCCTAAGGGCCAGAATTGCTTTGGTAGATCATGCCCAAAATTGTTATGCCCAAAATCGCTGTGATGGGCAGCGTTGAAATTATGCGTGCTGGCCGCGCGAACGCCTGATCCGGCGGCGACAATAATCGCCGCGCATGACGTGGTGCCGGATTGATCGGAGCGTGAAACAGTTTTATTTTGCATGACAGTCCTTCTTATCCCCAA
This sequence comes from Alphaproteobacteria bacterium UBA3439, assembly GCA_002378605.1. Classification (GTDB taxonomy): domain Bacteria; phylum Pseudomonadota; class Alphaproteobacteria; order Puniceispirillales; family Puniceispirillaceae; genus UBA3439. The sequence goes on from DFSK01000095.1 coordinate 2,579, forward strand.
TGTATGCCGCTTTGTCCAATGGATATTCAGTCCGGCAAGCGCGTGGCTTCGGCGTTGCGGCCCAATTCAATCATATCGCCGATGCTTTGGCGGCGATTGACGTTAAGTGATGGATTTTTGTGCATTAATTGCCTATTATATGGGCGTTTTAACGATATTCACCATCGGTGTTTGTCTTTTCGGGTCTGTTTCGGGGTCTTTTATGTCTCTTGCCATTGATGGAAACATCTTGCCCCATGCGGCCATTCTGGCGCCCATGTCCGGGGTAACTGACTGGCCGTTTCGCCGCGCTGTGAGGCGCTGTGGCGGCGGTTTGGTGGTAACCGAAATGATTGCCAGCGCAGCCGTTTTGCGCGACGTGAAAAGCGAAATGCGGAAATTGCGAACCGAAGCGATTGCCGAAGCACCGCTATCAATCCAGCTTGCTGGCTGGGAACCGCCGGTTATGGCCGAAGCGGCGAAAATCTGTGCCGATCTTGGGGCAAGCTTTATCGATATCAATATGGGGTGCCCTGCCAAAAAGGTTACTGGCAAATTATCGGGCTCGGCCTTGATGCGTGATCCGAACCTTGCTGGTGCCATTATGACGGCTGTGGTTGATGCTGTTGATGTGCCGGTTACGTTGAAAATGCGGCTTGGTTGGGATAATGACAGTCTGAATGCGCCGCAGCTTGCCAAGATGGCTGAAAATGCCGGAATCAAAATGCTGGCCATTCACGGCAGAACACGCTGTCAGATGTATAATGGTGCGGCAGATTGGGAAAAAATTAGTGACGTGGTGACGGCGGTTGATATTCCGGTTGTTGCGAATGGTGATATTACCTGTCTCGACACCGTGCAAAAAGCCATCGAGCAAAGCGGTGCTGCTGGTGTAATGATTGGGCGTGGGGCGCAGGGGCGTCCCTGGCTTTTGGCGCAAGCTGGCGATCTCTTGGCGGGGCAGGCGGTTCGTCCAACGCCATCAATCGGTGTGCGTCACCATTTGATGCGGGCGCATCTTGACGATATGCTTAGCCATTATGGAACCGCCGCGATGCGGTTGGCACGCAAACATATTGCCTGGTATGCGCATGGCCTTCCCGGTGCCGCCGAATTACGCGATATTGCCAATAACAATACCGATGCCGCTATGGTGTTTGCTGCGGTTGATCAATTTTTTAGAGCGCTTGATCCAAGCGATGTGGCGGCGTGATGCGTTCGCCATCAAAATCAATGTCATCAGGCATGTCTGATACGATGGATCGAGCCGGATATCCGCGCCATGACCATGATGTCGATCAGCATTCGGGCGTTAGTATGGCGCAAATTATGGCTAGCTTGCCCAATCCGATTTTTGTTTTGGATGCGGATAATTGTTTTGTTTATCTCAATCAAGCTGCCGAAATGTTCTTTCAATCAAGCCAGATGATCTTGTCCGGTATGCCGCTTGAGGGGTTTATTCCAGCTGATAGTAGCCTGTTTTCGATGTTGCAACGCGCCCGAGACCAGCATGTTTCGGTTGGTGATCAGGGGCTTGAACTGGCAGGGCCAAAGCTGGGGCTAAAGCTTGTAAATGTGCAAATCACCCCCTTTGGCGACACGCCGCGTCTATTGGTGTCGGTTCAAGAACGCGCGCTTGCTGAACGGCTTCGCGGCCAGTCATTATTTCGCGGTGCGGCAAGGTCTATTTCGGCAATGGCGGCCTTGCTGGCGCATGAGGTCAAAAACCCGCTTGCCGGAATCAAAGGCGCTGCCCAGCTATTGGAATCAGGCCTTGGCGATGAAGACCGCATCCTAACCCGCATGATTGTCGAGGAAAGTGACCGTGTTGCGGCACTTCTTGACCGAATGGAAGGCTTTGCCGGTGGTGCGCGTCTTGTGCTTAGCCCGGTGAATATTCACGAGGTTTTAGATCATTGTCTTGGGCTGGCGGCGGCATCTTATGGGGCGCATCTGGTGATCCGCCGGCAATATGATCCATCCTTGCCATTGGTGAATGGGCATCGCGACCTGTTAATTCAATCCTTTATTAATATAATCAAGAACGCTTCGGAAGCTACTGATAAAAATGCAGAACTTGTTATAAAGACATCCTATTCACGCGGTCGCCGTTTGTCATTAGCGGCAAGTGATGGCGGATCGCATGTGCCGGTTCAGGTTGATATTATCGATAATGGACGCGGCATTCCCGAAGATATTCGCAATCATATTTTTGACCCGTTTGTATCTGGACGCAATGGCGGCAGCGGGCTCGGCTTAACAATGGTTGCCAGTGTTGTTGCTGATCATGGCGGTATGATTGAGGTCGATTCAACGTCAGGTCGAACCGCCTTTCGGATGAATTTTCCGGTGGCCGAATTAGATAAACCGGCGCCAATACCATCAAAACCGGCAAAAGGATCAGCTGAATGAACGTAAAGCCACCGCTTATTCTTGTTGCCGAAGATGATAAATCGGTCAGGCTTGTTGTGCAGCAGGCACTTGCCCGTCAGGGTTATGCTGTGCAATCAAGCGGCACTGCGGCGGGGTTGTGGAAATTGATTGAATCCGGCAAAGGCGATGTTTTGATTACCGATGTCGCTTTGCCTGATGGCGATGCGCTTGATCTGTTGCCACGCATCCAAGAGCGTCGCCCCGATTTGCCGGTCATTGTGATGAGCGCCCGTTCAACATTACTTACCGCCGTAAAGGCCCAGCAGATTGGGGTTTTTGAATATCTGCCAAAACCATTCGAGTTGCGAAGTTTGATCGAGGTGACGCAACGCGCTGTTGAAACCATCGGCGCGCCAAGCCGGTCAAATGCCAAAACAGCATCAATCGAAGAGGGCGGCCCGTTAATTGGCCGGTCGCGCCCGATGCAGGATATTTTCAAAGCGATGGCGCGGGTTGTTAGCACCGATCTAACCGTTCTTGTGACTGGTGAGAGCGGTACGGGCAAGGAATTGGTCGCCCGTGCGCTTCATGATCTTGGAAGCCGCCGCGCGGGCCCGTTTGTTGCAATCAACCTTGCTGCGATTCCGCGTGATCTTGTCGAAGCCGAATTATTCGGGCGGGGCAAGGATGATGGCTCGAATCCGGCAAAGCATCATCAGGGCCGGTTTGAACAGGCCGAGGGCGGAACGCTGTTTCTTGATGAGGTTGGCGATATGCCACCCGAGGCGCAAACAAGGCTTTTGCGGGTTTTGCAAGATGGTGAGTATCTGCCCGTTGGCGCGCAGCGGCCAGTCAAAACAAATATCAGGGTCATTGCAGCAACAAACCAGAATTTGCATCACCTTATGCATCAAGGCCTGTTTCGTGAAGATTTGTTTTACCGGTTGAATGTGGTGCCACTGCGATTGCCGCCATTGCGTGAACGCGTGGAAGATATTGGCCCGCTTGTCACGCATTTCCAGCTTCATGCCGTCAAAGCGGGGCTGCCATCAAAAACCTTTACCCCTGAGGCATTGCGTGCGCTGAAATCTTGGCATTGGCCGGGCAATGTGCGCGAATTGGAAAATCTGGTCAGGCGCATGCTGGTGCTTCATGCCGATAACAGCATTGATGCGGCGGCGGTTGAACGTGAATTTCCAGCCAGCCAGACCGAAGTAAATGAAGATGCAGAAAGCCTGTCAGAATCGGTTGATGCGCATATTCGGCGTTATTTCGACGCATTGAAAGGTGGCATGCCAGCCCCCGGCCTCTATGGCCGTATTTTGCGCGAAGTCGAACATCCGCTTATTCTTGCCACGTTAGAGGTAACCCGTGGTAATCAGGTTCGAGCCGCCGATATTTTGGGGTTAAACCGGAACACCTTGCGCAAAAAGATCAAGGATCTGAACATAAAGGCAGGCCGCTAAAATGTTGAAATCTAATGATCAAAATATATCAACGATTGCTAAAAAGGGCTGGTTTAGCGAAGACCGGCTAGCCTATATTTCGATCCTGTTTACCCTTGGTATGGGGGCGGCCACGGCCTATGCCTTGACCCGCGTTGACTATCTGTCAAACGATACCGATTTCGTGATGTGGTTGATCATTATTGATGCGCTGGCATTGGTCGTGCTCGGTACGCTTGTGGGGCGGCAGATCTGGCGCTTATGGTCGGAACGGCGCCAACGGCTTGCCGGTCACCAGCTGCATTGGCGGATGGCGGTTCTGTTTGGCGGGGTGACAACTTTTCCAGCGGTGATTGTGACGCTCTTTGCGCTTTTTGTTGTCGATTATTCGCTGCGGGGTTGGTTTGCCGAGCGCATTTCAACCGCGGTGAATGAATCGGTTCGTGTTGCCGAATCTTATTTTGATGAACATGCGCGTTCGATTTCTGGCGAAGTGCTGACGATGGCCAATGATATCAACCGCGAGGCCTATCGTCTGGTTGGTAAGGGCAATTTGATGGGGCGCTATCTCAGCGACCAGGCCGCGCTTCGTAATTTGTCGGATGCAATTATTTTTGATGGCACGGGGCAGGTTTTGGCAAAATCGCAATTTGCCTTTGCGATTACATTTACCAATCTTGAATCCAGCTGGGTCGAAAAAGCGCGAAAAGGCGAAGTGGTTATTCTTCGCGCCGATGAAACCAATAAATTGCGTGCTGTGGTGAAGTTGAACAGCTATGTCGATGCTTATCTTCTTGTTGGCCGTTTTATTGATTCAAAGGTTTTGCTGGCGATGGATCAAACGCGCCTTGCGGCATCAGATTACCAGCAGCTTGGGTTTCAACAGCTTGATCTTCAAATCAGCTTTGCGGTGTTGTTTGGTATTATTCTTCTGCTGATTCTGATTGCGTCCTTATGGATTGGATTGAATCTGGCAACGGCGATTGTTGGGCCGCTTGGCTCGGTTATCCATGTTGCCGAACAGGTGCGTGCCGGTAATTTGTCGCAGCGTGTCCCCGAAGATTTGCAGCTTGAGGAAATTTCGCGCCTTGGATCGGCCTTTAACCGAATGCTTGATGAGTTGGCGCGAAGTCGCGAACAGCTTGTTCAAGCCAATACCCAGATTGATCAGCGCCGTGAATTTACCGAGGCGGTTCTTGGCGGGGTGTCATCGGGTGTTGTTGGTCTTGATCGTGATGGCAAGGTTACATTGCCAAATGCGACCGCGCGGGAATTGCTTGGCAAAAATGACACTGACCTGATTGGCCAAAGACTGATTGATGTTATTCCTGAGTTCAAAGGCTTGTTGTCGATTATCAATCAGAAAAAGCGGCGCTTTGGCGAAGAACAGATTATTCTTCAGCGACAAAACAGCCATTTGATTCTGCGGGCGCGTATTGTCAGCGAGGTGATTGAAGGGCGGGTCATCGGCTATGTTGTAACCTTTGACGATGTTACCAGCCTGCTGAGTGCGCAGCGTAAGGCGGCTTGGTCTGATATTGCGCGGCGCATTGCCCATGAAATCAAGAATCCCCTGACGCCAATCCAGCTTGCATCTGACCGCTTGTTAAAAAAATACCGTCCAGATGAGCAAAAGGCGGCTGATCAATTCGAGGAATATGTTCGCATCATCATGCGGCAGGTGGATGATATTGGCCGTATGGTTGATGAATTTTCAGCCTTTGCCCGCATGCCACAACCCGAGATGGAGCGCCATTCTTTGCTGGATATCGTCAATGGGCAGATTTCTTTGTTTGCCAGCAAGGATTTGTCACTTGATGTTGAAATTGATGATGCCAAGCATGATTATGCAACGATTTGTGATGCTGGGCTGGTTCGTCAGGCGCTAACCAATTTGCTACAAAATGCCAAAGATAGTTTGCAGGAGCATCATGTCACCGCGCCAGCCATTCGCATTTCAATGGCCAGCGAAGATGATGTGATCGCCATCACCCTAGCCGATAATGGCCCCGGATTCCCAGAAATGGATCTTGGCAAATTGCTTGAACCCTATGTGACAACGCGGCAAAAAGGCACCGGACTCGGGCTTGCGATTGTCAGTAAAATTATGGAAGATCACGGCGGTAAAATGCATCTTGGCAAGGCTGATAGCGGCGGCGCATTGGTTTGTTTAAAATTTCCAATCCATACAACAACGCGTGATGGAAAGGTCAGATAATGGCTGATGATATTCTGATTGTTGATGATGAAAAAGACATTCGATCGCTTTTAAGCATGACGCTTGAAGATGAAGGATATGCCACTTTACAGGCGGCAAACGCTGATGAAGCGCGAACAGCATTGCTGGCGCAGCCGCCAAAATTGGCCATTCTTGATATATGGATGCGCAATTCCGATATGGACGGCATCGAATTGCTTGAATGGGTGAAATCAGTCTATCCGTCATTGCCGGTGCTGATGATTTCAGGGCATGGAACGATTGAAACCGCAGTTCAGGCCATTCGGCTTGGGGCTTATGATTTTATCGAGAAACCATTTAAAGAAGCCCGCCTGTTGATGATGGTTGAGCGGGCGCTTGATAATGCTCGTTTGGCGCGGGAAAATATCGAATTACGGGCGCGGGTTGATGATGGTGAAACGTCTGAATTAATTGGTAATTCGGCGGTGATGCGCACAATCCGCCAATCGATCGAAAAAATCGCCCCGACCGCGAGCCGTGTTTTGATCAATGGTCCGAGTGGAAGCGGCAAAGAATTGGCTGCCCGCAGCATTCACAGCCAGTCAGACCGCCGTCAAGAAAGGTTTGTTGTTGCCAATTGTGCCCGATTATCAACCGAACGTGTTGATGCCGAATTATTCGGTGCAGAAAGCCTGCAAAGCCATCGCCGTGTTGTTGGTTTGTTCGAGCAGGCGCATCGCGGGACATTGTATTTTGACGAAATTTGCGATTTGCCGCTGGAAACGCAAGGTAAGATTGTGCGCGCCGTCAATGAACAGCGGTTTCGGCGTGTTGGTGGTAATAGCGAAGTTGTGGTTGATGTACGGGTTATTTCGGCATCAAGCCGTGATCTGTCCTCTGAGATTAGCGCTGGTCGTCTTCGCGAAGATTTATATTACCGGCTTGGCGTGGTGCCATTATCAATGCCGTCACTTGCGCATCGGCGCGAGGATATTCCGGTTCTGGCGAAATATTTCACCAATCGCATTGCCAAATATGTTGGGGTCAAGCCCATTCGTCTCAGTGACGAGATTTTTGCTGCGATGCAGGGCTATGACTGGCCGGGCAATGTGCGGCAAATGCATAATGTGATTGAAACCTTGCTGATTATGGCACCTGAAGACCGCAATCAACCTGTCGGGCTTGATTTGCTCCCTGCTGAAATTCAGAATATATCGCGTCAAGGTGCCAATTCTGATACGGAACAATTAATGGCTTTGCCATTACGCGGCGCGCGTGAGGAATTTGAACGCGAATATTTGGAAACACAATTGCATAGATTTAATGGAAATATCTCGCGGATGGCAGCGTTTATCGGAATGGAACGGTCTGCCTTGCATCGCAAAATGAAATCGCTTGATATCGGAACAGATCTTCAAGAAGAGGGTAAAAAGACATGAAAATTGTCATCTGCGGCGCCGGACTTGTCGGCAGCGCCATCGCAAGCCATCTCTGCGAGGAACAAAATGATGTTACGGTTATTGATGCTTCGGCCGAAAATATCCAGCGCATTACCGATCAATATGATGTGCATGGTGTTGTCGGGGTGGCATCGCATCCTAATCGGCTTGCCGAAGCCGGCGTTCGTGATGCCGAATTATTGATTGCGGTAACCGAATCTGACGAGGTGAATATGGTTGCCTGCCAGATTAGCCATACGATTTTCAATACGCCGGTAAAAATCGCCCGTATTCGCAGCACCGCTTATCTTGATCCTGCCTTTGCCAGCCTTTACAGCCCGGAAAATCTACCCATCGATCATATCATTTCGCCTGAGGCTGAAGTGTCGGCGGCGATTAGCAACCAACTTCGCGTGCCAGGGGCATTTGATGTGCAAAATCTTTGTGACGGCAAAATGAATCTTGTTGGCGTCCAATGTACTGAAAACAGCCCCATTTTGGGGACGTCACTTCGCCACCTGACAAGTTTATTTCCTGATCTCAGCCTAACCGTTTTGGCGATCATCCGCGAAGGCAAGGTGATTTTGCCGCGGTCAGGCGTTGAATCAATGGAAACTGGCGACCGCGTTTACTTTGTTTGTGACAGTACGCATCTTGATCGCGCCATGGCCAGTTTTGGTCATGAAGAAGGCGAGGCGCGGTCGGTGGTCATTGCTGGCGGTGGTAGTATCGGATTGATGCTGTCACGGGAAATCGAGGCCAATTTCCATAATACGAACAACCAGATCATCGAACTTCATGCTGGCCGGGCAAAATCGCTTGCCGAGGAATTGCAAGGAACCGGCATTATCAATGGTGATGCGTTGGACAGTGCCATTCTTCGTGAGGCCGGTGTGCACAAGACCGAAACCTTTGTTGCGGTAACCGAAGATGACGAGGTGAATATCCTGTCCGCCTTGCTTGCCAAGCGAACAGGCGCAAAACATGCGGTGGCCTTGGTCAATATTCCAGGCTTTATTCCGCTTGTCAGCACCTTGGGCGTTGATGCGGTGATTAACCCGTCTCAAATCACCGTATCATCGATTCTGGAACATGTGCGCCGTGGCCGCATTCGTGATGTTCATCCAATTGTCGAGGATCTTGGCGAGGTTCTTGAAGCCGAAGCCTTGCCATCATCCTTGCTTGTTGGCAAACCGCTTCGGGCGGCCAAAATTCCCAAAGGGCTGGCGATTGGCGGGGTTTACCGCGACGGCAAGGCGATTGCGGTTCGCGGGGACACCGTGATTGAAGCTGGTGATACAGTGATCATCTTTGTTGTGCGTGGTAAGATTGCGCAGGTGGAAAAGCTGTTATCGGTTCGGCTGGATTTTTTCTAGGCGCAAACCTGTCCCATCGGGTGCATAACGAAAAACATATCCAAAAACCGCATCCATTTGACTTTAAATGACCCGCCTTGGCCGTGGCCGAAAAAGCCGGTGACGAAGCATTGTTTATTTTCATTTTTACCGTTAAGCTTTGGGTCTTCTAGGGGGGGGATAATAAGATGGCCAGTGAAAAGAGCCGCAATTTGCAAGAGATTTTCCTAAATAACGTTCGTAAGTCCCATGCCGCTGTTACGGTTTTTCTCGTAAATGGAGTCAAGCTGCAGGGAATTATAACATGGTTCGATAATTTTTCGATTCTCTTGAAGCGCGATCAGCATGTACAGCTTGTCTATAAACATGCAATTTCGACAATCATGCCCGTAGCGCCGGTTCAGCTGCAGGATTTTGATGACAAGGATATGGATATCGAAGGTGAATGACGCCGCGATTGAGCCGGTACTTGACAGACCATCAGCCAATCCCAAGCTAAAAGCCGCCATTGCCGATCTGTTGCGCGAATCTGCCGACAGGTTCATTGTGCCGCGCTTTCGAAATTTGCAATCGCAAGACATCGCCACCAAAACCAGCGACACCGATTTCGTTACCATCGCCGACCAACAGGCCGAAGCCTGGCTGGCCCCCAAATTATCAGTTTTGCAACCTGGATTTGTGATTGGCGAAGAAGCCGCATCGCTGACGCCGGCTATTCGTGATCATATACCGCTTGGTTATGGCTGGACGATTGACCCGCTTGACGGCACCAAGAATTTTGTCAAAGGCAAACAGGCCTTTTGCAGTATGGTGGCATTGCTGTGGAACGGTCAGCCGGTGCAAAGCTGGATCTGGCAACCGCTTACCCAAACGCTATTTTATGCCGCTGAGGGGCGGGGCGCTGTGCGCATCGACAAAAACGGTACAGCTAGCCTTCGTCTTGAAGACCGTTCAGATAATATTGATCTGATGTTTGGCTCGGGCAATAGCCTTGGATTGATTGAGCCGCAAAAAAGCGCGTTTCAGGCACGGTTACGATCGCTGGCAGGCCGCCGCTTTACCGGCAGCGCAGGCATTCAAGCCTGTTTAATCGCCAGCGGTGATGAAGATTTCCTGATTCACGGTAATTCAACGCCGTGGGATCATGCGCCAGTTGATTTGCTATGCCGTGAGGCGGGTGGTTATGCGGCGATGCTTCGCGATGAAAGCCGGTTCCACGTCGCCATGAAAGCGCCCTTTATGGCGGTGTCGAGCCAAGCTGGCTGGAACCGGTTGCGCGACGCGGTCTGGCGCGATTAATCAGATGTTTATTTGCGATCATGGGCCTTGGCATCCTGCCAATAGCCTTCCATCGTGTTCAGCGAAACGTCATTGAAATTTTTATGCTTTAATACAACCTGTTCTTCAACATAGTTAAATCTATTTTCAAACTTTAAATTGCAGTTTTGAAGTGCGGTTTCCGGATCAACGCCGGCCTTTCTTGCGAGATTAATAGCAACAAAAAGCAAATCTCCAACCTCATCTTGAATGCGTGTTTGGTCTTTGTTTTCACTGGCCAGTTCAACCGCCAATTCTTTGGCTTCTTCCTTCATTTTATCGAAAACTTGATCAATTTCGGGCCAGTCAAACCCGACCCGCGCAGCTCTTTTTTGCAATTTCAAAGCGCGAAGCATTGGCGGCAGGCCACGGGCAATGCCGTCAAGAAGCTTGATTTCGCCTTTTTGGGCGCGTTCGCGCGCTTTGATATCTTCCCAAAGCCCGTTTTGCGACTCCACCGATGGCCGATCATCATCGCCAAACACATGCGGATGGCGTGCCACCATTTTGTCCGAAATGCTTTTGGCCACATCAGCAAGCGCAAAACTGCCTTCTTCTTCGGCAATGCGTGCGTGAAAAACAACTTGTAGCAAAAGGTCGCCAAGTTCATCGCGAATAGCGTCGCGGTCGCCAATTTGAATGGCATCAGCGACCTCATAGGCTTCTTCGATCGTATAGGGGGCGATGCTGGCAAAATCTTGCGCAACATCCCATGGACAGCCGGTTTTCGGATCGCGAAGCCGGATCATGATCTGATACAGCCGATCGAGTTCATTTAAATGATTTGTCATGCTGGTCAGCCTATCAAAGCGATGATGGGTTGAACAATGAAAAGCAGCATTCATCTGATAGAATGTTTGGCCTTTGGGCAAATGACCGATCATGTAGGGGGGAATTGAAACCATTTGCTAAATCGGTGTAAAAAGCGCAAATAATGGAGGCGCGGCATCGCGCCGACCAAGGCATTCGCCTTTAGGTGTGTTTTGATGCTTGATAACAGGAATTGGTATGAATATCAGTGATAATGAACCAGAAATTGTAAAGCCCGGTATTTTCGCGCGGTTGCGTGGGTGGTTTTTTACCGGTCTTTTGGTCACGGCACCAGTTTTATTGACCGTCTATATCACATGGGCCGCGATTGAATTGATCGATGGTCAGGTGAAGAAGCTTATTCCGGCTTTTTCAACTTGGAGCCTTGGCGATATCCCGGGCGCAGGGCTTGTTGTTGGCGGCGTGATGATCACGCTGATTGGCGCGGTCGCCGCCGGTTTCTTGGGGCGCTGGATTATCCGGCTTGGCGAATCTTTGCTTAATCGCATGCCAGTGGTTCGCACGATCTATGGCGCCACAAAGCAGATTTTGGAAACCGTGATTTCAGCCCAGTCCGATGCGTTTCGCGAGGTGGTTCTTGTTGAATATCCGCGCCGTGGTTTGTGGGTTATTGGTTTTGTAACCGGCTCGACAAAGGGTGAAGTTGCCCGATTGGTTCCAGGGTCAAATGTAAATGTGTTTATCCCGACAACGCCAAACCCAACATCAGGCTTTTTGCTGTTTTGCCCGGTGAAAGATATCATCCATCTTGATATGACGAATGAAGAAGCGGTGAAGCTGGTTGTCTCGGGCGGTATCGTATCGCCGCCAGATAAAGCAAAAGATGCCGGTAAAGCTGCGCAAAAACCTGCTGCGAAAAAGACCGTTGC
>DFSK01000095.1:14669-15484 GCA_002378605.1 Alphaproteobacteria bacterium UBA3439
AAAAAGACCGTTGCAAAAAAAGCCGCGAAAAAGGCTGGTTAGGCGCAGATCTAGCCAGACGCTAAAAATTTGACCGCACTGTCGCGTTCAAACAGGCTTAGCAGTAAATTCATATGTTTTTGGTCATTCTGCTCTAATGCACGGCCAGCCTCGCTTCGGGCAAGGCCAAGAAGATCGCGATGCGCCGCCAGATCGGCAAGCACAAATTCCGGCATGCCCGATTGACGTTGGCCCAAAAATTCACCCGGCCCGCGAAGTTCCAAATCTTCTTCGGCAATGACAAAACCATCATTCGTGTCGCGCATGACGCCAAGCCGTTTTGCGGCGGTTTCGCTTAACGCGCCATGATAGACCAAAAGACAGCTGCTTTGCTGATCGCTACGGCCAACACGGCCGCGCAGCTGGTGCAATTGCGCAAGGCCAAACCGTTCAGCATGTTCGATAATGATTATACTGGCTTCAGGCACATCAACGCCGACTTCGACAACGGTTGTCGCGACAAGCAATTGCGCTGTGCCATTGCGGAATGCCTGCATCGCGCTATCGCGTTCACCAGCTTTCATTTTGCCATGCGCAAGGGCAACAGTGATATCGGGAAGGGCGTGCGCCAACGCGGCAAACCGGTCTTCAGCCGCGGCAATGTCCAGCTTGTCAGATTCTTCAACAAGCGGGCAAATCCAATAGGCGCGTTTTCCCGCGCCAAGCGCGCGGCCAAGGCTGGAAATGACATCGCCCAAACGGTCACTTGGCAGAACGCGCGTGTCAATTGGCAACCGGCCAACCGGTTTTTCGTCAAGGCGGGAATGATCAAGATC
>DFSK01000095.1:15814-18292 GCA_002378605.1 Alphaproteobacteria bacterium UBA3439
CGCACGCCAAACCGGTGCTGTTCGTCAACAACCGCCAAACCAAGATCGTGAAACGCAACGGTTTCCGATAATAGCGCATGCGTGCCAACCACGAGTGACAGGCTGCCATCTGCCAGTTTTTCAAGCGTTGCTTTACGGCTTAGAACGGGCATATTGGCGGTGCCGGTTTTTGCGCTTGCCGTGCCGCGCCCCTGGCCGAGCAATAGGCCAATTTCGATATCAAGCGGGGCGAGCATCGCTTGAATGCTGGCATGATGTTGGCGGGCCAAAACTTCGGTTGGTGCCAAAAGCGCAGCCTGCGCCCCTGTTTCCATTGCCGTTAGCATCGCCCATAAGGCGACAAGCGTTTTTCCCGAGCCAACGTCACCTTGCAACATACGAAGCATGCGCTTTGGTTTGGCTTGATCGCTGGTGATTTCGTCAATCGCGCGGTTTTGAGCGCCGGTCATTGTATAGGGAAGGCTGGCGCGAAGCTTGCTGGTGATATGGCCATCGCCGCAATAGGGGCGGCCTGGCGTTGTCTCGGCGGCACTATGGCGCACCATTCGCATCGCCAGCTGATTTGCCAGCAATTCGTCAAAGGCAAGACGCGCCCGCACCGGACTGGTTGGCAATAGGTCAGTTGCATTTTGCGGGGCATGAACGGCGCGCATCGCCGTGGCAAAGTCGGGCCAGCCATGCTGTTGCATGATGGCGGGGGGGATCCATTCGGGTAAATCGGGAATGCGAGTCAAGGCATCGGCAATGGTGCGGCGTAGAATTTTTGGCGTTAAACCGGCCGTCAATGGATAGATTGGTTCAAAAATCGGCATTTTACTGGCTTGTGATGGCGGCAAAATATGATCGGGATGTGCCATTTGCACACGGCCTTGAAACAGCTCGACACGGCCACTGATAAGCCGGCGTTCGCCAATTGGCAGTTGTTTGGCCACATAGTCATCATGCGCATGGAAAAAAACCAGCTCCAGCGCGCCGGTTTCATTTTCGCAAAATACCCGGTATGGGCGGCGAACACCGCGCGGAGGGCGGTCATGTTTGATGACAAGCAAATCAAAAGTGGCAATAGCGCCATCATCCACATTGGCAAGCGATGGGCGCTGGCTGCGGTCAATCAGACCAATCGGCAAATGCCGCAAAACATCAATAACATGCTGTCCAACACGCTTTTCCAGCACCGATGCCAGCTTGGCGCCAACACCGGCAAGGCTGGTGGTCGAAGCAAAAAGCTGAAATATCTCGGCGGGGCGCTTTGGATGCACGATGCTTGTCTCCCTATTTGGCGGCGGCCGATCAATGCCCATCACCGACGAAATGATCGGGCACAGGCACGCTTGTGTCTAGGCATTATCGCCCATATCTGTTATCTCATGCCAGCCATTTGTTACTGTCATTTGCCAGCCAGCTGGTTTTTAACGGGCCACGCTATGCGTTTTCGAAAAACCGGTTTTAAAAAGGAAGTTGTTTATGTCGTCGCCAGCTGCACCGCCTGCTATGCCTGAATTGTCAAACCGTGTTCGCCGTTTGATTTATCAAGCCAGCTATACCGGCATGAAAGAAACCGACCTTTTGCTTGGGCATTTTGCCAAAATGCATTTACCGCATCTCAATGATACAGATCTAACTGATTTTGAAAATTTGCTCGAGGCGGGTGATCCTGCGATCTATGCTTGGGTGATGGGCAATGCGCTGCTGCCCGAGGCTTATGACACGCCTGTTTTTCATTTAATTAAAGAGTTCAAAAAAGAACATTAATTACATGAAAAACATCAATAAAATTAATATATCAAAAGATATTTGGGGAGCGCCTGATGGGGTAGCTTCGCTGGCGCTTTTGCAGATCGCTTTGACCGGTAAATCCTTTGTTTATGTGGCGCGGGACGATGCCCGTATGACGGCAATGGCCGATAGTCTGGCGCGGTTATCGCCCGATCTGCGCCTTCTCGCGTTTCCGGCTTGGGATTGTTTGCCGTTTGACCGACTGTCGCCGCAAGGTGGGCTAGTCGGGCGCCGGATTGAAACGCTTGCCCAGCTTGCCAGTGATACGGGAACGCGGCCAACCATCTTGCTGACCACCATTAATGCGGTTTTGCAGCGCGTGCCCCCAAAGACCTATTTTACCGATAGCAGTCTGGTGATTACCGCGGGTCGGGCAACCAGGGATTTGACAAATGGGCAAACGCTTGGGCCTGCCGCCTTGGCTGATTATCTAGCTGGCCAGGCTTATTTGCGAACTGATACGGTGCGGGAAACGGGTGAATTTGCCGTTCGAGGCGGCATTCTTGATGTGTTTCCACCCGGACAAACAACACCAGCGCGGCTTGATTTTTTTGGTGATGATGTTGAAACGATCCGCAGCTTTGATCCGGCCACCCAGCGCAGCATTGGCAAGCTCGAGACTCTGATTTTGCGGCCAGTCGCCGAATTTATGATGAATGAGGTAACGATTGCGCAATTTCGCACAAGCTATCTGTCGCTATT
>DFSK01000095.1:18628-27478 GCA_002378605.1 Alphaproteobacteria bacterium UBA3439
CCGCTATTTCACGGCAATTTGGCCTGTTTGACCGATTATTGTTCGGGTTGGCCGGTTGTGCTGGATCACGAGAGCGATGCCGCCATTGCCGCACGTTATGCGCAGATTCATGATTTCCATGAGGCGCGTCTGGCGCATGGAAATGATGATACGGCAAGCCCGTACCGGCCATTGGCACCGGAAAAGCTGTATCTATCGCAAACCGAAACGGGTCAGTTATTCGAGCGGGGCAAGGCTTGTCGCCTATTTGCCTTTGCCCCGATGCCGGGTGGCACGCAAGATGGTGGGCAAGATGGCGCACAAGATTCAGCCAATCCCGATCAAGCTGTGGCGCAGGATGCTGGCGGGCGGGCGGCAATCCGCCTGATTAAAGTTGAAGGCAATAGTGCAGTTCCTGAATTGGCTGCCTTTGTTAAGGCCGAACGCAGCGCCGCCAAACGCCCGATTATTGTTGCCTGCAGTTCGCCCGGGGCGGCAAGCCGGTTAGCCGATTTGTTGGACGGGCATCTTGGTGCGGGTGCGCTGCAACCGCTTACCGCCATTGAAGATGCGGCATCTGGTGGTTTCTATGTGATGCAATGGCCGCTTGAAACAGGGTTTCAAACCGATCATCTGGTGGTGGTCTCCGAGCCGGATATTTTTGGCCAGCGTTTATCACGGCCACAATCAAAACGCGCCAAAGGTGATGAATTTCTGCGCGAGGTCAGCGTTCTTGAGACAGGTGATCTTGTGGTTCATGCCGAACATGGCATCGGCCGCTATGAAGGGCTGACCATCATAAACAGCGCTGGCGGCGACCATGATTGTCTTCATCTTGTTTATTCTGGCGGCGATAAATTATATCTGCCGGTGGAAAATATCGAGCTGTTGTCACGCTATGGCAGCGCCGGTGGCGAGGCCCAGCTTGACAAGCTAGGCGGTGTTGCGTGGCAGGCGCGTGTTGCCCGCATCAAGGGCCGTGTTCGGATTATGGCCGAACAGCTTATCAAGATTGCGGCGGCGCGCTATCGTGCGCGGGCCGAACCTTTGATTGCCGAAGATGGCAGTTTTGGTGAATTTTGCGCGCGTTTTGCCTTTACCGAAACCGAAGACCAGTTAAATGCGATCAATGATGTTGTTGATGATTTGGCGTCGGGCAAAGCCAGTGACCGCCTGATTTGCGGCGATGTCGGCTTTGGCAAAACCGAAGTGGCGTTGCGCGCAGCCTTTATTGCGGCAATGGCGGGCTATCAGGTGGCTTTGGTGGCACCAACAACATTGCTGGCACGCCAGCATGGCAAGGTCTTTGTCGAACGTTTTGCCGGTTTTCCGGTCAAAATTGGCGTGTTGTCCCGGATGACATCAACAGCCGACGCCAAAATTATTCGTGAAAATATTGCCAGTGGTGAAGTTCAAATTGCCATTGGCACGCATGCGCTTTTGGCAAAATCGATTGAGTTTAATCATCTTGGTCTTTTGATCATTGATGAAGAACAGCATTTTGGCGTTGGCCAGAAGGAACGGCTAAAAGAGCTTCGCGGCGATATTCATGTGTTAACGCTGTCAGCAACGCCGATTCCACGCACGCTACAAATGGCGCTGTCAGGTGTCCGCGAAATGTCATTGATTGCAACGCCGCCGGTAGACCGGTTGGCGGTTCGTACCTTTGTTGGCCCGTGGGATGGCGTCGTTCTTCGTGAGGCAATTCAGCGGGAAATGTTCCGTGGCGGGCAGATATTTGTTGTTTGTCCGCGTATTGATGATATGCAGCGGGTTTATGACCGGATTGCCAAGCTCGCGCCCGAAGCACGGGTTATTTCAGCGCATGGGCGAATGCCAGCCAATGAGCTTGATCAGGTCATGACACGATTTGCCGATGGTGAAGCCGATATTCTGCTATCGACCAATATTGTTGAATCGGGAATTGATATCCCCTCGGCCAATACGATGATTATTCACCGCGCTGATATGTTTGGCCTGTCGCAGCTTTACCAGCTTCGTGGCCGTGTTGGACGCGGTCGCCAGCGCGCTTATGCCTATTTGACATCCGATCCGCAACGGCTGTTAAGCCCGCAGGCGCGGCGCCGTCTTGAGGTCATGCAAACGCTTGATACGCTTGGTGCCGGATTTACGCTGGCATCTTATGATATGGATATTCGTGGTGCGGGAAATCTGCTTGGCGATGAACAATCGGGCCATGTTCGTGAAGTCGGGGTAGAGCTTTATCAAGAAATGTTGCGGCAAGCTGTTGATGCTGCCAAATCTGGGCGTGGCGGCGAAAGCGAAGATGATGCAAAGCCAGCCTGGACGCCGCAAATCAATCTTGGGCTGGAAATCCGGCTACCTGAATCCTATGTGCCGGATCTGACCGTTCGGCTGTCGCTTTATCGCCGTATTGCCGATCTTGCTGACCCACAGGCAACCGATGTGTTAATTGCCGAGCTTGTTGACCGTTTTGGCGGTTTGCCTGATCCGGTCAAAAATCTGTTTTCGGTGATCGAATTAAAACAATTATGCCGTTTGGCAAATATCGAAAAAATCGATGCAGGGCCGAAAGGATTGTCATTGGCATTCCGCGACAATCATTTTGCACGTCCTGATGCGTTGATTGGCTGGATTGCCGGACAGGGCGGACGGGTTCAGCTTCGTGCCGATCATCGTCTGGTAGTGGCAACGCCAATTCCAACGCCCGAGATGCAGCCCGTGGCCTGTAAAACCGTTTTGCAAGACCTTGTAGCGCTGTTATAGCTGGCGGCCGGAGTAGATGCTGGCATTCGCCACCGGTTATTTTGCCGGTTTGGCAAGACAGCCATCAATCGCGGGGATTAAATGTTCAGGCATATGCGCGCCGGCAATGGCATATTGGCCCGCAAAAATCATAAAAGGAACGCCATCGACCCGAAGCTGGCGCGACATTTCGATATCATTCGCAATCTGCCGGTCAAGGGCTGGATCGGCAAGGCTGGCCGGATCAATGGCAAACCCTTGCTCTTGGGCGATTTGGGCAAGTTCATCATCATCGCCAATATCGCGGCCATCAATAAAATAGGCTTTGAAAAACGCCTCGCTTAAATCATGACCTTCAGCCGCAGCGGCAAGCAGATAGCGATGGGTTTTGCGACTGTCGGGAGTGCGTTTGATTCCATCAAAATTAAAAGCGATGCCGCTTTCAAGACCGGCATCGGCAATACGGCCATAAACGGCTTTGGCTGCATTGCCAAATTTGCCAATCAGATAAGCCTGACGATCCATGCCGGCCGAGGGCATTGTGGGATTGAGCAAAAAACACCGCCAGATATAGCGCGGGGTTACATGCGGACGGGCCGCAAAGGCCGCATCAAGCCGCTTTTTGCCAATATAGCACCAAGGGCAAATGATATCGGCATAGATTTCAACATCAACATATTGGGTCATTTGCATGCATCCTTGATGGTAGTTCGGTCTTATCGAAACCTATTGTGGTTGGCTTGGCAAGGTTGGAGTGTTGAAGCTTGCCACCGCTGTTGATTTTGCCAGCCTTCGAAACCATGTTAGATATGGAGCTTCGGTCTGGGAGGCCATTTGGTTTTGTTGATTTAGGATAGTGCAGATGCAAGAAAATGCCGCCTTTGAGGAATCTTCGGGAATGCCGCGCGAAAAGATTGCGGCAGCGCGTGATGCGCTTTTGCAGCTTCGTACCCTCTATATTGCGGTAAACAGCCAGCAGGACAGCCCTGAAATGGGCGTTTCGCCTTTTATTCGGCGTGATGATGGGCTGTATATTTTCACCAGCCATCTCTCGCAGCATGTTCGCGATTTGATGGCGCAAGGCGCGGCGACTTGTATGCTTTGTGCCGATGAGGCCAAAAGCCAGAATATATGGGCGCGCAACCGGTTGAAATTTGCCGTTGATGCAGTCGAAATTGCCCGCAAGGATGCAAAATTCGACGGGCTTTGTGATGATTTTTCCGCGGCGCATGGGCCAACGATGGATTTAATCCGCAATTTTGGCGATTTTCATATGTTCCAGCTGTCGCCGCGTGATGGTGTTTTGGTGTTGGGTTTTGCCAAGGCCTTTACCGTAACCGGCCCTGATTTTGCGATTGCCGCCCATATCAGCAAAGCGTGACATCATGGCGCATTTTGACCAGCCCCCAATTTTCTGGAGTTTTCGGCGCTGCCCTTATGCTATGCGGGCGCGGCTTGCCATTGTAACAAGTGGTCAAAAAGTCCAATTGCGGGAAATTCTACTTCGCGACAAGCCGGCCGATTTTTTAGCCGCTTCACCAAAGGGCACTGTGCCAGTCCTAAAGCTCGGAGACGGGCAGGTGATTGACGAAAGCCGCGATATCATGTTTTGGGCGCTTGGGCAGAATGATCCTGAAAACTGGCTTGCCGTTTGGCAACAAAATCCGGCTTCGGCTTTGGCATTTCTCGATCGACTGGATGGTGCTTTCAAATATGATCTTGACCGGTATAAATATGCCAGCCGCTATGATCATGACGCTGGTGCCGTTCATCGGAGCAGCGGCGCAGAATTTCTGGCCGAGCTTGACCAAGATTTACAGCAAACAGGCGCGCTATCAGGGGCACAGCTTGGCCTTTTGGATTTTGCCAGCCTGCCTTTTGTGCGCCAGTTCCGTATTGCCGACCCTGTCTGGTTTGACAATCAATCCTGGCCGCATCTTCACATATGGCTTGGCGGCTTTCTTGACTCGGCCATTTTCCAGTTGGTGATGCAAAAATATCCGCAATGGAATGCCGACAGACAATCAATTGCCTTTCCACCATTGTTATAGCCAAACGTGCCGGATTATATGTCAAAATTTGGACAGATTTATCATTTGTCATGAAACCGTAACATCAATTGGCGATCATGCCTTTTAAAACAGCGAGTTCGTGATGTTGGATATGCCTGAAACAACGACAAAAACGATTGATGTTGGCGCGGTTCTACAGGCCCGCATGCCATCATTAAAGCATTATCCAGCGCCGCTTTGCCGGTTTTTGATCTGGAGTCTCCGCACCTTTGTTAATGAAGATCGCATTAATCAGTTTTTGCAAAGACATGGCTATCTCAAAGGATTTGATTTTATTGATCAGGTTTTTGACGAATTGCAGATTGACTATCTGGTTCGCCATGACGAGATCAAAAACATCCCTGTCACAGGGAGGGTGCTGATTGTCGCTAATCATCCGCTTGGCGGGCTGGATGGGCTGGCGCTTCTTCGCCTTGTTGGAAAAATACGCCGCGATGTGTCAATTGTCGTTAATGAATTATTGTGTAATGTCAATTCTCTAAATAGCATATTTCTACCAGTAGATGCGTTTGGTGGTGAAACGCATAAAGCTGATTTAGACCGGATTATAAATGCGTTAAATCAGGATCGTGCGGTTATTATTTTTCCCGCTGGTGCGGTGTCGCGGGCCGGGCCAAAAGGCATTCGCGACGGCAAATGGCTGTCGGGTTTTTTGCGCATCGCCGAAAAGACATCGGCGCCGATATTACCAATCCATATCAGGGCGCGAAATTCGATGCTTTTCTATCTGGTTGCCAAGCTTAGCGCGACGCTGTCCATGCTGATGTTGCCGCGTGAAATGACCGGATTTAAGGGCAATATCAGCCTGACCATCGGCAACCCCATTCCCATTGGTGATTTTGAGTCACTGCCAATGGGGCGGCGCGAAAAGGCGCAGCTTGTGAACCGGCATTTGCGCCGTCTTGGGCGGGGAAAACCCCCGGTCTTTAAAACGCCAAAAGGCATTATTCATCCGGTGTCACGAAAGGCTCTTCGTGATGAGCTGAAATCTGCCGAAAAGCTGGGTATTACGGCGGATAACAAGCATATCCTGCTGGTTGATTATGCCGAAAACACCGCGGTCATGGATGAAATTGGCCGGTTGCGCGAGCTGACCTTTCGGTCGGTTGGCGAGGGAACAGGGCAAAGCAAGGATATTGACCAGTTCGATCTGTATTATCGGCATCTGCTATTATGGGATGATGATCGGTTGGAAATTGCTGGTGCTTATCGTCTTGGCGAAATATGGCGCTGGCAGGAGCACCCAAAATCAAGGCTTTATTCACAATCGCTTTTTGACTATCAGCCGTCGATGCAGCCTTTATTCGAACAAGGGTTGGAACTTGGGCGAAGCTTTGTCCAGCCACAATATTGGGGGCTTCGCAGCCTTGATTATCTATGGCAGGGCATTGGCGCCTATCTCAGATCGCATCCGCAAGTAAGATATTTGTTTGGCCCGGTCACCTTGTCAAATAATATGGCAAAACCGGCGCGTGATATGCTGGTGCATTTCTATGAAACCCATTTTGCCGATCCAGATCATGTTGCCGTTCCCGCCATTCCCTATGTGATTGATGCTGATAGCGCGGCGGATCTGCGCCAGCACATGCCCGGTCTGGATTTTGACATGGATCATGAATGGCTTCGAAGCCAGCTTGGGTTTATGGGGCTGAAAATACCAACATTATTCAAGCAATATGCCGATGTTTGCACGTCTGGTGGCGTGCGGTTTTGCGGCTTTAGCATTGATCCGGCCTTTAATCATTGTGTCGATGGGTTGGTGCTGGTCGATATTCACCAGCTAAAGCCGAAAAAACGCGCGCGCTATATTGGTGATGACATGACCATCGCCTCCTAAAGCTGACTCTGGCATGAAATTTGCGTTCTTCTTGGGTGACGACAGACCAAGGAGGGATGTGTTATGGCACCAAAATTGAGTTCGGATATTATTGTCGATGTGATCGAAGCCACCATTCGGGTATTGGTTGATACCGGATTAACCCGTGATGAGGCGTTGCAAGTGATGCTAAGTCAGGTTGCGGCACAGGTTTCACCTGATGTGATGAAAATCGCCAACAAGCTCAATGAAAAATATCATTATGATTTTGATCAGGCAAAATGGCATGCTGATAACCGCAAGCAGGACAAGCCTGTCGGCTCAGCCGAATTTGCCTTTGGCCCGCTCTAGCCAGCGGATCGGTCGCCTCACTTTGTTTGCCTGATTTAATCGAGAATTGTGACCTCGCCCATTGCAGGGTCAATCTCAATGATCTGTCCTGACTTGATAAGGGTGGTAACGTCGCCATCTTCAAATCTGTCACACATGGCCATATTGGCCAATGCCGCCCCTTGCACCAGAATGGTGTTTGCCTCATTAAATAAAATGCCCTTTGGCGTGATTCCCCTGGCGGTCATTTCATGCAGCATCCACGCTGTTGCAACACCACCTTTTGCCGTGTTGAACACCAGGATTTTCTGATCATATGATTGTCCGGCAAGCTTGTGCTGTGGGCGTGAAAACACCCCCTTTATTCGGTCAAGATCATAGCGTGCGGAAAAATTATCATCGGCAACAAGCGCTTCGCCAGTAACCTTTGGCCCAACGCCTTTATGACATTTTAATCGTTTCATCAGATCATTTCTCCGTGAATGGCCGCTGCAATACAATCCTGCATGCTGGCAAGGGCTGGCTTATAACCGTACCCACCTAAAATATTGACAATCTTTGCCGAATTGCTGAGAAGGCGAACCCACCCATTTGCCTCGCCAATTTCGCGGGCATATTGATTGTAAAAACAGGTGCCTTCAAGCACCGTGCCGCCAGCTGTTTCGATTTTGTCGATAAAGCCCATTCGCCCAGCATCGCCATAGGTTTGCGGCGAAGTACATACAATCAGTGGCAGTTGCAATTTATGGCCATCAACGAGGCGGGCGACCTGTTCCATTTCGACAATGGACAATTGCGGGGCGGCAAAAACCACCACATCCGGCCGTTCACCTTTACTGGCAAAATCGCTTCGCAAGGACGCAAGATCGGTTTTGGTTATGTGGGTGACTGGCAGATTGGTGCCACCAACCGCCGCCAGGTTTGACGCTTCGGGTGTAATGCCAATCATGTGAAAAAGCGGGATTGATCCATAGCTGGCCATTGCCGCGCCAAAATGTTTGATCTCATCCGATGTTGGTACGCGCTCGATGCCTTCGATAACCGGCACCTCCCAATAAGATCCGGCCATCCGGCCAATCACCGCGCCAAGAACACCCCAATCGGTCAATTCGGCTGGCTGAACCGTCACATGAAAGCGGCGTGTTGCTTTGCGGTTCTGGTCAAGATGCAAGCCATAGCGCGGCGTGCGTCCGGTAAGACCAGCCGCCAATGCAGATGGGCCGCCTTCGAAATTGGACCGTGCGCCACAAACGCTGTTCGAATAGATCACAACGCCGGTATCGCCATAGGCAACATGATCGCCAAGCAATGGCGGCATGATGGTTTGATAATTGACACAAGTATTGGTCATCATAATGCCAACCGTCTCGCAAGCGGCGATGAAACGGCGCTCGATGTTGGCCATTTCTTCGGTTTGGCCAAGCGGGCGATAATGATTGAGATCAACACCGCGCGGGTCAGTGATCATTGGGATGACAACGCGGCCACCATCATTGGCGATGGATTCCATAAAGGCCACGCCAGCCTCGCCAACTGATTCAGGATCGGCCATCATATGCGCCTGACTAACCGTTACCATATCGGGCGCATCAAAGAATGCGCCTACCTTGATCTGGTGATCAATCGCCCATTGTCTTGCCTTGCCAAAATCGCCGTTAAGCATGGCCTTTTCTTCGTCATTTAAATGCATATTGGAAACCTTGTCTTGTGAGGTGCCGTCGATGGTAAAGGCTACGCATCTTGTGCATTGATCGCCAAGCCTAAATAGCCGCAGATCGCATTTTTCTGGTCGAAAATGCGCCATGCTATGGCTGTGATTGCTGCAATTTACTGGCAAAGTGCGCGTCGGGCTTGCCAAAAGCTCCGATCATGCCCATCTACCCCTAAGGGCAAGACGGCCAGCAATTGGGTGATTTTGATGATTGA